>NZ_ATUZ01000016.1 GCF_000420465.1 Desulfovibrio desulfuricans DSM 642 | reverse complement strand
TGCCTCTCGCCTCACTCGACCACTCGCGGCATGGATGCCTCTCGCCTCACTCGACCACCCAAATAGGGCGGTAGGGTTTTTACCCCGCCGCCCTATAGACGCAAAAACAATTTTTCATCTATAAGTACAGACGTGCTTGCAAATTTTCTTGCGCACCACAAATTTTACATGGAACAATCGGCTCAGCTTTTTTTGCTGTATAGACAGCACCACACACTGAACACCCATACAAAACTTCTTTCCTCACACCTGCGGCAATCTCATTAATAAACTTTTCTGATTTTTCTATAACATACTGGAAATGCATTAATATATGCTGTTCTTCTTTAAAAATATCTTGCAGAGCAAAATCTAAATTTATACAGTTACTCCAAGACGACAGTATATTATCATCTTCAAGTAAATTAATTTTTTCTTCATCTATTATTATTTCAAAATTTTTATTCATTGTTATAATGCTTGTGGCTAATGAATCGCGTTGAGATGCTATTTTTGAAGCAAATAAACTCTGTTCCACGCTAAAAGAAAAAACATCACTTGAAAGTTTATTATATCTGCGAGAACTTTCCATTAATAACAATGATAAATTTATACTATCCATTTTTCATCTCCACAACATTAATATTATTATAGCAATTAACTTTGTTTAAAAATGTATTTCTATGAATGTTTTCTTTCCGCTGATTTTCTCTTAAGGAAAAGAAGAATTGTTTCGCATTATTTTTACATAAGAAAAGATCTTCTATTTTTCGCTTTACTTTCTCAACTTCTCTACGATAAAGGGATTTTCCATTCTCTATTGCTTCCAATTCCATCTTTTTTATAGCTTCTTCAACTTTCACTTTAACCCTAGAAAGATTCTGAATTTCTTCATCTTTTTTAATTTTTAAGCTTTGAATTTCTGCTTCTAATTGTGTTTTTGTATGGACAAGATTTTTATCTTTAGTCCTAGCTGATTCACGTCCTCGTTCAAGACCAAGAGAGCTAACCGCCTCTGCATACCGAGTTTGAAATCTACCAAGCTTTGTATCTAGGTGTGAACGGCCATCTATACGCGCACGAGTGAGTACTTCTTTCCTGTCTACAAAACGATCAGAATAACAAAGCACTCTTTTCGAGGGCATCCGTTCTTTTGTAACAGGGTGAATCCGACTTTTTTCTTCATCTACCCTAATAACCGCGTGTATATGTGGCGTCTGCTCATCCAGATGGAGAACAGCCGAAAGAAGTTTTTCACCAAACTCTTTTTTCAGCCACTCTACAGATTGACGGCTCCATTTTTCAGTTGCACCCTTGAGTTGAAAGAACTCTGAAGAAGCAGACAATATGGCCTCGCACATTACGATGTCTTTCCCCACATCAGAAGACTTACGAGCCATTGGAATCTTTTCAATCGCCGCTGCCATCGCTCCAGAAATTTTTTTAACCGCTGGCCCGACAAGAACACGATTCAAAGAAGATCGACTCACATCTATATGCCCAGGCATGTTGACTTCTGTATAACCACGACTATTGTGCATTCCGACAGCCTTTAACCCATTCCTTTCAATCGGTTGAAACCTTAGTACTGCTTGCATATGAACCTCAACTAAATATATAAAAGTAGTAATTTGTATAATAATACAAATAAGAAGTCATGCAAGGGCAATAAAATGAGCGATGTATGAAAGTTCTATATGTTATAAATAAAAAACTTAAAAAATATTTTTAAACAAAATATCACAGAACACCCGGTAACAAGGAAGGGGGGAGGCAGAAGCATGGCAATGCTTGAATTGCTGGGGAGTTCTCAATGTTAAAAAGACTATAACAGACTGTACTTTAAAATTATTAAACAATTTTTTTATAGTTATATCAGCCTGCTCTTGATTGACAATCAATCTGAATCTAGAGAATCCCCTGCATTGTTTAAGTTACGCTCGTTTTCGATACTTGCAAAAAATTAAAAAACTGAATTTTTTCTATGTGAGTTGGTTAAATCATAAAAAGTATTCACACAAATGACCTCAAAGATATTGGGGGATTGCTGTATCCTATTTACCTATACCAAAGCAAAGTGCAAATAGATAATGCACAGGCGCTGTTGGAGGACTGTCTGTCATTGGACGAAGTCATACAGGAAATTCTTGAGAATACGGATGATCGCTGGGAACCCGTGGTTCAGGGGCTTCAAAGCGTAGTCCAACAGGAGGAATATTTTAGAAAGAAATTATGGAAAGAGGGGGGAGGCAGATGCTGCAATGCTTGAATTGTGGGGCTTTATTTATGCCGTCAGTCTCTGATCTCTGTCAGATATGCGGCTTTGATAGACATTGAACATCAAAAATAACCACAATAAACAACAATAAAAACTGAATTCTCACGCCTAAACAATTACTACACGGCACCATTGATATACGGAAATAATTTTTTATCATACTTAACATAGAGTGGATGCTTAGGTGAATTTGATTTAGTGACATCGAGAGCACTGGGGGTTATTCCTGCAGAAAATAAGAGGCTCATAACGTCATTATCGCGGTTCATTAGTGTTCCATTATTCCCCCAGCCAACAACAACAATATCTGCTGAAATTGCAGATTTCAAAATAAATGAATCATTATCAGGGCCTATTGGATCAGATTCAGCCAGAAGTTTTGAAGGTGAAGTGCTTCGAAAGGCAAATAGATTCACTACACTCATCCGCTGGTAGCCCCAGTGTTGAGAAAATCGTATGCATCTACGGATAGTTGGGTCATCAACTTGTGCATCTGCGGTACTGGGGTTTAGCAACACCCACGTTACCATACCCGCACCAAAAAGCCATGAGCGCCCCAGCCAATAACGATAGCGTTTGCACAAGGAAAATTCAGCTTGATGAATCATTTTTAGCAACGGATATCTTTTGGGTTTGAATAGCTTTTATGTGCTTCACAATCTTATCTGCAGAAAGTCCAGGGTGTTCATAATATATAGTTGCCTCGCTGTTAGCCGGTATCGAGTAGACTATAGTTATGGGCAGATCAAGATCACAAATCTCAAGTTGAATACTTTTCTTGAACGAAAATTTTCTATTCGTGGTATCAATACCATCCCTATAAACTAAGCGAAATTTTTCAAATTCACTTTGAATTCTCTTTGCTGCAATTGCAATTGATGTGGAGTCAAGATTATCATTAGGTTTGAACCTTTTGATCGCATAGCTTTGTTTAATTTCAATGCACTCTTTGCTAAATTCAACGACCTCAGGGGGGAAAAAATGAATATCACTGTCTCTGATTCCGTGGTATTTATTCCTCCCCCAATCCTGCAATTCATCACAGAAAAAGAGCAAGAAGGAAAAACTTGCCACATACATTTGATATACATCTGAGCATGTATGGGATGCGATCGAGCGTAGGATTTCACGCCGTGCATAAAACTGACGTACATCTTCATGTGTAAAACGATAGTCTTCACTTATATTACAATCAGTTTCTAAGAAATATAATAATGATTTATATAAAACTATTGAACTAATTATGCCATGTCGAGATGTCTCAAGTGACTTTAAAAATTTTATGTAAAACTTGGGCTGTACCCGCCCAACGTATACTTTTTCGTTTACTACATCATTAAAATATGGACGATACTGCGACATTCTAGTGCTAATTAGTCTCACAACATAGTCATTAATAGAATCTGCAGCCGTATTAAAGCGCAGGTCTTGTCGTAAATCAGGAGAACATACAAAATTAGCCATCATATCCTGGATCGACCGAAGAATTTTGGGCGCTTTTTCTAATGGGTATCCTAGATCATGAGTTAACGCTGCAATTGACCAGATGGCGATAATTTCATCGTATGAATAAACAAATTTAGGAGCATCAATGGGTAAAGCAGTCGCCTGAGAATTAGGTATATTCTGCTCTATATCCTTTGAGCAAAATAGCCCCAGGTCGCATTTGACCTCAAGGCTAATTGCTTCTGAAAAATCATCTGCAAAAATTCCCCCAGCGGGCTTTTCCTTTAGCAAAAAATCAAGCCCAAGAAGCCAAACTCTATATGCATGAACAACATGATCTCGGTACCATCGATCCGCTCCATATAGCACATCTTCAAAGTCAACAAACTTTTGAAAAAATTCTTTAAGGTGTGTAACTCCATAGGCAGAGGGATTAATTTGAGAGTGAGACCTTTCACGAAAAGGCTCACGCGTGTCGGCTTTTCTCAAAATAGCGATGGCAGCTCTTATTATTCGCTCCCATTCTATTGTAAGCTCTCTATGGTGACTGGAAAGCACATCATACGGAAGTGTCCCAGATTTATCTTTTTTGTAAATTTTTTGGATTTCTGTGATAAATGTTGAGTGACACGCACTGTCATTCATCCTCTGCGGGGCTATTGAAAGAATAGCAATTGGATGTGCTTTAGCGGCAGATGTGATGCTGTTTAGAAGTTTTTTGTCTGCATTGTTTATAGAAGAAATAACTTTATTTTTATCATCCAGATTGGTTTTAGTTGGCATGTAAAATCGCTCCAGACTGGCATCCACGGGCATAGTCATGTAAAGAATAACTGACCGCATCACACGCAAAAAGTTTTTTATCTAAAGCATATTCTGAACAATGTCTGAATTCTTTTCTCGAAGATTTAAATACTTCGCAGGGGATAACATAGCCGTCAAATGATATGCACATTTTTTTACTACCAGCTTCACATCGATAGGTAGCGTTAGATAATTCTCCAAATGAATTGCCAATTTTTGTTTTCTGCTTTCCGCATAGAATACGTAGTTCTTGATCTATGCATTCCCTGGAGGCAAATAATTTTCCCCAATTATTCTTAGCATTCCCTTGGCATACTAATTTGAGAACATTAAATTGACTTAATATTTCTTTATATTTTTCATACACTACATTCATTTCGTGTGCATTTAAAGCCATTGGAACGAAATTCATTTCAAAATATTCTACTGTATTATGAAATTGAGAAATAAATTCTTGTAATTTGTCATAGCTCTGCGAATTGCGCGTAATTGAATTGTGCAGATCTCGGTCTGACGCGTAACAGGATACAGTTATGGCGTTTAGACATGACATAGCATGAATTTTTTCCTTATCATTAAAAAAAGAACTGTCGGTAACTCCAGAGGTATACACCTTCATAGGTATATTCCGGCTGTGGAAATACTTTACAAACAAATCAAACTCAGGATGGAGCAAAGGTTCTCCACCAGAAAAAACAACCTGATGAAAGCCAGAATTAATGGCACTAGATACCACAGGTTCAATTTCATGCAAAGAAATGTCGTGGATTTTCCCCCCAGCACCGCAACTTTTGCTTGAACAGTGAATACAGTTATTCAAGCATCGATTCGTGAGTTCTATTATAAGCTCTTTCATGTATCTCTTCTCTTTATGTTGAAAGCTTGCAAGCCTTCTACACGCTACGCCATAACTTAAGGCACCAACTAGAGAAATGAGTTTTATAAGTCTAGTTTAGTAGAAACATTCCAATCGGAACGAATTCGTGTCTTTTTGCCTTACAACATGCGTGTATTCAATTTTGCCATTTTTTTTGTTGCCCGTAAAGTCTGAACTAAAAAAGTCCTGTCACTCGCTCTCAATAAAGTGTCATGTTTTTATTGATATTTTTTTAATGAGATGGCTGTTGACGTTTTTTTGAAAACTGTCTATCGAAGAATTGTCATCAACATTTAGCAAAAAAAAGATTTGGGCCGACCGAAAGGTCTCCCCCCTGCCTGGTGGTCAGGAAGGTGGAAGCGCTTCGCGATCAGGGTCGATGGAACAAGCCCTGCAACTACGTTTTTTCCCAACCCACAATTTGCGATTATGCGCTCATTTCCAAAGAGCGCCGAAGGGGAGGACGCCCCTTCGTTTTATCCGGGGCACCGGAATATGGCGGCATGGAGCTGCTATAAGGGGGAAAACGGCAAACAGTCGGAATTGGTGAGAACCAATTCTGGTTGTCTGCCGTTTTCTTTTTTTGTTTTTCAGACAGAAAACGGCAGACTCTTTGGAGGAATCCATGAGTCTGCAAGCTAATACTCCTTCCACATTCCCAGACTCTCCTTACCGCCAGCACCGACTGGGCTTTCTTGCCTCGGTCAAGCCTGTGGTTGTCTCGCAGCCTCTTTCGACTTCACCATCCGAAAATGCACTTTTCACATTTGATAGCGGCAGAACGCTATCATTTGCTGATGGTGCGCGGTCAATCGCCATTATTGGCGGCACAGGTTCGGGCAAAACCACATCTGTTATCTTGCCTATGATTGACGCACTGATGCGCCAAGGATTCGGCGGTGTCATCTTGGACATCAAAGGGAATCTTGGTACGCAGACGCGGGCTTTGGCCCTAAAATGCGGGCGGCAAGATGACGTCATTGAATTCGGCTCTTCGCACACAGCGCAGCCGACTAATCTTCTTGCAGGTCTTAAGAAGCACGAAATTGCAGACCTCTTCCAAGTTATTGCCCTTGATGGCGTTGAGCGTGACCCTAATGCATCATGGCATGCAAAGGGTGGGGCTTTGGCATCAGATGTTGCATTTGCAATGCTGTCTTTGTCGAAAATTGCGCACAAAAGCCATTTTTCTCAGCAATTTTCGCCAACGCTGAAAGCCATCTACGCGGCCCTTTGTAACCAAAAATTTTCGGCTTCCCTCTGGTCATTTTTTTGCCAGGAGCTAGGTGCGCTCCGTGCGCAAAATATGGGGAAAGAATGGCCCGATTATCTGCTCGAAGCCGAATCATTTTACCATGCTGTCAGTGCCGAATGTTTTCATGTTCTCGAAACTGAGAACAACTTGCGAAGCACGAAAGGTTCTGCAACTAACCAGCAACAGAAAACATGGATGTTGCAACGCATTTTGATGCGATTGAAAACTATAAAGACCACTTGCGGGCTAATGGACTGCTTCTCGTCTCTAGAGGATGGGGCAGTCCCTATTGATTTCACACGGCTAGTCTACAAAGAGAAAAAAATCGTTTTGATCCACTTTGCTGCCGAATGCGGGGCTACTGGTGCAATTTTGGCAAGATGCCTGAAAGAGAGATTTTATCAAAGTATTCTCAAGCATGGGAGAACGCTTGGGAAAAATGAATTTACTTTCATGGTTGGGGATGAGTTTCAGGAAATTATGGACGTAGGCAGCGCAAATAATCTGAACGACATGCAGCTATTCGGGCTTTCTCGCGAGTTTAAAAACATAAATATCGTTGCTTCGCAAAGCATTGCATCCTTGTACGCACGCGGAGAACGACACTCCGTCTCCTCACTTCTTGGAAACTGCACGACAAAAATTTTGCTGCAAAGCAGCGACCCTGAAACTCTAAATTGGGTCAAAGAGGTTCGTGAAGACAGCGCAGAAATTAAAACTTTAGAAAGGGGAGAGTGTTTTTGGGAGGGAGTCAGGAATAATGGGCCGCTTGTTAGCTCAAAAGAACAAGTTAATGTCGCCCACAAGTCTGTCACCCAAGCTATCCATGCGCAGAAGCCTCTGGGTGATACAATTGCGAGAAGGCAAAAAACAAAGCTCTTGTTTAAACGAGGGATGAGTGGGCTTCCTCTTAGCGTTGAACGAGCAATGCTTGAGGAGCGGTCGCAGAGGACAGGTGGCTTGGAAATGAGATGTGAGCTGGTACAGATGCGGCAGGAATCGCTTCGTGGGGGAAAATATTGGGAGCAAAAGAAAGAAATAGCCAAACCTAAAGAAACGGCTGTTCCAGCTGAAGGGGTATTTCAATTCCTTTGAGTTACTTGTCTTCGGACAGTGAGGCTCCGATAGTTATGGTGCGGCGGCGTCCGCGACCAGGCTTAGAAATTGTTGGCTTTTGCGCTCGTAAGTCTTCTACGCGCTGAAAAAAGGCGACAATATCAACATTCATTACGCCAAGGAGTGCGTAGAGGCTTTCACAGGAAAAGCTGGTTTCTCCGGCTTCCAGTGCGGCAATATAGCTGCGAGAAAGGCCGGAGAAGTCCGCAAGCTGAGGCTGGGTCAATCCGGCTGCCTTTCTGGCTTCAGCCATAGCAATGGCTATAGAGGGGCGAAGGAAGGGAATGATATCCATGTGCTAAGATTAGCTTAGCTGTTGACCACCAAAATCCATTATCATAGATTATTTGAAAATTACCGAGCTGCCAACAAGTGAACACTGTGATGGCAGCTCGGTAAGACAAAGACTGAGTAATCCAACTCAAACCTTATTATTCGAGGAGAGGAACATGTTTATTTTCACACAGTACCAACTTTCAAAAATTCCTTCTGCTGAGCGCGAACAGTACAAGCGTAAGATGCGAATCAACCAGGGAATCATTTTGGTTGCCAGTATGCTAGTTGTATGGGGATTGTTTCGGTATTCGAAAATGCCCTCAAATGCACAACGTGAACATGGGAATGTAACAGATAAAATAGTTAAAAGTTATGTGTTAAATAATTACGATGTACTAACAGATGAGGTGATAAAAAATAACGACAAACTGTACTATTCGACAAAATGTGGATGGAGAAATTCCACAGAAAGAAATAAATATGTCGAAGATATATGCACTTTGCCAAAAAACAATAATCTTCAGCCAATAAAATTTAACAATGAAAAAGAATATTATGTAGAAATAATAGAATCAACAATTCCAAGAGTTGATAAAAAAGACAAAACAAAAGATTTTTCCGTGATCATATCAACATTTGAAGAAAGTTCTATTTCAGGGCGAGTGGAACTAAGCACTTCGTTCCGCACTAATGGAACAAGTCCAGAATGGAATATGAAAAAATAATATAAGGAAATAATATGTTAATCGTTAAACACGAGCGCGATATAAATGGGAAAAAAGTCATTGTCAGCATGGAAGAAGGTGAAGTTCTGGAAAGTGAAGAATCAAGTCGTCTTCACATTTCAGGGAGTGGGGGTGGTTCTAGTGTGTCTCGTGGCTATGGCGGAGGTTCTGATATAAAAATAAACTCTTACACAACAACTACTACAAAAGTATGGGTTCGAGTAGAAGGGGATGAGTCACAGTGGAGCATTCCATGCTCTTTCCCAATTCGTTCTGGACACATGCTGGCAAGATACATAATTGAAAACAATTTTGATGAAAAAACGGAATTATTGCTTGTATGGAATAAAACGTCTGGAGACTACTGGCATCCACCTCTAGGCGTTACATGCACGAGGCTAAAAATCATCAATACATATGCCGACAGCATATGGAACTGGATACGCACCATATCCTTCTTTGTGTTAGTGTTTGGCCTGATTTTTTCTGGAGGAAAATCCAGTTCATTGATTTTGCCAACACTAATTGCTGGCTGTGTTTTTGCCATCACATTTGTCAAGCAATTCATTTGCAACTTGAGACATCACAACAATGCAGAGAAAAACTTGAAAGAAATAATTGGTATTTTAACCTCAGCAAGGTGAGATTAGAACGCCGTATAGTGAATTGAAAGATTTTTCTGCATGAGTAATGCCCCCATCTCATACGAGTGGGGGTATTGCCGTTTTTGTTTTGTCTTTAGGTTTATGGGATGAGGATGATATCTAGATTAAATGATCTGGCGGCTTTTTCCGGAAAAGCTTACATCGGCCTCTTAGCTGCTCTTTGATAAACTTTTCGACAATATTAACCTTATTATTTTCGACTAATTCTAGAATTACAGGTTGATAACGATAATTTGCTATCGAGCGATATGTTGCTTCCGGCACGCCCAAAATGACTTCATCTGTTGATCCTTGCAGAAGTTCTTCATCCGTTTTATCTGCAATTCCGCAATATTTCTTTAGAAGAGGAGACCAATAAACAGCCACACGGCTATACATGCCGACAGCGTATTCGGCCCATAGTTTTTTCGCCTGAGTATCGCCCTCACAAGCCAGAGCAAGCAATTCGTGTGGATGGACAGAGCCAGCAGTCCTTGCCGCCTTGGTAGTGCGCGATGAAAGTTCCCATACTGCCGTTTTGGTGAGATATTCTTGAGCAACTGGCTCACTACCAATTCTCACGTCTACTGCGTGCAACCGCGCATCGCCCATTTTGCCGTGCTCAATTAAGCCCACTTTTTTGCAGACTTTGAGCCAGCGATCACGAATCAAAGCTTGGTAAGCCTTTGACTCCTTGTCGTTCAATATATGGTCAAAAATTGTCAGCTCGTGGAAATGGGGGTGCCATCCGCTATTCCAACCATACGTCACCTCTTGTGCTCTTATGTAGCCCTTCATGCCAAACTGGGTTTTTACATCGGCCCAAGCTCGGCCCGCGCGATACAATTTCAAGGCTTTTTGAAGCCGTTCCATATAAACTTGAAGTTTAATACCTACGCGATGCGGAAACGTCAGCGTGACAAATGCAAATCCGCATCCTTCGCTTTTCAGTACTTCCAAGCCTTCTTTGATCTCTTCACGCCGCCTGGCCATAACTTTAGGGCCGCAAAGTGGGCAAAACCAGGTTGATGCACACCATCGAACCCAACTCCAGACAGTATAAGAAGATTCACCGCCGCCTACTGCGTGGACTTCAGCGCCTCCTGGAGCGCCAGTTTCACATTTTTCACCTTCTTTATTGGTGACATATGTGGGGATGCAGCGATCTCCACATACACGAACTGAATGGTTCCTTACTTTGAGAGCTCGTTTCTGGCTGTTTTTGTCGTTGTCGTTTCTGGCTTCAAAATATAAGTCCATCAAGTAGCCCTGAAACTCATCTGACTTCCATAATTTTTTTTCACGCGAAAGAGCCTTCCAAGCGTTGCGGCGCAATGCTTTTGGGGATTTTTTCTCTGATAAAAAGGAAGACTCTGTTGAAATTCTCCCAAGAGAGACAGAAGACGTTTCATCCGGTAAGGCGCTTTCATTTTGAAGAGCAGCCACAGAAGAAATAGCTTCACCCCGTCCATCAAGACGCGGCTTTAGAGCCGAGCCTTCAGGGGCGGGTGAAGTGAACTTTTTTTGAGAAAAAGAACGAGCGCTTGCCATGTCTTGTTTGACATGGAAGGTCGAATCTGCTATCTAGCGAAGTACATTTGCTGGGTAGTCCGCTTCTATTATGCCTTTTTATAGGGCGTAGCAGAGGCGGCCTTCCTTTTTTAGGGAAGTGCCGCTTATGCCTGATGAGCCGAATCGTGTGATTCAGCGCGAAATTTATTCACCAACTCTGGTGAAAAAGCACGGTGTATTGACTGGCTTGGAGTGACAGCCGTCCCTTCTAAATAGTCGATAATATCTTGCCACAAGTACCGAACAAGCTTTCCGTTTAGCCGCCAATAGCGCGGGCCAATAGACTTCAAACGCCAAGCTTGTGTGGTTTTAATGGAAATTCCAAGGATGTCAGCGACTTCTTTTTCTGAAAGAAAACGAGAATAAGAAAGTGGGGTAGGAATTTCAGACATATAGAGACCCTTTGACCGAAAAAAAACGGCCCTAGAAAATGAATTTCCAGAGCCGCTTTTTTTAAAGAGCATCTTGCAATACCTTTGTCCTACGACAGCGAAGAAAGTGTAAGCCTAGGCGGCTTTCATCGCAGATATTGCAGAGAAGGCGGGACTCTATATTCGTAAAACAAGCTTATCTTGCTCTCTGCACAAGATCAGCGGGGGCTGTTCTAATCGCTCCGGTACGAACAGCCAAGCTACCGATGCGCGTCCTTCATATCGACCCAAAATCTGCTGCCACTGTAGGCATCGGTGGCAGGGGTAGACCAAAAACGACCTGCATGCCTAATTGTCATGCGCTTTTTTGGCTTTTCTAAATATATACACGAACATAGCCCTTCTGTCAAGAAAATATCTCTTCGCGTTATATTTTTACCAATATTTCCCCATCTTAAATAATTGCACCGCTAATCGGCTCCGCCGTAGCGGAAAGGCCATGTCGCCACCCGCCCTAGCGGGCGTGGCGACAAGAAGATTCGCGCATTTTCTCACTTCTCCAGAGCGGTCAGTCAGTCGCGTGCAAAGGCATAGCACAGCTAAAAAAAACTCAAGACCCACTCTTCATTTGCTATTTATTCCTCGAAGAACGTATAAAAACATTAATCTTGAGCTGCGGCATAAACCGCAAATGCCTCGTTTTCCGTCTTGAGTTTTTTTTGTTCGCTGTGCTTTTTGAAGAGCACGCGACTGACACCGACCGGCTCCGGAAGAGAGTAAGATGAAGAGAAAAGCCTTGCTTCATCATGAACTTTTACGCTCCCTCTCCCTCCCTCACCAAAAGAGAGAGGTATGGAGAAGGAATACCTTCGTTAATGAAGAAAAAAACGGGCGTATTAAGCCCGTTTTTATTTGCCTTTCAGAATATGGTTTTCAGGAAAAGTACCTTCCCTATTGCTCCCCCTGCTTCTTCCAAATTCTTCAAAGAATATTTTCTTCACTGCGTGTTACCATAGGTGTTACCACAAAAGAAAAAGGGGCCACGGTATTACCCGTAACCCCTTGATATTGTGGTGGAGAAGAAGGGATTTGAACCCTCGACCCCCGCCTTGCGAAGGCGATGCTCTCCCAGCTGAGCTACTTCCCCACAATGGAAAGCTTAACGCAGGAAATGAGCAATAGGCAAAACCGCTCGACTTGTCAAGCCTTTCTCCTGTTCAGCTGTGCATCCAGCCTCCGCCGCCTGTCAGGCAAAACTTTCGATAATCTGCTGAATACGTTGATCATAGCCGTGCTGCGCGCGCAGATGCTCGCGCCATGCCCGCCGCAGATCATACGCAGCTTGCGGATGCGCCCGAAACCATGCGCGCTTGACCATAAAGTCGTTTAGCCCGCGCAATGTCATGGGTTTGGTCAATTCCGCAGGGAAGATTTCCAATCCAGATGTGGCATCACTGAGCAGCAACCCGCCGCTGGCCCAGACGTCAAAATGGCGCTGACTCAGGCTGTGCGGCAATAGGAGGCTCGTCACGTTCAGCACGGCTTCTGCCCGCGCATACACTTCGGGCAGTGCCGTATAGTAATCTACTGGCGGCAGTATTTCCGTGCCAGGCAGCAGGGGCTTCCAGCCGTCATCGCCGATAACTCGCAGCCCGCCAACCTTGCCAGCCCCTGCGGCCAAGAGCCAGCGTCGCCTGTTGGCCTGTGCGCAGCGCTCGGCCCCAAGGCCCGGACAGCGCGCATCATAGCCAGGCCACAGCCTGCCCCTCAGTTTGTCATGCCACCAGAAAAAATGCGGCGCATTCTGCGGGCCGGTGCTGGCCTCAAGCAGCGTTGCGGCCTCAGCCTCCAAAGCCTGCGGCACACTGGCCGCCGCAAAAAAGCGTTCTTTTTCAGGAAAGGCGGAACGCCCCACAAACAGGGGCGGCTCCATATTAAAGGAGGTGGGAGCAAAATCCGGCAGTTCGCGCCACATATGCTGCGCAACAGCCAGAGGCAGATGAAAAACCCGGTCTGCGCCGTATGCTCTGAGGCTGTCCACAAAGCTGGCATCCGTCACAAAAATATGGGCATCCCGCCACCAGGGCAGCCGCGCGCCAGACAAAACATGCCAGGGATTGTCCACAAACCACAGGGCAACGGGAATTCCAACGGCCCGGCAAAGCTCGAAAACGCGCCCATCAGCATCCAGCCCGCGCATGTTTACCGAGAGCAGACATGCGGGCTTGCCCCCTTCCAAGAGGGTGCGCCAGCGGGCCAAAAAATCATCTTCACGGGACGCCTGCGCTCCGCCCATGCCAGATGCAGGCTGAGGCAGGGCATCCACCATCGGCCCGAAACCGCATTCGGCAATAGCCGTGCGTAATTCCTGGTGCAGCAACTGCCCATCGTTGCCCGGCAGCAGAACTGCCCCGCGCGCGCCTGCCCCAACTCTAGGGAAGCCTCCCCTGCCCGCTGCCGTCATGGGCCCACTCGGCGTTGCAGATGCAGGAAGGGCGAGAGACGCATCCACCCGGCCCAGCAACGGCCCCCAAAATTCAGGATCAAGCCGTAAGCCGGGCGCGTAAATGTAGTAACGACACTGCCCGGACAAAGCCTCAACCTGCTCTGCGGTCACCGCACGCCAATGGACGGGCAGAGGTTCGCGTGGCAAAAGCCCGGTCTCCTGCCTCCATGCCTCCAGGGCGCGGGCCACAACTGGGGATTCCAGCCAGTAGACGGCGGGAGCATTGGCAAGCAGGGGCAAAACCTGCGGCAGGTTTGCTCCTGATTCTGGCCCCAGACCGAGCAGCAGCACGGCATCGCCCTCTCCCCGGCAGATCCATGCTTCCGGGCCATCGGGCAGGCTCACGGCCCGCCCCGCAAAATCCGGCAGGCGAACTCGCTGCGGGCGCGCAATTTGTTCGGCCATATTTTTCTCCGCCAATGCTGGCTCCTTGCGGAACTGTCCCATCAAAAAGCCCCGCTGCGGCAAGCAAGCGGGGCAGAATAATCCAAAACTCCGCACCGATTACGGCAGTCGGAGGTTCTCCCCTGTGGCTGGTAATCCTTTGCGCCGATAATGGCGCGCCCTTGCCAGAACTTCAAGGCCCACACAAGGGAAGGCATGAACTATCCACGCGACAGGTGAATTTTCCGCCGCGTGAATGAAAAAACATAATCCTACTTGATCACGCCGCAGGCGATGCGCGCCCCGCCGCCGCCAAGGGGAGCCGGCTGGTCGGAATAGTTGTCGCCGCCAGCATGGATCATGAGCGAGCGGCCCTTGATGTCGGCTGTGGTCAGATCAGTCACATGCAACTTGGCCTTCACATTTTGCTGGGCATCGGCGGTTATCAGCGGCAGATCGCCCTTGTGCCCATGCTTGCCGGGGCCTTCATGTTTGCCAGCGTGGGTGGGATCATAATGCCCCCCGGCGGCAAGACCGGCCACATTGACGCCATCCTTGGCAGCGGGCGCGCACGAAGGATTTTCGTGTACGTGCATGCCGTGGCCGCCCTGAGGGATACCTACAACATCAACCATAATATCCATGCCGCCCTTGCCGTCGTCCTCAAAAACAACAAAGCCGATGGCCTCTCCAACGCCTTCGCTGCTGATCTTGTTCACAGGAACTTTAACGCTTTCCGCCAATACCGTTTGCGCTCCCAAGCCGAGCGCGCAACCCGCAAGACAAGCGGCCAACAGAATCCGTTTCATAGCCTCTCCTTACTGGTGATAGTGTGCGAGATCAAAGGTTCTTGAAACTTATTGGAAAAATATCCTGATAAACTCCAGAGGTCAACCAGTTCGGCAGTTTTGCGCGGCTCGTCATGAAGGGCTGCACTGCGCACTTGGCGAGCGCGATAAAAAAGGGTATGATCCCCTGTTGGAATTTACCATGAAAGAATACCGAGATCATTATTTTCTAAAGGCCAAGCGCGAGAATTATCCCGCCCGCTCGGTCTACAAGCTCAAGGAGCTGGACTCCAAGTTCCACCTGCTGCGCCCCGGCCAGCGGGTTCTCGACCTTGGCGCGGCCCCCGGCTCGTGGTCCATGGGTGCAGCGGAAAAGGTCGGCACGCGTGGGCTTGTGCTTGCCTGCGACATTCAGAGCACTGAAACGGTGTTTCCGCCGCAAGTCACATTCATGCAGGAAGACGTGTTCAACCGCTCTGCCGAGTTTGAAGCAAAACTCAAGGAGCTGGGGCCTTTTGATGTTGTCATCAGCGACATGGCTCCGCGCACTACGGGCACGCGCTTTACGGATCAGGCCCGTTCGCTTGAGCTTACGGTTGAGGCATTGGCTGTAGCCTGTCTGCACCTCAAAAAGGGCGGCAGCTTTGTGGTCAAAATTTTTATGGGGCCGGATATTCAGGAGCTGCTCGCGCCTATGCGCAAGTCTTTTGATTCGGTCAAATCGTTCAAGCCCAAGAGCTCGCGGGCCGAAAGCAAGGAAACATTTTTTGTCGGCCTTGGTTTTCGCGGCCAGGCGGGCGCGGCCCCAATGGCGCACATGCCGGGCGAAACCGCCGGGGAAACTTCGCACGAAGTTGCCGACGACGCGCCGCCGGGTATATAAACATACTCTACATGAGGTTTCGGAGGTTTTATGTCAGGTCACAGTAAATGGGCCAATATCCAGCACCGTAAGGGTCGCCAGGACGCCAAACGCGGCAAGATTTTCACCAAGGCCGCCAAGGAAATCATCATCGCAGCCAAGGGCGGCGGTGATCCTGTGGGCAACTCCCGTCTGCGCGCGGCCATTGCCGCCGCCAAGGCCGTCAATCTGCCCAAGGACAAGATTGAGGCAGCCATCCGCAAGGGTACGGGTGAAGACGCAGGCGGCGACCTGACAGAAACCTTCTACGAAGGCTACGGGCCCAGCGGCATCGCCATCATGGTGGAAGTTGCCACTGACAACAAAAACCGCACCGTGGCCGAAGTTCGCCACCTTTTCACCAAGCATGGCGGGGCCATGGGTGAAAACGGCAGCGTGGGCTGGATGTTTGACCGCAAGGGCGTTATCGCCGTGGACAAGGCAGCCTACCCCGAAGACAAAATTATGGAAGCCGCTCTTGAAGCCGGCGCAGACGATATTATCGACGATGATGACGTGTGGACCATCCACACCGCCATGGCCGATTTCACCTCTGTGCGCGATGCGCTGGAAGCTGCCGGTATTGCCATGCAGGAAGCCGAACTGGCCATGATTCCGCAAAATCTTGTGGCTGTGAGCGCCGAAGTGGGCATGAAGGTGCTGCGACTCATGGACGCGCTGGACGACAATGACGATGTTCAGAATGTCTATGCCAACGCGGACTTCCCCGACGATATGCCCACCGACTAACGCATTTTTATTTTGAGATGTCTGTCTGGCGGGGGAGAATCCCGTTTGTAAGAAGGGTCACTCCCCCGCGCAGCCAGCCAAACTTCGCAAAATCACGCCGACCGCGCCCCCAGCGTTGCGCATCAACCGCACTTGTTCCGCCTGCCTCCCTGCATTATACTGCCAAAGCGCCACAAGGCCCGCGGCCATCCACCTGCTGACGGCGCTCCTACATCAAGGCATTCTCACGTTGAAATACTTGCTTAAAAGCGAAAAGGATTCGCCTGGCAAAATATTTTTAGCGGGAGT
The DNA here is from genome assembly GCF_000420465.1 of Desulfovibrio desulfuricans DSM 642. Classification (NCBI taxonomy): domain Bacteria; kingdom Pseudomonadati; phylum Thermodesulfobacteriota; class Desulfovibrionia; order Desulfovibrionales; family Desulfovibrionaceae; genus Desulfovibrio; species Desulfovibrio desulfuricans. The sequence continues at coordinate 273,476 of NZ_ATUZ01000016.1, read as the reverse complement.
TTTTACAAAAAAACGTGCAGAGCAGATGCATACTTTCAATGATAATCTGCTCCAACCGATAATCCATATCAGAGGCGACAGGCGGTATTCATGCAGGCATGGGACATTGAATTTCGGGCTCTTAGCGTGGGCTACGGCGAGCATGTGGTTCTGCGCGATGTCAATGCGGTGCTTCCGGGCGGCAAGGTTTCTGTAATTCTTGGCGGTTCCGGCTGCGGCAAATCCACCCTGCTGCGCCATATTATCGGCCTTTCGCGCCCACAGGCTGGTCATGTGCTCATAGGCGGCAAAGACCTCTTTGCCCTGCCGCAAAAAGAATTTCGGCGCATGCGCCGCAACATGGGCGTGCTGTTTCAGGATGGCGCGCTGCTTGGCGCGCTGTCGCTGGTGCAAAACGTCACCCTGCCCCTCACAGAACATCTGAATCTTCCCAAAAAGCTTGTTCGCGAGGCGGGCCTGCGCGTACTGCGCATGGTGGGTCTTGAAGATTTTGCCGATTTTTATCCCAACCAGCTTTCTGGGGGCATGCGCAAACGCGCGGGCCTTGCGCGGGCCATTGTGGCCGAACCGCGCATTTTGCTGTGCGATGAGCCGACCTCCGGCCTTGACCCCATCACCGCCGCCCGCATGGATGAACTACTGCTTGCCATGCGCAGACAATATACCGACATGTCGGTGATTGTGGTCAGCCACGATCTTGCCAGCCTGCGGGCCATTGCCGACCATGTTCTGGTGCTGGGCGAAGGCCGCGCGCTTTTTTCCGGCTCGCTGGCCGAGCTTGAGGCAAACAATGACCCGTATCTGCGGCAATTTTTGCTGCGCGAACCCGGCGACACGCAGGCCGCCATGGGCGAAGCGCCAGATCCGGCGGTGCGGCAGGCCCTTGACCGCTGGCTGGCATCATAAAAGCTGCGCCGCCTGCATAATAAATTGCGATAACCAGGCGATTCGCGATTACCTACTCAACAGTAGGGCTTGAAACTTTGTCATGGCGCACCTATACTGAGATTTGATCTTATTGCCGAATTATCTGTGGAGCTATCTGAACCTTATGAGTACTGTTCGTGAAACCGCTGTGGGCCTTTTTGTCCTGTTCGGCCTTGTATGCGTTGCTTACCTGACCATCAAACTGGGCAAGATGGAAGTTTTCAACCAGCAGGGCTTTGAACTTTCTGCCAACTTTGATTCTGTTTCCGGCCTGCGAGTCGGGGCGGATATTGAAATGGCCGGGGTGCCGGTGGGCCGCGTGGTAAGCATTGGTCTTGACCCAGACCCGGTGCGCAATCAGGCAGTGGTACGCCTGCGGCTCGACAAAGACCTGAAACTTTCGGACGACAGCATCGCCTCCATCCGTACCAGTGGCCTCATTGGCGACAAATATGTCAGCCTTTCGCGCGGTGGTTCGGAGCATGTCCTTGCGGCTGGCGACACAATTACTGAAACGGAATCCGCCGTTGACCTCGGTTCCCTCATCGGCAAGTACGCCTTCGGAGGAGTCAAATAACAATGACCATTCATGCGATCACACGCCATATAGCCGCAGGCTTTCTGCTTGCGCTGCTGACAGTTGCGCTGTTGCCCGGCGCGGCCAGTGCGAGTTCTCCTGCGCAGCTGGCGCTGGAGACTTCCATCAGCCGCATCCTCAGCTCCATCAAGAACCCCGACTACGTCAATCCTGCCACGCGCGGCCCGCTGCGCCAGCAGATTGAAGATGAAGTCCTGCACATTTTTGATTTCAAAGAATTTTCTTCGCGCACGGTGGGGCCGCGCTGGGGCACATTCAGCCCGGCGCAGCAACAGCAGTTCAGCGATGCCTTTGCCGAACTGCTCCTGAATACCTACCTGAGCAAGATTGACGGTTACAATGGCGAGCAGGTCGTGTACACTGGCGAGGTTTCGTCCCCCAAAGGCGACCGCACCGAAGTGCGCACAATCATCACCATGAAGGACTCGAAGAAGGTCCCCGTTGCTTACCGCATGCTCCCCAAAAATGGATCATGGCTTGTTTATGACGTGCTGATTGAAAATATCAGCCTGGTCAAAAACTATCGCACCCAGTTTCAGGACATTCTGAACACCGGCAGCCCTGACCAGCTTATTGCCAGGGTCAAGGCCAAGGCGCAGGAGGTCCGGCAGGGCAATGGCCAGTAGCTACTCATCAACACTGCCGGGACATCTCTATGTGCCCGGTTTTCTGCTGGCCGCACTGCTGTGCTTGTGGCATGCGCCAGCCAGCGCCGCCCCCAGCCAGGCGCCTGCGCCCTCCACTGTGTACGGCAAGTCACCCCAGCTTCAACCCGGGGCCATTACAGTAACGCCTTACGGAACCATGAACGCAGACAATACCCTGGACGACTACGACAACGAGCCGATACAAAGTATTTCTGACCCTATTGAACCGTGGAACAGATTCTGGTTCCATTTCAACGACATTTTCTTTCTCTACGTTGCCAAGCCCGCCTACTCGGCATGGGAAACAGTTACGCCGCACCAGTTGCGCTCCGGGTTGAAAAATTTCTTTTCCAACCTTCTGTTTCCTGTACGGTTTGTGAACAACATTCTACAGTTCCGCTTTTTTGAAGCGGGGGTGGAATTTGGGCGGTTTGTCATCAACACCACTTCCAGTGCGGGCTTTGCCGATGTGGCAAAGGGACACAAAACCATTGTGCCCATTGATCCCACAGGCGAAGACTTTGGCCAGACTCTCGGACGCTGGGGCCTTGGGCATGGTTTCTACATTGTCTGGCCCATCATTGGCCCAAGCTCCGCGCGCGACACTGTGGGCCGCGCTGGCGATCTGTTTGCCGACCCGCTTTTCTACCTGCAACCCACAGAACTGGGCCTTGGCGTTGGCGGCGGCCTGCGGTTCAACGCCCTTGGCGATGTGCTGCCTCTGTATGAAGACCTGAACACCGTGGCTGTCGATCCCTACATTGCCATGCGCGAGGCCTATGTGAACTTCCGCAAGGCGCAGGTGTTGCACTAGATATTGTCCTATAAGCCAGAATGAAGCCCCCGGCGGAAACGCATAGTTTTTGAGCCGGGGGCTTTTTACGTTTTGGGATATATTTTGGGCGTAGATGAGGCGCGTTTTCGGCCGATCTGTACGATACTATTTTTTTCTGCCCTTCGGGCGCAATTTTCCGCCTTCCGGCGGGGTTTGGGACGCCTGTGCGGCGCGCAGCAAGGCGGGGCCGGTTATGGGGCTACGCCCCCTTCTCGGCCCCCCTTGCATCCCCCCCGAAGCACCCCCTTGAGTTTTCAGCTTCCACAAACCGGCGAGGGCAACGCGGCCATAGCTGCGGGAGCTTCCCTCGCTCGCTGCACTCGCTCAGGTGATCTCCCTCCGCGCCGCGTTTATGCCAGAATCCGCTTTCGCTTTGATCAATATCTGTTTCAGCCAAATACCATTGATACTATTGCTGGTTTAGATAATGGCTTCGTGCCCATTTCTGTCACTCCAGTGATTTTTCCCATTTCAAGATTTTCGGATAACTCCAAAATATAATTTTAGACATACTTATTTTACTAATTTACCTGCAATGATACAGAGTTTCCTTCACCCATGAGTGTGTAAAAAAATTACGCGCCAATAAAATTCGTTCTCCATCAGGAGCTGGTCGTGGAGCCACCTTCCTTAAACTCGCCGGAGCGAATGCGAAGGCGATGGCTGGTGTTGGGCGAATTTGCAAAATACGCTTTTTGCGGTCTGAAAAGGAAGCACCGGGATTTTGAGCGCAGCGTACTCAAGTACGTGAGCATCAAAATCCCGGCGCTGACGCATCCAGGGCGTAAAAGTCGGGTTTGCTTAAATCAGCCTGACAGGCTCACCCACCCCGCAAAAAACCTCCCCCCTGCTTTTGCCTTTTCTTTTTCTGTCTTTTTGCCTTTCCCCCGCAGCCTCAGCACCCCAGCCCACAAGGCTTTTTTTTGCCAGCACCTTCTGGTAGGCTCTGCCCATGAACAAGCCTTCTACCCAAGCCGCCAGCCCCCTGCTGCAACTGGAAAACCTCTCTGTGACCTTTGCAACCGCAGACGGTCCGCTGCCCGCCGTGCGCAACGTAAACCTCTGCCTGCATGAGGGTGAAACAGTTTGCCTCGTTGGTGAATCCGGCTGCGGTAAAAGCCTCACGGCCAAAGCCATTTTGCAACTCACCCCGCCCAACGCACTGATTGAAGGGCGCATTCTGCTGCACGGTCAGAATCTGCTTGAGCTTTCAGAAAAAGAAATGCGCTCCGTGCGTGGCCGCCAGGTGGGCATGATCTTTCAGGAGCCCATGACCTCTCTCAACCCGGTGCTCAAAATCGGCGATCAGGTGACGGAACCCTTGAGGCTGCATCAGGGCATGAACCGCTCCGAAGCCCGCGAGGCTGCCATAGAGCTGCTGACAGAAGTGGGCATTCCTGCGCCGCAAAGCCGCTATGACGATTACCCGCACCAGCTCTCGGGCGGTATGCGCCAGCGTGTCATGATTGCCATGGCCTTGTCGTGCAAACCAGCCCTGCTGCTGGCTGACGAACCCACAACGGCTCTGGATGCCACGATTCAGGGCCAGATTCTGCGCCTGCTGGCGGCCCGCTGCCGCGAGCGCAGCATGGCTGTGCTGCTGATTACCCACGATCTCGGCGTTGCCGCCCAGATGGCGGACACCGTGGGCGTCATGTACGCCGGGCGTCTGGTAGAAAGCGCCCCGGCACAGGAACTGTTTGCCGACCCGCGCCACCCCTACACGCAGGGATTGCTGCATGCCGCGCCCAGCGCCCGTTCACGCGGCCTTGAACGCCTGCCAACCATACCGGGCTCGGTTCCATCCCTTGCCAACATGCCTGCGGGGTGCCCCTTCCACCCCCGCTGCAAGTCAGCCCTTGCGCGTTGCGCCGCCGAAATGCCGCCCGCAGTCGCCAGCGGCGCGCACAGCACGGCCTGCTGGCTGGTCAGCCAGCCATAGCCGAGCACCCATGCGGGCAATCATCACGTTCAGCTATAGCAGCAGACCATCTTGCGCAGACATATTGCCTCTGCTATAAACTTATTTTCCAGTTCTCCGTAAATTCAGGTATTGGTTCTGCCCGGCTTGTTCCTGATGCCGCGCAATGCCGCATACGATTGCTCCCCCCTTTGACGTTGCATCCCCCCTACTGGCAACGCTTGGCAATCGGACTTTTGAATTACGGCGTATCCAAGCATTCCGCCAGACTGTCAGTTTCTGGGCCGCTCCCCTCCGGTCCACCAGAGCATTTCGTGGCGCGATTTGTAGAATCCGCGCGAACAGACAAACTTGTTCAAGTTCACCTGCTCTATGCTGTCACCAGCGCTGCCCGCGACAAACGGGGCAGTTTCAGCTGAACGTGGAGGATGCCTCACATGAAACTAGGCGCAAAACTTGTGCTCTCTTTCGGCAGTCTCATCGCAGTCATTCTGGTGTCTTCTGCCGTCACCATGCACAACGTGGGCGAAATGAACGGCAAGGTACGCGAGATTGACGAGGCATGGCTGCCTTCCGTCACTGCCATCCAGTCCATGAATGTGCAGCTCAATTCGCTCCGCGCCGATCTTGCGTCAATAATGTCGCAAACCTACGCCGACGAAATCCGCAAGTACGAAAAGAATCTTCAGGATTCCATGGACTCCATCCAGCGTGATCAGGCCGCCTACCTGCAACTGCGCAGCGTCACCCCCGGTATGGACAGTGAGCAAGGCAAGGCCCTTATGGCGCGCATTACCGACCTTTCCCTACAGGAAAGCAAGACGCGCGAAGGCATCATCAAGGGTGTGCTGGACGGTCGACGCGGCGTGGCAAACGTGGCCTTTGACAAAAAATACCGCCCTGTGTTTCAGGAGCTTGGCGAAACCTATGGCGAAGTTGTGCGCATGAACGTCACGGGCAGCAAGGCTGCGGCCCAAAGCGCCACTGACGCAGGGCAAAAAACCCGCAACATGTCCATTGCCATCACTCTGGCAGCCGTTGTCATCAGCATCTGCATTACCTGGATGCTCACGCGCTCTGTGGGGCGGCAACTGGGCAAAGACCCCGGCGAGCTGGCCGTCATAGCCCGCCGGGTTGCCAACGGCGATTACGATATTGACGATGGCAGCGCCAAAACCGGCGTGTATGCAGATATGGTTTCCATGGCGCAGACGCTTAAGGAAAACATGGCAAAGGCGCATCAGGAATCGGGAAACGCCAGGCAAAGCGCCCAGCGGGCCGAAGAAGCCCTGCGCCAGGCGGAGGCGGCTGGCGTTGAAGCGCAGCGCAAGGCCGAAGCAATGAGCTCCGCTTCCGCGGGTCTTCAGCAGGTTGCGGAGGTGGTAAGCGATGCTTCAACGCGACTGGCCGCGCACATTGAGCAATCTGACAAAGGCGCATGCGAAACGTCGCTCCATCTGACAGAAGCCGCCAGCGCCATTCAGCAGATGAACAAAACCGTGCATCAGGTGGCGCAGAACGCCGCAGCCGCAAATGCAGCATCGCTTGAAACGCGCCAGAAAGCCGAGCAAGGCGCTGAAATAGTCAAGCGCTCCCTGCACAGCATCAGCGAGGTGCACCATGTTTCGCTGGCGACCAAGAACGATATGGCGCAGCTCCGGGAACATACGCAAAACATCAACCGCATCATGAACGTTATTTCGGATATTGCCGACCAAACCAACCTGCTTGCCCTTAATGCCGCCATTGAAGCTGCCCGCGCGGGCGATGCCGGGCGCGGTTTTGCCGTGGTCGCTGATGAGGTGCGCAAGCTGGCGGAAAAAACAATGGCCTCCACACATGACGTGGCCAACGCCATCGCGGCCATTCAGGAAAGTGCCGCAAAAAGCATGGATTCTGTGGATAACGTTGCCCTTCAGATTGAGCAGGCCAATGACTTTGCCCAGCAATCCGGGCAAGCGTTGACAGATATCGTTGTGATGGTGGAATCCACCTCTGATCAGGTTACCGCCATCTCTTCCGCCAGCGAGGAGCAGGCTGCCGCCAGCGATCAGGTCACAAGTATTATTGACCAGATCAACGGCATGTCCCGGCAAACAGCCTCTGCCATGCGTGCCGCCACAGAGGCTGTGGAAGATCTGGCGGCCCAGGCCAACGGACTTTCGGGCCTTATTGCGCAGATGCGCGCCCAGTAGTTTTTTCAGGGCATCCTTGTCTGTCTGCAACATATATTGCAAAAACGCCGACCTCCGGTCGGCTTTTTTGTTTATGAACAGGGATAATAATAATATCAATTTAGCAATAAAACCTGCCAGAGATGTTCCCAATGCAACATGCATTGTCACAAAAGCCCCATATCATTTTTTGAACTTGACCAGCCGCTATTGTGCATAGCATGCAACACCACCTGTGGGGAGATCGTCTGCCATGAGCCTGAGAGCACGTCTGATTCTGTCTTTCGGAAGTATAATTATCATAATGTTAATCACGTCCGGCCTGACCATCAGGAATCTCACCCGCATGAATGCCGAGATCGCATCCATAGGCAGCACATGGATTCCTGTGGCTACATCCATCCAGAACACCTATGCCCTGCTGTTTTCTTCCAGAGGGGATCTTTCGGCCATTACAACGCTGCACGACCCCAAGGAGATAGAGAACTACAATACACATATGGCGGGGCTGCTGCGGCGCATTGGCGACAGCAAAAAGGCTTTTGCTGTCGCCCTTGAAAATATGCCGCCGTCAGATCGCAAGCAGGCCATTATGGACATAACAGCCCAGATAGAAGCGCAATCAGGCCAATTTGTAACCATGCGCAAAGACCTGCTTGCTTTTATCAGAGCCGGTAAAAATGAAGAAGCCGCCCAATTGCTTGCCAGTAGCCGCACTCCCTTTCTCAGGCTGGCTGACCTCTATGAACAGATTGTCAGCCTGAGTAACGAAGGCGCAAACATTGCCATTACAAACGCCAGCGGCGTCAGCGAACAATCAATTATTTTTTCATCAGGATTATCTTTGGTTGCTGTACTTATTGGCATGGCTGTCATTCTGCTTCTGCTCAGGGTGGTTCATAGGCAGCTTGGCAAAGACCCAGGAGAACTGGACAACATAGCCAGACGCGTGGCCCAGGGGGACTATGCCCTTGACGATGATACTAAAAAGCGCGGCGTCTACGCTTCAATAATTGCCATGGTGCAGGCGCTGAAAACCCACATTGAAAGCGCCCAGCGCGAATCGCTGGCGGCACAAGAGCAGTCAGCCAAGGCAACAGAAGCCCTGCGCCAGACGGAAGCCGCCAATATAGAAGCCCAAAACAAAAGTGAGACTCTACGTGCAGCAGCCGCCAAACTTCAGGAAGTGACGCATGTAGTAAGCACAGCCACCGCGCGCCTGGCCGCGCAAATCGAGCAGTCGGACAAAGGTTCGCAAGAAACAACGGGCAGGCTGAGCGAGGCGGCTTCTGCCATGCAACAGATGAACGCAACCGTGCAGGAAGTGGCGCGTAACGCGTCCATTGCCTCGCAAGCCTCCACAGAAACTCGCGCCAAAGCCGAAAATGGCGCGCAGATCGTCAAGCGTTCGCTGCACAGTATTGATCAGGTGCACGAAGCGTCCATGACGCTCAAGGACGATATGGCTCTGCTGCGGGAGCACACGCAGAACATCAACCGCATCATGGGTGTTATTTCAGATATAGCCGACCAGACCAACCTGCTGGCGCTCAATGCCGCCATTGAGGCCGCCCGCGCGGGAGAGGCCGGGCGGGGATTTGCCGTGGTTGCTGATGAAGTACGCAAGCTGGCGGAAAAAACCATGGCCTCCACCCATGACGTTGCCAGCGCCATTGAGGCTATCCAGTCCAGCGCCGCCCAGAGCATGGATTCTGTGGACAGGGCGGCAAAACAGATTGAAGAAGCTAACACCTATGCCAGCCAGTCAGGTGCGGCGCTGGCCGACATTGTTGCTACGGTCGAGAGCACTGCCGATCAGGTTAATGCCATTGCAGCCGCCAGCGAGCAGCAGTCTGCCGCCAGTGATGAAGTGAGCGGCGCCATCACGCAAATCAGCGAGATGGCGCGCCAAACGTCCGAGGCTATGAGCGAGGCGGCAGAGGCCATAACCAACCTTTCCGCCCAGGCCAGCAACCTCATGAAATTGGCAGAAGCCATGAATCACGATTGATCCCGGTTCGCGACGGCGTCCCCCATATACTGCATGGCACGTACAAAGCGGTGGTTCAGAAAAACCACCGCTTTGTTGTATATTTTGTCCTTCATGCCACTGGAAAAATTTAGCACGCTCTTTGCATAAGTTATACATTCATCGCAAGTGCCTGTAGCACAAACCCAGGAGGTGAAAGCTTATGCGACTGATTGTAAAACTTGGATTATCATTCTTTTTCATTACACTTGTTCTGCTTGCGATGAGTGGCATGTCGATCAAAAACATTTCTGCAATGAATAAAAGATTCATTGAAATAGATACATCGTTACTCCCATCGCTCATAGAACTTCAGGAAATGCATCTGAAATTCTGGATTATCCGCTCTGACGTATTGGCGCTTATTTCACAAACATCGCCAGCAGAGATCGAACGCTATTCCTCCAACATCACCAGCACGATGGATTCCATCAGGGAAAATCACGACAGATATTTTGCCATTGTGGGGGAATCAGAAGATCAGCACCATGTTGCGGCAAAGGAACTGATAGAAAAAATTGATGCAATTTCACGCAAGCTCAACACAGTACGTAAAGAAATCCTTGCATTTGTACAATGTGAAGAACGTGGAGAGGCAATAAATATATTTGAAAAAAAATACACACCGCTATTTAACAGCCTTGAACCACTCTATGAAGAGCTGATGGCACTTACCAAGTCAGACAGTAAACATGTGTCTGCCGAGGCCGTAGCTACAGGCGAAAGCGCAGTTAAAGGCGCATATGCGCTCAGTGCTGCCGCTGTATTTTTCAGCATCATCGTTTCTCTTGTACTTTCGCGTTCCATAAAGCATCAACTTGGCAAAGACCCCGGCGAACTCCAGGCTGTGGCAAGCCGTGTTGCTGCCGGAGACTACGACATTCATGACGCAAATAACGACAGCGTTGGCGTGTACGCTTCAATAGTCGCCATGGTACAGGCGCTGAAAACCCACATTGAAAGCGCCCAGCGCGAATCGCTGGCGGCGCGGGAGCAGTCAGCCAAGGCAACAGAAGCCCTGCGCCAGACGGAAGCCGCCAATATCGAGGCCCAAAGCAAAGGCGAAGCCCTGCGGATGGCCGCCGCCAGACTTCAGGAGGTGGCCCGGGTAGTGAGCGCGGCCACCGCGCGCCTGGCCGCGCAGATTGAACAGTCAGATAAAGGCGCGCAAGAGACATCGGCCCGACTGGGCGAGGCAGCCTCTGCCATGCAGCAGATGAATGCCACAGTGCAGGAAGTGGCGCGCAACGCGTCCGTTGCCTCGCAGGCCTCCACAGAAACCCGCGCCAAGGCGGAAAACGGCTCAGAAATCGTCAAACGCTCGCTGCGCAGCATCGATCAGGTGCATCAGGCGTCCATGACGCTCAAGGACGACATGGCCCAACTGCACGGGCATACGCAAAACATCAACCGCATCATGGGCGTTATTTCAGACATAGCCGACCAGACCAACCTGCTTGCCCTCAACGCCGCCATCGAAGCTGCCCGAGCTGGCGACGCCGGGCGCGGCTTTGCCGTGGTGGCGGATGAAGTGCGCAAACTGGCGGAAAAAACAATGGCCTCCACCCATGACGTTGCCAATGCCATTGAGGCTATCCAGTCCAGCGCTACCCAGAGCATGGATTCTGTGGACAAGGCCGCAAGGCAGATTGAACAAGCCAATACCTACGCCAGCCAGTCTGGTGCGGCCCTGACCGATATTGTGGCCACGGTTGAGGGCACGGCGGATCAGGTCAATGCCATTGCCGCCGCAAGCGAGCAGCAGTCTGCCGCCAGCGATGAAGTAAGCCGCGCCATAACCCAGATAAGCGAAATGTCGCGCCAGACCTCTGCCGCCATGCGCGAAGCGGCGGATGCCGTGGCCGAACTGGCAGGGCAGACCCAAAATCTTATGAATCTCATGTCCAGCATGCAGCAATAGTACAAAAGAAAGGGGTTGTTCCGGCAGCGCATTGCGCATCTCTGCCGGAACAACCCCTTACAGGCCCGAAATTTTTTTGTCTACGGCTCTTCCGCCACGGCAGGCTTGCACCGCCTGCCCAGCCAGCGGGCGATCACAGGGGGCAGCCAGCCAGCGGCCTTTTGCCCGGCCCCGACAGCTTTATCCCTGCTTGGCGAGTACTGCTTTTTGACAATATAGACGCCCACCAGCACCACCGCTATACCCAGAACTTCCAAACCCGACAATTTCTCTGAAAATATGGCCCACGAGTACACCGCGGCAATGGCAGGCTGGCAAAGGCAGATCACCGCAGAAAGGTTGACGCTGAGCTTGCCCTGGCAATGCGTGAGCATGTTATGCCCAATCACCTGCACGCAGAGCGTAAGAGCCAGTATGGGCCACAGATCGTCCCAGCTTCGCGGAACCTGCAAACCCTCCACAGCCCACGAGGCAAAAAACAGGCCCACAAGCCCGCCAACAGCACTGCCAAGCATGATGACGCTGCTCTCCATCCTGTCGCGCAGGCGGTAGGCAATAAGCAGAAATCCCGCGTAAAAAAAGGCCGCGGCCAGTGCCAGAAAATCACCAAAATAGTTGCCCGGCACAGGGCTGGCCTTGCCCCCCACCAGAAGCACCACCCCGGCAAGGGTAACAGCCGCGCCGGGAATGAACAGCCTTGGCAGCCGCTCGTGAAACAGAAAATACGAAACCGGAATAACCGTGAACGGCGTCAGGTTGGTGAGCAGGTTGGCATTGGCAACAGTTGTGTAGCTGAATGCTGTGTTCCACAGGGCCACATCGCCCGCCAGAAACAGGCCGGATAACAGCAGCAGGACAACATCCCTGCCGCTGAGCCGCCCAAGCCTGCCATAGGCCAGCGGCCAGAGCAGCGGGATGGAAAACAGCATACGGTACATCCCCGTATTTATGGGCGACAGGCCGCTCTGTCGCACAAATATGCCCCCGGTGGCCAAAAAGGCCACGGCCAGCACCGCCAGCAGAACATATTTTGTACCGTTCCCCCGCCGCATTCCGCCCTGCGGCGCAGTATTGCCTTGCGTGGACATGGAGCCTCCCATCCTTTTGTTGTGTTTGTTGCCCCCTTTGATACAGTGGACATGGCACCATCAAAAGTGCCACATGACTCATATTTTATGGTGCCACCTGGGAGTAGACATGATCAGCACGGGCAAGGACGGCTCCGGGCCGCTGTATTTGCAGATATACAGCCAGTTGAAGCAGGATATTGCCTGCGGCGCGCTTGCAGAAGGCACGGTTCTGACCGGCAGCAGGATGCTGGCATCCATGCTGGGGGTCAGCCGCAATACTGTGGACAATGCCTATAGTCAACTGGTGGCGGAGGGTTACATAGCCGCCCGCAGGGGTGTGGGCTTTGTGGTGCAGCATGTTCCCAGCATTGACGCTCCAGCCACGCCATCCGGCCACGCCGCGCAGCAAGCCGCGCTGCACCCCGCACAGCCAGAAATATATGCGCAAAGACAGACGCTGACGCACGGGCAGCTTCTGGCCTACGACCTGACAAACAGCAGCCACACGGTTGATCTTTTCCCCAAAAGCCTTTGGAAAAAATACACCTTTGAATGCCTTGAGATGTTGGAGAGAGAAGAAAAAATTTCTGCCTTGCAGACCATGCAGGGCGAATCCTACCTGCGCAAAAACCTGCTGGCCTACCTCAAACGCATTCGCGGAGTGAACTGCACGGAAGACCAGATCGTCATAACCTGCGGTTTGCAGCAGTCCTTGGAATATCTGTGCAAAATAGCAGCCCAGCGCGGGCAGAAAATCCTGATGGAAGAACCCGGCTTCAACAAGGCAGCCGCCGTGTTCCGCAACAACCACCTGCCCATTGAGACCGTGCCAGTGGACGATAACGGCCTGAAAGTGGCCGACCTGCCCAACCGGCCGCAAGCCTTTGCCATCTACACCACGCCGTCCCACCAGTTCCCCACGGGGGTCACGCTCCCCATCGGGCGCAGGCATGCTCTGCTGCGATGGGCGCAGAGCAACAACGTCTATGTGCTTGAAGACGACTTTGACAGTGAGATGCGCTACTATTCCAAGCCCATACCTTCACTGCAATCCATAGATACGGAAGCACGGGTCATCTACCTTGGCACATTTTCCAAAGGCATATCCCCTTCCATCCGTATGGGATACATGATCCTGCCGCCGCAGCTTGCCGCCGCCTTTCACGAAATGTTTGACGAATACAACAGCACCGTCCCCGTACTGAACCAGTACATCATTGGCCGCTTGCTCGAAACCGGCCAGTACGACAGACACATCCGCCGTCTGAGCCATGTGTTCAAAAACCGCCTTGAGCTGTTCATCCAGGAATTTTCCCGTCTGGGATCGGGGCTGCGCATTACAGGCAACGGCACTGGCCAGTATTTTCTTTTGCGCTTTTCTGCCGGAACAGACCAGAATCTGCTTATAAAAAAAGCCCTGGAGCAGGGGGTGCGTGTCTACCCTACCATGCAGTTCTGGCAGGACAAGGCCGAATGCCCGCCGGACACGCTGTTCCTGGGATTTGGCAAAATTCGTCTTGAAGACATACCAGATTGCGTGACGCGGCTTAAGGCCGCCTGGGCGGAATGGCTGCACTGAGAGGGAGCAGATATCCGCCAGCGCCGGGATGCCCAGACGGATGACCCGCCAGAATACTTCCGCGTCCTGAATGCAAGAGGGCCTCTGCGCGGCTTTGCACTGCACAGAGGCCCTTTAGTATTACAAAAAGAAGAGGCCTTTTTTACGATAAGGCGTGTACTCTTGCGGTACCTGACTGGAGTAAAAAAATTGCCTTTTGACGCAGTCAGTTGGACAAAAGAATTACTTAGGGACAGCCCCTAGTTTTTCATGTCCACAATCAGCTCGGCCAGCCCCCTGGCCTGAACTGCCAGATCAGCAACGGCCTTTTGGGCTTCGTCCATGGCTTCCGCCGTCTGGTGCGCAACCTGGGTGGCGTCGTCAATTGAATGGTTGATTTCTTCGCTGGCGGCAGACTGCTGCCCGCTGGCCTCGGCAATGGCGTTAACCTGGCTGGCGGTGGCTTCCACCGTAGCCACGATTTCTTCCAGAGCCTTGCCCGACTGATTGGCAAAATCCGTGGCCTGCTCCACCTGCCCCACAGCACTGTCCATATCCGAAACGTTCTTGGCCGTGCTTTCCTGAATGGCCTTGATGGCGTTGCCCACATCCTGGGTTGAGGCAAGGGTTTTTTCTGCCAGTTTGCGCACTTCATCAGCCACCACGGCAAAGCCGCGCCCGGCGTCGCCCGCCCGGGCAGCTTCAATGGCGGCATTGAGCGCAAGCAGGTTGGTTTGATCCGCGATATCGGAAATAACGCCCATGATGCGCGTAATGGCCTGTGAATGGTCGTTAAGCTCGGCCATACCATCCCTGAGCCGCAACGAGACTTCGTGAACATGACCAATGCTCTGCACGGCCTTTTCCACAATGCCCGCTCCACTCAGTGCGCGGTCACGTGTCTGGCTGGCCGCCTCAGATGCGGTTGCGGCGCTGAGCGCCACCTCCTGCACGCTGGCGTTCATCTGGTTCATGGCTGTTGCGGCCTCTGCAAGCATCTGGGCAGAATGCACTGCCCCTTTGTCCGACTGCTCTATCTGGGCCGAAAGCTGGGTTGAGGCAGTGCTCACAGCCTGGGCAACCTGCTCCAGCCTTTCCGCAGCCTGGAGCATGGCAGCGGTTTTGTCCTTTGCCTTAAGCTCGGCTTCAAGAGCCTCCGCCTGCGCCTGATGGGCTTCACTGGCGGCCTTGCCAGCAAGACGGCTCTGCTCCTCGGCCTGACCGATAAATTCCTTGAGCTTCACAACCATTGCGCTCAAGGCCTGTTGCAGGGTCGCCACTTCATCGCGCCCTGTTGTTTCAAATTCTTCATCAAGGTTGCCCTGCGCCACGGCGCGGGCATGCCGGGTTATCCCCGCCAGGGGCCGGGTTATGGACACGACCATGACATAGGAAAGCGGGCAGACCACCAGCAACAGAACCGCCAGAAAACCACCGCCATAGATCGCCAGCTTGCTGTGCAGGATGGAGCGCATGGTGGTGATGAGGTGGCTTTCGGCCTTGTCCACATTGTCGATATACACGCCCGTGCCAATCCAGAAGGGCGTGCCCGCGATAGCTTCCGCATAGCCCAGCTTGAACACGTCGCCAGAGCCGGGCTTAGGAAACACAAAATCCACAAAGCCGCCGCCGCGCTGCGCGGCCCTGTACAGTTCACTGACATAGTGAACGCCCCTGCTATCGGCGGTTGAAGCCAGATCCTTGCCGATCAGCTGCTTCTGCAAGGGGTGGGCAGCACTGACCGTGCCCTTGTACACATAAAAATACCCGGAGCTGTCATCCTCAAACCGGGCGCTGTCCACATACTGCGCGATGGTGCGCAACTGCTCGGCCTCGGGCTGGCCTTGCGTCATGGCCGCCAGACCAAGCGCCTGGGAGTGCGTGATATCCTTGATGCGCGCCCTTTGGGAGTCGAGCAGCATTTCCTTGGCAAGTGCCGTGCCGTCAGCAATGACGCCTTCCGTCATGCGCACGGACAGGCCCGCGATGGAAATAATCAGGGCGATCATGATGATGACAAAAAAGATAATCCGCTGACTGATGCTGAAATTTCTGAGCACGTCTTAATCTCCTGAAAAATCAAGGTGCAGACCGACACGCCGAAAAGCCGCACCAACTCTCTTGCGCAGGCGCACGCTGTTGGAGCGGGCGCGGGGCGCAAAAAAGTACCGCGCGGGCACAATGCCAGGGCAGGTCATACCAGCGTAACTGGCTGCGTAAATGGGCGGTCGCAAGGCAAAGGCGGGAAGCAATGCACACATGATAAAACCAAAAGCGGAAAGGCCATGCCCGCAAAATACGGCACACCGATGCAGCCCGCAGGATGCTCCGGCGCATGGAAGACAACAACTTTATATACAAGCTGTATGGCCTGATTGTGGCAAACAGTAACTATTTTTGCAACATGCAGAAGTCGATAAAATTGATCAATTTAGTATGACAATATCCCCTGCCAGCCTGAAATAATGCCGGCTGCGTCCCAATCCTCTACGGGCTGGCCCTTTGAAGGACATCGGCTTTGTTATTTTCAGCAGGTATAAAAAATGGGGCTTCTCACGGAAATACCGCGAAAAGCCCCAACAAAACGCTTTCAGCCTGCGGCTGAAACAGCGGAACTAGTCTTTCTTGTCCTTCTTGAGCCAGGACATCATGCCGCGCAGTTCCTTGCCCACCTTTTCGATCTGGTGTTCAGATTCGTTGCGGCGGGTGGTGAGGAACATGGGGTACTTGGCGCGGGCTTCAAGAATGAAGTTGCGCGCGAACACGCCGCTCTGGATGTCCTTGAGCACGCCCTTCATTTCCTTTTTCACCGTTTCGGTGATCAGGCGGGGGCCGGTGACGTAGTCGCCGTATTCAGCGGTGTTGCTGATGGAGTAACGCATGCGGGAAAGGCCGCCCTCGTACATGAGGTCAACGATGAGCTTCATTTCGTGCATGCATTCAAAGTAAGCCATTTCGGGCTGATAACCGGCTTCCACCAGGGTTTCAAAACCGGCCTTGATCAGGGCGGAAACGCCGCCGCAAAGCACGGCCTGCTCGCCGAAGAGGTCGGTTTCCGTTTCTTCACGGAAGCTGGTTTCAATAACGCCGGAGCGGGCGCCGCCGATGCCCTTGGCATAGGCCAGGGCAATCTTGAGGGCTTCGCCGGTGGCGTCCTGATGAATGGCCACGAGGCAGGGCACGCCGCCGCCTTCGGTGAAGGTGCGGCGCACCAGATGGCCGGGGCCCTTGGGGGCGATGAGGAACACGTCCACATCCTTGGGCGGCTGGATCTGGCTGAAGTGGATGTTGAAGCCGTGGGCGAACAACAGGGCCTTGCCCTTGGTCAGGTGGGGCTTCACGTCGTTTTCGTACACGGCGGCCTGCACTTCGTCAGGCAGCAGAATCATGATCAGGTCGGCCTGAGCGGCAGCCTCGGCAGCAGACACGGGGGTA
Organism: Desulfovibrio desulfuricans DSM 642; assembly: GCF_000420465.1. Lineage (NCBI taxonomy): Bacteria > Pseudomonadati > Thermodesulfobacteriota > Desulfovibrionia > Desulfovibrionales > Desulfovibrionaceae > Desulfovibrio > Desulfovibrio desulfuricans. Next base: position 256,361 of record NZ_ATUZ01000016.1, on the reverse strand, counting down.
AAGCCGTGTTCCTTGGCCAACTCGTAGTTGGCGCCGCCGGGGCGCTGACCCACCACAACCTTGACGCCGGAATCACGCAGATTCTGGGCATGGGCATGGCCCTGACTGCCATAACCGATGATGGCCACGGTCTTGTTTTTCAAACAATTAAGGTCTGCATCCTGATCGTAATAAACTTTCATCTGAACATCCTCTGAGATCACTCACGGTTAGACAAAAATACATTCCTTGCCGCCCTTGCGGCAAGGACAGAGGGGGGCCGACTGGATACGGCGGGCAAGGCCGCCTGTGGGACGCTTTGCCAATGACCCGGGCTGGTTTGAATGGATATACTCCCCACCCCGACCTCATGCGCGTTGTCAAGGAGACCTTGTGGGCCATTGACACGCTCACGGGCTAACGCTCCTGTAATCTCGCGGCGCAAGGCCGCGCGACCGGATTCTTTACGTGTGTGGGCAGCCATGCCTTGCGGGGTGTTTTGTGCCAAACACCCCGGCAAAAGGCCGCACTTCGCGTCCCGGAACCCTAATCCGTTTTCTTGGAACGACGCATGGCAACTGCGCCTGTGCGCGCCAGTTCCTTGATTCCAAACCGTTGCAGCAGGCTGATGATGGCGTCCAGCTTGTTCTGGTCGCCAGTGGCCTCAATGGTCATCTCATTGGGGCTTACATCAACCACCTTGCAGCGGAATATTTCAACAGTTCGCAGAATTTCGCCCCGCATGGGGCCTTCTGCCTGCACTTTGACAAAGATCATTTCACGCGCCACAGCGGGAATATCCGCAAAATCCACCACCTTGATGACCGAAACAATCTTGTGGAGCTGCTTCATGATCTGCTCCAGAATAAGACTGTCGCCATCGGTGGTGATGGTCATGTGCGAAACGCCCTCTTCCAGGGCCGGGGCCACATTGAGCGAATGAATATTGAAGCCGCGCCCGCTGAACAGGCCAGCCACGCGGGAAAGCACGCCGGGTTCGTTTTCCACCAGCACGGAAAGCACATGTCGTTGCATAGCCATCTCCCTTACACCAGCAACATTTCATCAAGCGCCGCACCGGCGGGCACGATGGGGTACACGTTTTCTTCGCGCTCTACCACCACGTCAATGAAGGCAGGGTTGGGCGAAGCAAGGGCCTTTTCAAGCACGGCCCGCATGTCTTCAGCCTTTTCAATGCGATAGCCTTCGGCCCCGTAGGCCTCGGCCAGTTTCACAAAGTCGGGCTGGGCTTCCATGTTGGTGGAACTGTAGTTGTTGTTGTAAAAGAGCTCCTGCCACTGCCGCACCATGCCCAGATAGCGGTTGTTCAGAATGACGACCTTGATGGGCAGCTTGTTGGCCACCACGGTTGCCAGTTCCTGAATGTTCATCTGCAGCGAGGCATCGCCTGCCACGGCAATGACCTTTTTATCCGGAAAGGCAAACTGCGCCCCCACCGAAGCGGGAAAGCCGTAGCCCATGGTGCCGAGGCCCCCGCTGGTCAGCAGGGTGCGCGGCTTAGTGAACGAATAGAACTGGGCCACCCACATCTGGTGCTGGCCCACCTCGGTGGCGATGATGGCATCGCCGCCGGTGATGTCGTAAAGGGCCTCAATGACCGACTGCGGCTTGATATTGCCGTTGCACTGGTAGCACAGGGGTTTGCTCGCCTTCCACTCGGCCACGGCGGCAATCCAGGCGGCATGTTCACCAGCCCAGTCCTTGTTTTCCAGCTTGGCCTCGCAGATTTCTGCAATGCCCTCCAGCGCCAGACGGCAATCACCCACCACAGGAACATGCACCTCCACATTCTTGCGAATGGATGTGGGGTCAATGTCGATATGCACAATGCGGGCCTTGGGGGCAAAGGCCGCCAGCCTGCCGGTAACGCGGTCGTCAAACCGCGCGCCCACGCACATCAGCACATCGCAGTTGTTGATGGCAAGGTTGGCCGCGTAGGTGCCGTGCATGCCCACCATGCCCAGCCACAGGGGGTCGGTGGCCGGGAAAGCCCCAAGCCCCATGAGGGTGCAGGTTACGGGAATGTTCAGCTTGCGCGCAAGGCTCGTTAGAGCCTCTGCCCCATTGGACAGAATAACCCCGCCGCCCGCAAGAATCACCGGGCGCTCGGCCTTTGCCAGCTCTTCCACCGAGCGGCGCAACTGGTTCAGGTTGGGCTTGTAGGTGGGGTTGTAGCTACGCATGTAGACGTCTTCAGGCCAGACAAATTCCGCCCGCTTCTGCATGACGTCCTTGGGCAGATCCACCAGCACCGGGCCGGGGCGGCCCGAACGCGCGAGGTAAAAGGCCTGACGGATGGTCAAGGCCAGCTTGGTGATATCCTTGACCAGAAAATTATGCTTGGTGCAGGGCCGGGTAATGCCCACGATATCCACTTCCTGAAAGGCATCGTTGCCGATCAGCTGGGTGGGCACCTGCCCGGTAAACACCACCAGAGGAATGGAATCGGAGTAGGCTGTGGCTATGCCCGTGACCGTATTGGTAGCTCCAGGCCCCGAGGTGACCAGGCATACGCCGGTCTTGCCCGAGGCACGGGCATAGCCGTCAGCCGCGTGCACAGCTCCTTGCTCGTGCCGTACCAGCACATGGCGTAGCTCGGGATGTCGCGGTAGTTCATCATAAATATCAATGACCGCACCGCCCGGATAACCGAACAGCACATCCACGCCCTCTCGCTTCATGGACTCAAGGAGAATCTGCGCACCAGTACATTCCATGTCCGACTCCTTAAAAAAAGCCCGGCTATCCTTGTTTCTTCAGACGATCAAGAACGGCCATGAGCTGGGTTTTTCCTTCGAGCTTCTGCTTTTTCAATTGCTTGAGCGTCTGCTCTTCAGTGGGCGAACGGAAGGCCTTGCCTTCGAGCTTTTCCACCTGTTTTTCGTAGAGCACGTGATCTTCCCAAAGGGATTTCAGCTCCGGATCAGTGGTAGCGTACTTTTCCAGCAGTTCCAGTTCTTGCTGATCCATAAGAAATCTCCATTGTTAGATGTTCATAGGCTGTTGCCTGCGCATCAACTGAGGCTTTTGCTCAAGGGGATCGGCCCGCCTGTGCCGTTGCGCCGATGTGGCTTTGTGCAGCGCGGCTACAAGTCGTATGGGCTTATTCTCCTGGCGCGGATTCTCAGATATCCGCATGGAGCAGCGTAAAAAATCAGTCCTCCGGCGGTGCCAGTTTTTTTAATGGAGAGTCATCGCGTACTGGGCCAGCGAGTTGATGACAATCCGGTTAAACAGCTCAATGGCCAGCAGCACCACCACGGGCGAAAAATCCATGCCGTTTGAATAGGTAAACGGCAACCACTTGCGCACACGGTAAAACACAGGCTCCGTAAGGGTGCGCAAGGTGCGCACAATGGGATTGTAGGGATCGGGGCGCACCCACGTGAGTACAGCCGCGATAATGACAATCCAGAAATAAAGACTAAGCAGAGACCCGAGCACCAGGGCAATAGCGCTCATGGTATTGGCAACAACAATCATGCGCCCTCCAGCGTGGCTTTCTTTTGTATTCGCAACGGGGTTAAGCCTTACAGGCCGGAAACAGGCGGCAACACTGCGGCCAGCGCATTGTGCAGACCGGGATAATCCGCCACCGTAATCTCTCCCCGTAACGGGCCGCCATTAAATGCGGCAAATATCACGCCCGCCCCCCCGGCTGCCTCCTTGTCGTGCTCGCTGTCGCCAACAAAAAGCACCTGTTGTGGAGGGCATTGCCACGCGGCGCATATGTGCCGCGTACCCTCGGGCGAAGGCTTGGGTGCGGCTGTATCCGCCGCGACCACAGGATTAAAATAGGAGGGCAGGGAAAAAATGTCCAGAACCGTTTGTATTCCATCGAGCTTTCGGTTGGTGTGCACGGCCATGCGCACGCCCCTGCTCCGCAGATTGCCGATAAAGTCCATAAAACCGGGCTGTAAGCGCAGCATGGGGACGATATCGCGCTGGTAAACAACCTCGTGGCGGATAACATGGTCGATCTGCCCGTGCAGGGATGGCGGCACAATATGCAGCAAGGCCTGACGCGATGTAGCCATGAAACAGTAATTTTCCTGTTCAATGGTCATGGGCGGCAGGCCAAACCAGGCGAGAACACGATTGTAAAAGATGTTGTTCGCCTCGCGCGAATCAATCATCACGCCGTCGCAGTCAAAGATCACGCCAGCAATGCCGTGAGGGAACAAACCTTGCGCGGTGAGCGGCTGCGCCTGCTGGCTGCTCATGCTCCGGCCCTCCAGGTGATCCACACCCGCTCGGCATCAAGCGGCGGCTGCCCTGTGGGGCGGGTATGCCCAAGCAGTTTCCAGCCTGGAGCGCGGACTTCGACCGCCATGGGCAGCGGCGAACCTGCGGGAGCTGAGTCAGAAGCTGCGCCAGGCGCGCCAATCAGAGCCTGACGGTCTGGAGCGGGGTCAAAAGTCAGAAGGTCCAGCACGTCTTCACGCATGGCCCCTTCAATAATAATAGGCGCATGGAGCGGCACAAAATAGAGCGCGTTGGCCACCACCAGCCGCCACGGCGGCACAAGCCCGGCATCAAGGGCTATGGGCGAACCAAGGCGCACAAGGTCGCCCGTAAGCACATCCGGCATTAGTCCGGCAAGGTCTTCATCAGGGTCAACACCCAGAGAAGCTGCCAGCCCGCCCGCGTTTTTGGTAAAATCCGCGGTCAGCTCCGCCAGATCAACCAGGCGTTCCTCCTGCTGCCAGACCCAGAGCAGGGCCTTCTGCGCCTGAGTACGCGCAAGCTGCTCCTTGCGGGCCGCCTCTGCCGCCAGAGCGGCTGCGGCATCGCCATCAGACTTTTCAAGGCCGGAGAGCATTGCCATTTCTGAACTGCGGCGCGCGGCGCGCGCGTTGCCGACGGCGGCAGCGCCTACCGGCAGGCCGGAAAGGGCCGCATCGCCCAACTGTTGCAGATCGCCAAGGCAGGCCACGGCCTCGCGAGGTGAAAAGGGATAGGTATCCGGGCAAAAAAAACCTTCGGCAGGCGCATCAGGCAGACCGGGCCACAGGCGCAAAGCGCCAGCCCAGTGAGGGTCTGATCCTTTTCCGGCGGCAGAGGCCTGGCCGGACTGAGCGGACGCTTCAAAAGCGTGCAAAGGCAATGGGCCGCGAAGCAATGGCAAAAGAATGGGGAAACTTTCTGTCATCATACTTCCTTTTGAGTCCTTAAGCATAGCCAGAGGACGCCCGAAGCGCAAGCCGCATGGCCCGATGGCGGAAGTTTTTTGCGGCGGGCTGTCCGGTTGCGGAGCATAGCAGGTATCATATTGTCAGGTGCGGCTTATTGACATATATACACGCCAGCAAAGCCGCCGCATGTGTGGCATGCAGACATCATCACCAGCCGGCCTCCGGCTCAGAAGGAGTAGAAAGATATGGAACAGGGCACCATCCGCCTGAAGACAGGCCTTGCTGAAATGCTCAAAGGCGGCGTGATCATGGACGTCACCACTCCCGAACAGGCTAAAATCGCCGAAGCAGCGGGAGCCTGCGCAGTCATGGCCCTGGAACGCGTACCTGCCGACATTCGCGCCGCAGGCGGCGTGGCCCGTATGGCCGACCCCACCATCGTCAAGCGCATCATGGAAGTGGTGAGCATTCCCGTCATGGCCAAGGCCCGTATCGGCCACTTTGTTGAAGCCCGCATTCTTGAGGCTCTGGGCGCCGACTACATTGACGAAAGTGAAGTGCTCACCCCTGCTGACGACAAATACCATATCGACAAGCGCGATTTTACCGTGCCTTTCGTATGCGGCTGCCGCAATCTGGGCGAAGCCCTGCGCCGCATCGCCGAAGGTGCAGCCATGATCCGCACCAAGGGCGAACCCGGCACCGGCAACGTGGTTGAAGCCGTGCGCCACTGCCGTCAGGTTATGGACGACGTGCGCAAGCTGTGCAGCCTGCCCGAAGCCGAAGTTGCCAACTACGCCAAAGAAATCGGCGCACCCCTTGAAGTGTGCTACGCCGTGCGCAAGGAAGGCCGCCTGCCCGTGGTGAACTTTGCCGCTGGCGGCATCGCCACCCCCGCTGACGCCGCCATGATGATGCACCTCGGCTGCGACGGCGTGTTCGTCGGCTCCGGCATCTTCAAATCCGGCGATCCGGCCAAGCGCGCCAAGGCCATTGTGCAGGCCGTGACCAACTACAATGATTTCGCCATGCTGGCCGAAATCTCCCGCGATCTGGGCGAACCCATGGTGGGCATTGAAATTTCCACCATTCCTTCTGCCCAGCGCATGCAGGAACGGGGTTGGTAATGTCGCAGCTTTGCGTAGGCGTTCTGGCTCTTCAGGGAGCCTTTCGCGAGCATGTGGCCGCTGTTGCCAGCCTTGGCGCGACGGCCCGCGAGGTGCGCCAGCTCAAGGATATTGAGGGCATCGATGCCCTGATCATTCCCGGCGGCGAAAGCACCACCATCGGCAAACTGCTTAATGAATGGAACATGCTTGAGCCCCTGCGCCAGCGCATACTCGACGGCATGCCCGTTTACGGCAGTTGCGCCGGGCTTATACTGCTGTGCCGCGACATTGAAAACTCGGACCAGCCCCGCCTCGGCGTGCTTGACGCCACCGTGCGCCGCAACGCCTTTGGCAGGCAGGTGGACAGTTTTGAAACCAATCTGAGCATACCTGAGATCGGGGCAGACCCCCTCCCGGCTGTTTTCATTCGCGCTCCTGTCATTACCGGCGTGGGCGCGGGTGTAAAGGTGCTGGCTGAGGTTGACGGTCAGGCGGTAGCCGTGCGCCAGAACAATATTCTGGCCACGTCCTTCCACCCCGAGCTTACGCCAGACACGCGCATGCACAGCTACTTTCTGTCCTTCTGCGGCAAGTAGGCCGCTGCGGCAATCCGCCGGTAAAGCCTGATATAAAGCCCGTCCCGCATTGCGGGGCGGGCTTTTGTGTGCTGAAGTCGGCAAAGCAGCCAGAACTTATTGAACAGATTGCGGATTTACCGCATCACAAAAAAGGCCCCTTCCACGCACCCTATCCATGATTGGTAAAGGCAACGACAGGAAGGGACCCTTGCCGCTCAGTTCTGGCCTTTTGCTACTGAGGGAATGCCGCTACAGCAAACTCAGCTTTTCGCCACCATGATGTCCAGCACCACGCGGTCGGCCTGAGCCATACCGTCGCAGCCCAGCCGGGCCAGATTGGCAATGCATTGTTCAATATCGTCTTCAACAATACCTTCATTGCGGGTTACGCCCATACCATCCATAGCCAGCATGGCAGATTGCACGCCCGCACCCACCGCCGAAGCAACCTTCATGGCGCAACCGGTCTTGGCGCCATCGCAGATCATGCCCGCCACGTTGCCCACCATATTGCGGATGGTGCGGTCAATCTGCTCTATCCCGCCGCCCAGCAGCATTACAATACCGCAGGCGGAGGCCATGCTGGCAACCGTAGCGCCGCATAAAGCCGAAAGCCGCCCCAGACGATGCTTGACGTGAATTGAGGTAAGGTGGCTCATGATCAGTGCCCTTGCCAGGGCCTCGTTGCCTGCTTCCAGCCGCATGGCAAAGGCCACCACCGGCATGGTGCAGGTTATGCCCTGATTCCCGCTCCCGGAATTGCTCATCACAGGCATCATCACGCCGTCCATGCGTGCATCGGAAGCGGCAGCCGTCAGTTTGACCGCCAGGGTGGTCACGTCGTCGGACATGAGATGCTTGCGGATATTGCCATCAATGGTGCGTCCCACCTGAAGGCCGTATTCCCGGGCCAAGCCTTCCAGAGCCACCGCTTCGTTGAGCCTCGCTGCTTCAAGAATAAAGCTGATGTCTTCAAGAGGCGCCTGCGTGGCAAACTCGTGAATGGCGGCAATGGACAGCGGCCACTCGTCACTTTTTGCAGTTGCTGCGCCATCTGGCTGTTCACGGCTGAACAGCACTTTGCCATCGCGCTCAATACGCACAATGTTGGTGTGCTCATGCTCAAGCACGGCCCGGCCTGTATGCCCCCCGCCTTCCACGAGAACTTCCGCGTACAGCAGGGGCGAGCCTTCGGCAATGCCCACATGGACACGGCCCGCTTCGACCATGCGGCGTCCAGCTTCGGCCTGCCCGGACGTAAGCTCCGCCAGCACTTCAAGCCCGCGCGCTGCCTTTCCGCCAATCGCCCCAACAGCAGCGGCAATATTCATGCCCGTGGCGCCTGTACCGGGCACACCAACGCCCATGCCGTTTTTCAGCAAATTACCGCTAACGAGCACCTTTATGTTCTCGGGCTGGCAACCCAGGGCCTCAACGGCATGGGCAGCAGCCAGCGCCACAGCTACTGGCTCAGTGCAGCCTAGAGCGGGCACTACTTCCTTATGCAGCAGTTCAATAAAACTGGGCCATTGGGAATTGGGCATGTATACTTCCTCGCATTTATTGCAGGGGGTTGTTATATTCATGATTTTCAGGCTTGGCTGACCTTGCCTTTTGACCGGTTGAAAAGACCTTCCAGCATCAGGGCCATTGCGCCATCGCCGGTAACGTTGCAGGCTGTGCCAAAGCTGTCCTGAAGGGCAAATATGGCAAGCAGCAAGGCCACCCCGGCAGGATCAAAACCAAGCACGCTCACCACAATGCCAAGCGAAGCCATTACTGTACCGCCAGGCACGCCCGGAGCACCGATGGCGAACACCCCAAACAGGGCAATGAACACCGCCATTGTCGCCGGGCTGGGCAAATAACCATACAGCAACATGGAAATAGTCATGGCAAAAAAAGTTTCCGTCAGCACAGAGCCGCAGAGATGGATTGTCGCCCCAAGGGGCACGGCGAACTCCACCATTTCTTTGGAAAGCACGGAAGATCGCGATGCGCAAGAAAGGGAAACCGGCAGAGTGGCCGCGCTGGACATGGTGCCAACAGCAGTAAGGTAGGCCGGGCCATAGTGGCGCAGTACCTCAAGGGGATTGCGACCAGACACAATACCGGCAATGGAGTACAGCACGGCAAGCCAGATGTAGTGCCCGAGCAACACAAGGATGATAACTTTCAAGAATACGGGAAGCTGCCGCGTGAGGCTACCTTCGTAGGCAAGTCCGGCAAAGGTGGCGGCAATAAAGAGCGGCAGCAGGGGAATGACCACGTTGCTCACGATCTTGAGCATGATAGCTTCCAGCTCGTCCAGCAGGCGCACCATGATTTCAGCGCGTGTCCACAGCGATGCTATGCCAATGAGAATAGCCGTTACCAAGGCTGTCATGACCGGCATGACCGGCGGGATATCCAGCTTGAAGAGCACATCGGGCAGAGGATGCAGGGCGGCCACCGCCGTGGGAACGGACAAATGGGGAATGATGGCGTATCCGGCGAGGCAAGACATGGTGGCCGCGCCTACTGAAGAAATGTAAGCAATGACCAGCGCCGCAATCAACATGCGGCTGGCATTCTGTCCAAGCCGGGTAATGGCAGGCGCAATAAACGCAATGATAACGAGCGGCACGGTGTAAAAGATTATCTGGCCCAGAACATACTTGAGAGACATTACAACCTGCATGACATTTTCATTGGCCGCAAAACCGATCAGTGCGCCAATGACAATGCCTGCCAGCAGCTTGAGGATAAGGCCGAATTCGTTCTTGCTCTTGGACATGTGGTGTCTCCTGACGATGAAGTACCGTTCAGCGGCCCCATGCCGCCGATGCTCAGACAGCTAAGCCCACTTACGTCTACAGGACGGCGATTGCTTCAATCTCGACCCTTACTCCAAGAGGCAAGGCCGCTACCTGTACGCAACTCCGGGCAGGAAAAGGCTCTGCAAAATAGGTGGAGTACACCTGGTTTACAGCGGCGAAATCACCCATGTCAGCCAGGAACACCGTAGTTTTTACCACGCGGTCCATGCTGCTGCCGCCAGCTTCTACAACGGCCTTGACGTTTTCCAGCGACTGACGGGCCTGGGCAGCCACATCATCGGGCACAGCCTTGGTGGAAGGATCAACGGGTATCTGGCCGGATGTAAAAAGAAGGGTGCCGCAGACCATCCCCTGAGAGTACGGGCCAATGGCTGCCGGGGCCTTTTCCGTTGCAATACGCTGAGACATTTGACGGATTCTCCTTAACAAGTTGTTAAAACAAGATGTTTTGCGCTGCCCCGTTAAGGAGACCATACGCCCTGCAAGCACAGCTATCGCAGTGAAATAAAATTATCTTGATAATAATTTTTTGTCAATGTGATAGAAAAAAATCATACCCCAGAAAACACCCTCAGGAAGAAACCCGCTGCAAATACCTGTAAACGGTGGCCTCTGACGCTGCCAGATGACGCGCCACAACCGCCACAGCGCCTTTAAGCAAAAACACGCCTTTTTCGTTAAGGGTGCGTACAATAGCTATTTTTTCATCTGCCGTCATGCGATCCGGCGGAATATCCGCGCCATTCACCGCTTGCTGGATAATACTGCTGGTCAGGTCTTCCAGCGATTCAGCAAATGTTTCAAGAGGATGTCCATTTTCAGCGTCCGACCTGGGCTTTTCCATTCGCGCCCGCGATATGAAGCGATCAAGCAGATCGCGCGCCTCAATCAGCGGGGCCGCATCCATGTTGAGGCATAACATCCCAGCCAATGAACCATCGTCTTCACGGATAAAATACGTTGCCGAATGAAGCTGACGGCCGTCCTTGCTCTGCGTTTTATAGCCCGTAATAAAAGGCGCGGTCATCCAGGTGCCGTCCTTGATAAGGCGTAACGCCATATCGGTAATGGGCGATCCCACGCGGCGTCCGCTTATATGGCTGTTGGCTATCGCAAGCACGGAGCTGTCCGGCCTGGTGGCATCGTGCAGCACAACTTCACAGTCAGCACCCAAAAAAGCGCCCAGAAAGTCCACAATGGGGATAAACCGCTCTAACGTTGAGGGCTTTCTATATTCGGACACAACTTCCTCCCTGGCTACATCATGATGATAAATTATATGCATGAGAAAATTATTGCACAAATACCCCCCTGTCAACAAATCTTCCCCTGAGCTGAATCTGTTCAGAAAACACAGGCCCCGGCTCCACCACTTTGCCGCCAACATGACGCACAAATTCACATGGGCGTCACCATAACGCAAACCAGCACAATCATGATGCCCCAAGAGCAACAGTTCAACCATCGGAAATTCTCCGAAGGAGGCAGACATGGACAATTTGCACACTTTGCAGCGTCTTCAGGGCGAACTGAACGAAGAAATGCACCGTCTCACCCTGCTGCGCGATGTTTTTCAGGCCCAGCACTGCGCGGACGAACTGGACGCGGCCAGCCACCTTGAGGCGGCCCACATAGCCCATTGCAGCGCCCGCCGCAGTTCCCAACGCATCCGTGAACTCCAGAGCCTTGTGGCGCTCCTGCGGCACGGCGGCCCCCGCCGCTGCGAAGAATGCGGCGAGGATATTCCCCTTGCCCGCCTTATGGCCGCCCCAGGGGCGACCCGCTGCTGCGAATGCCAGCAGAACATTGAAAACGACATGCGCACAAATATGATCCAGATGAAGGCAACGCCGCTTCCTCAGGAAGTCTGCGCCGAATACTGTTAAACTCCAGCATGTTACCATCGCCAGGATCGGCGCACTACGACGCGCAGAAAACGGAACCAGCCGAGTATGCGCCCTCACGCGCATGCCCAGCCCAAGCACAGGAGAATCCCCATGCCCGGCAATGCTGATATTTTACCCCTTGCACCTGGCCGTCCGCTGGTCAGAAGCGTCGGGCGGCTGGCCCGCGCTCTGGCCCGTCAGCTTTCGGGTTTTGCCCGGTTGGAAAAAATGGCCGACACACTGCCCCAGTGCGGCGACCCTCAAACCTTTGCCACCGCCTGCCTCACCGCGCTGGATGTGCGTACGGAATGCCTGCGCGGCGATCTGGAGCGCATCCCTGCCCGAGGGCCGGTGGTGCTTTTTGCCAACCATCCCTCCGGCGCGCTTGAAGGGTTGATGCTTGCTGCCCTCTGCGGCAAGGCACGTCCAGATCTCAAAATTCTTGCCAGCGATGCCTTGCTGCGCATTCCCCAACTGGCGCAGCTTGCCCCCATGCTGCTGCCCCTGAATCTTTCAGGCGGCGCAGCCGCCAACGCCGCAGTGCTGCGCACAGCCATAACCCACCTGCGGTCGGGCGGCGCACTGGGTATTTTCCCTTCCGGGCGCGTGGCCCGCTGGCAATTGGGGCGCGGCATTGCAGAGCAGCCATGGTCACGCCTGCTCAGCAGGCTTGGCGGTCGCAATGCAGATATCACCGGCCTGAATTTTGTTCCCCTGCATATGTCCGTGCGGCAGAATCCCCTCTTTATCGCCGCAACAGCGCTCAAGGAGAACGTGGGCGAGGCCCTGTTGCCCAATACCTTGTTCAGACAACGGGGCAGCACTGCCCGCATGATTGTGGGCGAGGCCATCCCCGCAGAAATTCTGACGGGGCTGAACCATGAGCAGCGCACCCACTGTCTGGGGCTTTGCCGTTCTGCCCTTGGCTCTGAACACGGCGCAGCCGGGCACGCAGCCAACTGCCAGCCCCTGGCCCCTGCCGCTGCCAAGATGGATATAATGGTCAGCCTTGCCGCCCTGCCGGAAAACCGCATGCTGGCCCGCGAAGGCCGCTACTGCGTCTATCTGCTTGAGGGCGACGAATCGCCCCTGCTGCTGGACGAACTGACCAGAAGGCGCGAAGAGGCCTTCCGCGCGCTGGGTGAAGGATCGGGGCAGGCGCGGGATACTGACCGCTACGACCCCCTGTATTCACACCTTCTGCTCATGGACGAAGAAGGCAAAAACATTGCCGGTTCATACCGGGCACGCGTGGTGCGACCAGAAGGAACCTGGCAGTATGACAAAAAGCGCCTCTATACGGCCTCGCTCTTTGAATACGAGCCGGAATTTTTCCGCCAGTGCGGTAATGCACTGGAACTGGGGCGCGCCTTCGTCTGCCCCGAATACCAGCGCGATTACACGCCCCTGCTTCTGCTGTGGAAGGGCATTGGGCAAATGGCCCTGCGCAATGGCGTGCGTACTCTTTTTGGCCCTGCCAGCATTGGCCTCAACTATCGCCCGCAATCGGTAGACCTGCTCTGGCGGCACCTGCGCCTGCGCCATTGGGATACCCCCCTGGCAAGCATGGTACGTGGCAAACAGCCCCGCAAACTGCGCGAAGAACTGCCCTTTGCCCAGCACCTTGATTACAAATCCGTCAACGCGCTGGTGCGGCAGATGGAGGGCGGGCGCACCCTGCCCATACTTTTCAAACACTACCTGCAACTGGGCGGGCGCATTGCTGCCTTTCACGAAGACAGAACCTTTGGCACCCTTGATGCCCTGCTGGTGGTGGATCTGCTCAACGCGCCCGACAAACAGTTGCGCCGCTATGTGGGAGAGGAAGGCATGCGCAGGCTGCGCGAGGGCAGCTGGCCCGCATAGGGCAGACCGGCATCGGGATGTTTTGTGAGGCAGTGGCCTTTCACAGTCCTACCCTGAAATTTTATCTCAGCTTCAAAAGATGGCAGTAAGCCCCAGTGAAACTGGGCAACAACAGATAGTAGTCTGACGCGCCACCTGCGCACAGGGGCCATCACGCAAGCCCGGCGTGACGGCCCCTTTTTCTGCAAGCCCTGCACACAAGCAAAGAAACCCCTTTCGGGGCTTCTTTGCTTGCACAAAACATCTTCGATTTTTATGACTACCGCGTTTTCGCGGGTTCCTTGTCCTCGGGCTTGAGGTAGGGCAGATAGGTGGGGTCAGTGCCCATGATGTGCTGCACCAGCCAATCCTTGAGGAAGGTCAGCAAATCCATGCTCACGGTGGCGGTACCCATGCGCAACTGCTCTTCCACCTCATCCAGCTTGGCAACAAACTTCTTATGGATCTTCATGTGTTCCGCTGCGGCCTTGTAGGCGGGAACATTGAACAGCCTTTCTTCATCACCAAAGTGGGTGGCCGTGTAGTCGCGCAGTTTCTTGAGCACACCGATCATTTCGGAGGCGGGCTTGTTATGCGTCATGGCCTGATGCAGTTCGTTGATATACTCCACCAGCAGCTTGTGTTCCCTGTCCACCAGGGGCACGTGCAGTTCGAGCTTGGGCGTCCACTCCACAAACTTGTCGGAGGTGGCCTGATCATAGTCGCCTGAAACAAGCGCGTTGACGATCATATCCAGCTCTTCCATGCCGCTCTGAAACGTCAGCAGCGAGGCCGTAAACATTTCCATATTTTTTGAGGTGCTTTCCGCCACACAACGCACTTCTTCCAGAGCGCCGCTGGTTCCGGCGCTCTGCTCGGACTGCTCAGCGGCACCGGCGGCGATGCTGGCGAGGTGCCCGGCGGTATCCGCCATACTTTGCAGAATAGCACGCATCACATCACCGGCATTGGTGGCCTTGTCTGCAGCGTCCACGCTCAGTTGAGCGGCCTTGTCCACAGTCAGCACATTGCGCCGTGTTTCATCCTGAATGGCCTTTACGGCCTCCTCGACTTCCTTGGTGGCACCCATGGTTTTTTCAGCCAGCTTGCGCACCTCGTCGGCTACCACGGCAAATCCGCGCCCGGCCTCGCCAGCGCGCGCCGCTTCAATGGCGGCATTGAGGGCCAGCAGATTGGTCTGATCAGCAACTTCGTTGATGACGCTCATGACCTGACCGATATTGCTGGCTTTTTCGCCCAGCCCAGCCATGGCTTCCTTGAGTTGCACGATGGTGTCACGCACACTGTCAATGGAGCCAACTGCGCCTTCCACTTCCTGCTCGCCCGTGGCGGCGCTGGCGCTTGAATTCTGGGCGTTCTCCGAGAGTTCACGCACACGCAGGGAGGCCTGACTGGCAGAATCTGCCACGCGCTCCATAGCCGCGCCTGTTTCCACAAGTCTGTCGCGCTGCACGGCAACGCCGCCGTTTACGTCCGTAATGAGGCTGGCAAGCTTGCGCATGTCGCCAGAAAGTCTGGTGCACACCGCATGGGCCTTGTGCAGGGCAATAACGCCCTTTTCACGCCGCTTGCGCAAAGTTACGACAAGTTCCTCAGATTCCTTGAGCTGCTTGGCAAGTTCGCTGTTCTGCGCCTGCAAGGATTCCACAACCTGGGCGTCCGCCTTGGTTTTCAGCGTTTCGCGCAGGCTTTCAATGCACTGCATGGCCCGCTGTTCCACATCGCCATCAGCAGCTGGCGCTGCTGCCTGAACGTCCAGATACTGCGCCAGATGGGCAGCACGGGAACGCCCACTCAGCCAGAGCCAGATGTTTGCACCGGCACAGACAAAAATAATGCCGACCACCAGCCAGCTCATACCCTGTATACCGCCCAAAACGGCTAAACCGCCCAAAGCGGCAATGATTACTACCTGAAGCGCAATGCCCATATATGCCTACCTTAGTTTATCTTGCTTATCGGCTTTTTTCTAACTACCCTTACCCCTAATAGTTGTAAATCTCATATATCATGAACAGGAGAATATTCATGGAACAATTTGATTGCAGAGGGCTGGCCTGCCCCCAGCCCGTCATGCGCACCCGCGACGCCCTGGCAGCAGGAACAAACGCCCTTGAAGTGCTGGTAGACAATGAACCCGCACGGGAAAACGTGCGGCGTTTTCTGGAAGGCCGCGGCTTTACTGTTGCCGCCAGCCAGGAAGGCCCCGACTGCTGGCGCATCACGGCAAGTGCTGGTGAATCTGCGGCATCCGCCCCGCAGCAGGCTACGGAAGCTTCCCGCCCGCGGGGCGAAACCAACCGGACGCTGGTACTCATCACCACTGAGACCATTGGCCGTGGCGATGACGGGTTGGGCGCAAAACTTATGGGCAATTTTGTGGCAACCCTGCCGGAGCTTGGCCCTCGCCTGTGGCGTATTGTGCTGATCAACGGCGGCGTCAAACTGGCATCCCACCCTGGCCCTGCGCTGGACGCCCTGAAAAAGATGGCAGCCGATGGCGTTTCTGTGCTTGTATGCGGCACCTGCCTTGCGCACTTTAGCCTGCTGGAAGCCAAGCAAGTGGGCGATACCTCAAACATGCTTGATATTGTCACCAGCCTTGACCTGGCAGACAAAGTCATCCGTCCCTGAGCCTCTGCCCCTCGGGCATGGGCTGCCTTAACACGCAAAAAGCGGCATGGATTCCATGCCGCTTTTTTTTGTTATGGAGCAAAGCCACGCAGTTTTTCATTTCATACCGCTGTCAGATACGCGGAGCTGAAACACGGCACACGGAGCGGGGCGGGGCGTAAACCACAACGCAAAAAGCAAGAAAAACGGCGCGGAAAGCCCGCGCCGTTTTTCATACCGCGATGTCTGCCACAGGCCTGTCCCACCGGGGGGCATCAGGCAAACGGCCTACATTCTGGAGGACACTGTATTACAGGGCCGCCTTGTAGATAGCCGCCACAGCCGCATCCGTCATGGAGCGGGGGTTGGTAAGGCCGCATGCGTCCTTCTGGGCGTTGGCGGTCATGGTGGGAATATCGGCTTCGCGTACTTCCTTGCCATACTTCTTGCCAAGGGCGACCAGGCCATCAGGGATACCCACGTCCTTGGACAGGATGTTGATGGCGGTGATGGCTTTGCGCGAGGCTTCGTCAGCGCTGATGCCCTGGGTGAGTTCGCCCAGGAGCTGGGCAATGCGGCCAAAGCGACGGCGGCTGGAGATGCGGTTGTATTCGCACACATGGGGCAGCAGGATGGCGTTGCATTCGCCGTGGGGCAGGTCATAGAAGCCGCCAAGCTGGTGAGCCATGGCATGCACGTGACCGAGGCTGGCGTTGTTGAAAGCCATACCAGCCAGATACTGGGCATAGCACATGCCTTCGCGGGCTTCCTTGTCCCGGCCGTTGGCAACGGCGCGGCGCAGATAACGGTTGATGTATTCCATGGCCTTTTCAGCGCAGGCATCGGTCATGGGCGTGGCGGCGGTGGAAACATAGGCTTCCACAGCGTGGGTCAGGGCGTCCATGCCGGTGGCCGCGGTCAGGGCCGGGGGCATACCCATCATCAGAACGGGATCGTCAATGGCCACGCTGGGGGTACAGCGCCAGTCAACAATGGCCATTTTCACCTTGCGGGAGGTATCGGTGATAATGCAGAAACGCGTCATTTCAGAGGCGGTGCCTGCGGTGGTATTAACAGCAACATACGGGGGGAAGGGCTTTTTGGACTTGTCCACGCCTTCATAGTCATGAATCTTGCCACCGTTGCCAGCCAAAAAGCCTACGCCCTTGCCGCAGTCATGCGAGCTGCCGCCGCCAAGGGTAACGATGCTGTCGCACTTTTCCTTTTTGTACAGCTCAAAAGCTTCTGCAACGTTTTTGTCCGTGGGGTTCGGGATGGTCTTATCGTATATGGCATACTTCATCTTGGCGGCATCAAGGATGTCGGTGATCACTTTAAGGATACCGGCATTAACGATACCCTGGTCAGTTACAACCAGCGGCTTCGCACCATTGATGCTCTTCAATCGAGCAGGAATCTCTTTGGAACATCCCTCGCCCACCAGGGTGACGTTAGGGATAAAGAACGAGGTGATCTGACCCATATGCATGCTCTTAAGATCCGTACTCATTCGTAACTCCTTTTGTTATACAGAACGATATTAGTGTGAAATGCTCTGTCGTAAGTATGAAAGACTCCTGTGGGAAAAAATATACCATATAAAAAACCAATGCAAGCATAACAAAGCATTTAGTTAGTTCTTTTTTTCCTTTTAGTTTCACATTCAAAAGTTCTTTTTTGCACAATCAACTAGAGTGTAAAATTATTTTTTGCACAAGCACACCATTGATTGATTGACCACACAATGCACCCGCTTAAAATAAAACCGTGAAAAAACAGATGACTAACCGTTTTGCATTGTACTTTTCCACAACAACAAAAAACCACCGAAGCAGGCGAACCTGCAACGGTGGTTTGAAGACGGGAACCGCGTCGTTCCCATACTTCCGGTGTGTACTGGCGCTGCCTGTCAGGCAGGAGCGCCCTGTGCCCGACGCAAAGGCAAATGCCCGCGCCCGCCGTATGATTATTCAGCTGATGCCTGCGCAGCAGGCATCAGCTGTTCTCTTGCTGCCGTTTGGTCTATATCTGGCTTCCTGGCGCCAACTGCAACCGCAATGGCGTCAGAATGTTCCCGGTTCCCGCATCTTTCCGGGACGGCACAGACGGCTTAACCGCCTCAGATATTCTTTACGCTTATCAAGGTAAAAAGCCAGTGGCCGGGAAAAATTACGTCCAAGCAGTCCGTCCACCAGCATCTGGCTGACCTCTCGCTCACGCGTCAGCACAAGCTGCGCCCGCGCAAGCACGTTGCGGTCAGCCTCGGGCATGGCCCTGGCAATCTGCCGGAAGGCATCCTGCGCGCGGGGCTGATAGAACCATATATACATGAGGTCAAGGGCGTTAATGATGAAAGCCCGTTCAAGCTCCTTGCCCATCACCCCGCCGCTGCCCTGCAAGCCGCCGGATTTTGCCAGTTTGATAAGAGCGTCTTCGTCAGGAAACAGCAATTCCAGGCGCGTGTAGCAGTCAAAAACATTGGCAAGTTTGCTGCGATAATCCCATCTGCGCATGCGCAGGTTCACCTGGCTGTCGGCATACCCTTCAATGAGAGCGGCAACCGAATCCGAGGCCATCTTGGAAATAACCGCAGCGCTCGGCACAAGATACATGGCCGGGTTATCCACCCCCAGCAGAAAGGCCATCTGATACAGCACCCAGTTGTACAGCGACGACACCGGGATGGCCAGAAGGCTGCGGAACAGATTGCCGATGGACGCTTCTTTGGGAAAACCGCGAAACACATTGTGCGCACACAAATAAATGCCGTTAACAAGGCTGAGCACGCCAAACACCACCCAGGGGTCTTGGGCCGCAGTAATGCCGAGGGTTTTGTCGAGCAGCAGCACACGCACCAGCATTTCGAGCAGCAGCACCGAAAAGCCCGTGAACATGAGCGAATCGCACAAGCGGCTCACGTTGACCTGATCTTTCCAGTGAATGAGCGTGGAACGCGTTGCCCCCTTGGCAGCCATGACCATCTGCACCACGTTGCGGAATCCCGTAATGCCAAACCAGATAAAGGTGCCGCACCAGGCGAGGAACCACCAGTTCTGCGTGTACATAAAGGAGAAAAACGCCGGGCAGAAGCCCATGAGCACCTTGAGGCAGTTGCTCACAAAACTGTTAAAATAGGCTGGCCCCAGAGGTTCGCTGCTGCCCTTTTCGCAGGTTTTGCCCAGCAGGCCGTTGCCGCAGGCAAGGCTCAAGCCGCCAAGATTGAGCACGTTGCCCTTGGTGCAGATGCGAAAGTCCACGCTGGCGGTCTTCCAGACAGACTGGCGTTCCATACCCAGATGGCGGCAGCCGGGCAGATGGCGTAGCAGGCGCAAGGCCTTTTGCCAGGGCGAAGGATTGCGGGGTTTGCTGTAACGCACGCATTCTTCAACCGGCGAACAAACGGGAATATCCGGCTGTTTTTGATCCCTTGCGTAAAATTTGCGGCTGCGTGCGGGCAGGGTTTCGCGCAGCACAAAACCCATGCCGTAGGAATCGCGGCTCACCGAGCTTGTGCCAAGGCGTGAACCAAGGGGCTTGTTGCGATAGTGCTCCCACAATTTCGGCACGTTGTGCAGAATATGGCGGAACTTCGCCGCGCGCTCCTCATCCTGGGTGCTCATGCGGCGCACCATCGTGCGGATCATCTGCTTCACACGCGGGCCAAGCCCTTCATTGAGGGCCTGCTGCAACTCGCTGATGGCCTTGAGGCAGGAGTGCTTGCCTTCCATCCAGCCGCGCATGTTGAAAATTTCCAGATGGCTGATGCTGCCCCGGCTGTCCCACAAAAGCTCCGCCACGTCTTCCACGCTCAGCCCCTTGGTGCTCAGCACAAGGCGGTAGCCGGGGTTCAGTTCAGAAAGCTCTCGGGTAATGTCGCCCACAGAGAGCTGCATGAGCGGCGGCAGGTCGCCGTGCGCGCAGGGCTTGTTGAGGTCGGGCATTTCCGGGTGTTCCTGGGGCGAAAGCCAGTGGTCGGCAATGTATTCAGCGCTCAGGCTGTCCAGAAAAACCAGCTCGGCCCTGGCCTCTTCGCTATCGCTCTCAAGCAACAGGGCTGCGCGTTCACGTAGCGAGGGCTGCACATGCGCATGCAGCGCCTCGGCAAGGTGCAGGCCAGAGGCCTGCCCCCGGCCCACATGCCGCGAAAAGCCCTCGCCGGTCAGTTCCGGCACAGGGACTCCCCACTGGGCTTCAAGCTGCGGACGCTGGATTTCGTTCCAGAGCGCAAGGCTTTCAAGCACGCGTTCACGACGCCAACGCAGCACCTCGCGGCCCCTCTTCATGAGCTCGGCAACCTTGGGGCTGTGCAAAAACTCCAGAAAATCCTCGTTGGAGCTGAAGCCACGAGGAATCCAGAACAGACTAATGAAGCGCCCGTAAAAAGGCAGATGAAATTCCAGACCGATACGCACGCCGATGCCGGTGATTTCCGCTGCGCGCAGGATTTCGCGCGCGGCCTCGGGCTGCACCCAGTATTCATAGGCAACAGTAAGGGAACGCATACCCTTGATCCATGCGTCCATGATCAGATGGGTGGGTGTTTTGCGCCCCTTGGTGTTGGCATCATACACATGGTCGTCAAAGGCAAGCTGATTCCAGCTTTCGGGCATTTCAGGCAGATGATAGCGCGCAAGCATACGGCGCACCACGCGCGGCGTTCCCTGCACGGTGCGGCGAAAATCGTGAGCCAGCTTGAGCTGCTCAAGCTGGTTGCCGTGGGCACGCACCATGCTCTTCATGATCTGCATGAGGGCGCGCGCGGTGTTGCGCCGCAGGGCCGAATGGGCGCTGTTGAGCACTTCATCATACAGGGTCTTGAGGGCAAGCAGACGGTCCCGAGCCTGTGTGCGGCCTGTCTGAAGGTTGCGCAGCAGGTTTATGACGGCATACGCCATGCGCGAAACAGGCGAGGCCACCAGTTCCTTGATGCCGTGCGGGTGCAGGCTGGGATCAAAAAGAAATGTGTCCGACTGTTTGCCGTCGGATTCCAGAATACGGTTGACCAGAGCCAGGATGTCCCTGTCCTGCTTGTCAAAATAAAGACCTTGCATCTTCGCGCACACGGCGGATCTCCTTTCTGCCGCTTCCCATTCAGCCAAATCCATTGGGGGAATGATCGGCAAGGAACTGTTCCCGCATACCTACGCGGCCTTTTGCTGGCAAAAGGCCGAAGCCAAGACAGACGCGGCCGCGGTGACGCAACGCGCAAGCTGCTTGTGACGGAGTGAACAGCCCTAGTATTTCTTATTACTTACCCTGTGACAATAGCTTCGTCAAACAGAGCTTTTTCCTTACGACTCAAAAAGTTAGGAGCGGGACATCACTGCCCCGCTCCAGCTTGACGGCAAAGCCCGCATGGCGGGCTGTAGCATATCGGCGGCGACAACACAGCCTCGCCGAAAAGACGGAAACACAGAATGGCAACGCAGTGCCTCAGACCTTATCTGCCCAATTTTTTTGCAGTATTCGCCTTGGCACAGGGAACTAAATCACAAAGAGGGCCTGGAACTACCGTTACCCACTCCGCAAAAGTTCAAAAAGGTACAATCCCTGCGTCATATGAGGGACGGCAACGGATTGATACTCCTAAAAAGCCTTTGTGCCAAACACCGTATCCCAGAACGACTTTTCCTTGGACGAAGGGTCAACCCAGGCCAGAACTTCGCGGCCCATATCCCATGCCAGCGAGCGGGCGATAAAGCCCGAGGGGTCGCCGGGATTGCGCTCCCTGATGGAGAAAAGATAAAAATCATGCACCTGCCGGGCTTCCATCAGCCCGCCCTGCGCCATGGACCAGAGCAAGGTGCCGGAACGCGCGTCATACACCTCCATAGCCAGCGAAAGCGAACTGGAGCCAGTGCTGCCGCCGTCCATGTAGTGATTGATGTACCCCCCGACCACCATTTCCGCGCCGCGCTGGCGGGCCAGGGCTATGGCGCGGGAGGGTTCGTACGGCGCGCCCTGCGGCGCATACTCAAGGGCCTGAAAGGCATTGAGCGAAAGCCAGACCTGCCAGACCTGCCGCGAAAGCATCTCGCTGAAGCTCACGGCATTGGCTATCTGCTGCGTGGCACGCAAGGGTACGAACAGGGCGCGGGGTCGCCGCCCCAAAACCATCTGCGGCGCCACGTAAATGGCAGGAGGCTGACGGCGCACAAAGTTGTTTATCTGAAACTGAAAAGGCGTGCCGAAATCGCCAGTGACGCTCACAGACCTGTGGCTGTCGTCTGGCGGCGAAGAGCAGCCGCCGAGGAGTGTAAACAAAAGCGTTGCCAGAATTGTAGCTGTGACTAGCGCCAGCGCAAGAGGCCCGCGCTGGCGCGACCCCGCGCCGCCCAAGCCACAAAACCGGATATACAGATGGTTCATTGCGTTTTCTCCGAGGCCAGACATGCGTTTTGCATGGAATCGAGCAGCTTTTCCCTGGCTTGCGCCAGGCTGTCGTGCAGATCGCGGCGTTTTTCTGCCGGGATGGTGCAAAACGAGGTCTGGCGGGTCATCTGCACAAGGCTGCGCATTTCCCGCTCCAGCTGAACCAGATGGAGCGATTCCGCTTCCGTCAGCGCAATGCTTCTTCCGGCCAGTTCCGCCAGATGCCCAAGGTCTTCGGCCTTGGCGCGAATGGTGTCTGGCCTGATGCTTGCGCCATATTTACGACAACTGCGAAATTCATGCCAGAATAGCGCAATTCTTCGCCAAAAGCGGGCCATGGCAATCCTCAGAATTGGGCAGCCTTCATCACCTGCAACAACAGCGGCGCGAGCAGCAGCACAACAGGAGCAAAGCCCATGAAGGTCTGCGGCCACGTAAGATTAAGAACCGTGCGGCACCCCACAAGGACGCAGGCGATCATCCAGATGAAGCCCACTATGGAGCCCAGCAAGGGCACCACGCACAGCAGCGAGGGTGCTGCCGCATAGGCCGCCACCTGAAACACCAGCGAGAATTCGGGCTTTTTGCCCGTTATGAAGCCATAGGTAAAATGCATCAGCGCCGTCAGCACATAGAGCTGCACGACAGAAACGCCTGTTTTGATCAGGATGGTCATGGGCAGGCTGAGCTGGGGCGAAAGCAGAATGAGCATTTTTTCCAGCTCGGGGTCAGAAGCGGCGCTGGGCGCCATGAGGGAAAGAAAGATGCCCGACCACACCCTTTCGATAACAACCTGAATGACGCTGATTATCAGATAGAACACCAGTGGCCGCACCTGCGAGGATTCCGCCCGCATATGGGCAAAAAAGTTGTGCGCGCCAAACATGACCCGCATACAGGTGTGATAAAAGGCGGGTATCCAGCCATCCGGCTCAGGCGCGGCCTCCCAGGGATTGGCTGGGCCGTGCTGCCCATCGTCCTGATTGTCTTCGCGGTCGTTTTCAAAACGCGAGGATTCACGCGCATAGGCCGCGCTGGCATTACGGCTGTCATCAGCATCATCGTCAGCCGGGCCAAAAAGCCCGCGCTGCGAGTTGCGTTTCTGCTGATTGTCGTCATCCCGGTCGCCAGCGCGTTTTTCACTGCTCTTATCGACACGCTGGCCAAAAATATTTTTGCCGCCCAGCAGCCCCCACAGATTACCGATATGCCTTTCTTCCCCAGTATCCGCCTGAGGAAATTTTCTGCCAGACTGCGGCTTTTGCGCGGGTTCACGGCTCTCGCCCCGCTCGTCTTCAGCACGGGAGGGTTTCTGCGCGGAATGACCGGGAACAATGGCCCCAGGGGGCAATGGATCATCATCGCCCGACTGCCAGGCTCCCCGCCCATGCTCTTCCGCACCCAAATTTTCAGGCCGCGCAGCGGCGGCTTCGGAATCACCACTGTGCGCAGGATTTTCAACGGGGTGTTCCGGCTCGGACAAAACATCCATGACGCCAACGCCGGGAACCAGACGGAATCGGCATGCACAGTGCGGACATGTGGCTATAACTGCCTTGGAAGGCAGACGATCGGCGGGCAATTCGCGGCTGAAACCGCAACGCGGACAAGTAATATTCACAAAAAGCTCCTAGGCTGACCGGTAACACCGGCACATAATTCACCGCCACTTTAGCCGCAGGCACCCATACTGGCAAGTGCCGCCTGCCCGCTTGCAACATTGCGGCGCAGGGTTCAGGCAGCAAAGCCTGTGCCCCCCGATTTTGCGGCGCTGCAAGCCGCTGAACGCCTGGCGACGTTGTTGACAGCACGATGAACAACGTCTATTTTAGCGGCTCAAGGGGAGTAACTGGGTTCTCGAAACCCTGGCGACATCAACAGCATGGCCTCATGGCCTGGTGTCGCCGTCGGTATAGCCGATTAGTGAGACCTTGGCGTTACATCGCCAAGGTCTTTTTTCTTTTTAAGGAGAACAGCATGACCATTCGCGCACTGCGCCCCTACATCATTGCCGTGGGCATGACCCTGCCAGGCATTGGGCTGCGTTTTCTGCACCCTGACGTTTCGCCGCTTCTGGTGGCCCTGCTCTCGGGCATGGCCATTCTGGGTGCGTCCTTTCTGCTCACCTGGGCGTGCGAAGTCGCCCAGATGGATATTCCGCAGGCTGTAGCCGTGGCTGTTGTGGCCTTTATCGCAGTGCTGCCCGAATACGCTGTGGACATGTACTTTACCTGGATGGCGGGCCAGCACCCCGAGAGCGCATACTCCCACTACGCCATTGCCAACATGACCGGGGCCAACAGGCTGCTCATCGGCGTGGGCTGGTCGTCCATTGTGCTTGTTTTTGCCAGACGTTTCCATTCGGGCGTTTCCCTGCCGGACGACAAACGCACAGACGTGCTCTTTCTCGGCCTGGCGACCATTTACGCCCTGTTTATTCCGCTCAAGGGTTCGCTGACCTGGGTTGACGGCGTAGTGCTGCTGGGCATCTATATCTGGTACATCTGCATTATCGCCCGCAGACCCGTGGAAGAGGAAGAACCCGAGGGCCCCGCAGCCCTGCTGGCCCATTTTGCCAAAAAGGTGCGCCTGCGCAGCGTTATTCTTATTTTCCTTTTTTCAGCGCTGGTCATTTTGTGCAATGCCGAACCCTTCAGTGAAAGTCTGGTTGCCAGCGGAAAACTGTTGGGCATCAACGAATTTTTGCTGGTGCAGTGGCTTGCGCCTCTTGCCTCGGAGTCGCCCGAATTCATCATTGCCCTCATGTTTGCCGCACGGGGCAATGCTTCGCTGGCTCTGGGCAGCCTGCTTTCGTCCAAGCTGAACCAGTGGACCCTGCTTGTGGGCATGATCCCTGGTGTCTACGCCGCGTCATCTGGCTCGCTTTCACCTTCCATAAACCTTGACACTCACCAGTTTCAGGAAATACTACTGACCGCCGGGCAGTCCCTTTTTGCCGTGGCCCTGCTGGTGGATCTGCGCCTGCATGTACGCGAGGCCCTGTGGCTGTTCATCCTGTTTGCAGCCCAGCTGCTCTCGCCGCTCTACGACACCCAGGTTGAAGCCCTGCTGGGGCTTGCGCACGATCCTTTACGCCTGCACTATTTCTTTGCGCAGGTGTATCTGGTGCTGGCGGCAGTGCTGCTGCTCAGAAACTGGCGCGGCCTTCTGCGCCTGCGTGAAGGATTCAAGGTTTAAAGCTATTGTATTTACCGCCCGCATGTGTTCCTGTGCCTGCACATGCGGGCTTTGCCGCAAAACCCCGTCGGCCAGACTTTTCTGACCGCTACAATGGATGAATATGCCCCGCTTAGTCTTTTTTCTGCTTCTGCTTTTGCCGCTGCTGGCATGCGCGCAGGCCGCCCTTGCTGCCCGTCTGCCTGAAGTGCAGGCAGCGGGATCACTTAAAGCTGAAACTCCAGTCCAGGGCATTAAAATAATACCGGCCCGCAAGGATTCCGCGGACGCGCCTCCCACTTCGCTGGCCGCTGCCGACCCCAATGCGGGCGCAGGCCAGCCCCCTCAGCTCCCGGCCAATGCGGACAAAGACACCTCTGCCGCAGCGGACACCCCTGCCGCGGCAGATGCCGCGCCCGCGCCGAAAGCTGTGGAAAAAGCCGACGAAAAGACTGCGGCAGCCATTATTTCCGGTTCGCGCCGCCTTGGCATCATTGAACACCAGATCGTGCGCACCAACCGGGAGGGCAAACCGGATATCAACCTCAGCTATCCCTCGCTGGGCATTCGCGCTGTGGACGCCAATATCCGCGAATGGGCCACGGGCATTGCCAACGCCTTTGAAGAAACCTTCAATTCGCCCGGTCTGTACCCGGATGGCAACCGCCCGGTTCCTGAACTGTGGTGTTCCTATTCTCTAAGCCATCCTTCGGACAAGGCGCTGAGCATCACCTTTGAAGTCTGGACATACACGGGCGGCGCACAGGGCAATCTGGACATCATGACCCTGAACTACAGCCTGCTGACAGGCCAGCGCCTGGGGCTGGTGGATATTTTTGAAGATCCGGACGCGGCCCTTGCCATCATGTCCGCACGGTCGCGCAGGGAGCTTTTCCAGCGTCTGGGCGGCATGCGTCAGGAGCAGTACCTGCGCACAGGCCTTAATCCCGTGCCGGAAAACTTCGCCAGCCTGACCCTGACGCCCTCTGGCATACGCATCAACTTTCAGCCCTATCAGGTGGCCCCTGGCATGGCTGGCGCGCAGAAGGTGGAGATCCCCATTGAAGAACTCCAGCCAGCGCATCCCCTGATGCTGCTCTGGGGCAAATAACGCCCCTCGCCGTAACGCGCTCATATATGCAAAAAGCCCCTTTCGGGGCTTTTTTTGTGAGCAGTCGTCAATGACGCACTGCGGCAATCAATCGAGACCGCGCAGCTTTTCGCGCAGCAGGGCGGCCTTGGCAGGGCCGATGCCGGGAATCTTGCACAAATCCTCCACCCCTGCGGCCCGCATGGCCTCAACACTGCCGAAGTTGTCCCAGAGCAAACGCGCCGTGGCAGGGCCGATGCCCGGCAGGCGCATCAGCTCGCCAGACAGGGCAGCACCCTGCCGCGCCCGACGGTGTCGCCCAATGGCAAAGCGGTGGGTGTTGTCGCGCACGTTCTGCAAAAACAGCAGCTCCGGGCCACCCTCGCGCAGGGGCAGCGGATTTGCGCGGTTGGGCACAAAAATTCTGTCAGCCACATTGCCAGCGCGGCGGTCGGCATGGCCCTCTTCATCCCTGGCCTTGGCAATAGCAGCCAGAGCAAACAGGTCTTCCTGCCCTGCCTCGCGCAGGGCACGCTGCACGGAGCCGAGCTGCCCGCGCCCGCCGTCTATGAGCAGCAAATCCGGCCACGGCGGGCCGCTCTCAAGCCTGCGCGCCACCCAGGCATACAGGGTTGCGTAGTCATCCCCGCTGTCGGGCATGGCATAGGCCCGGTACTGCGAACGTTCGGGCTTGCCATCTTCAAAAACAACCATGCCCACGCGGGTCTGTTGCCCGCCGGTGTGGGACACATCCACGCATTCAATGCGCATGGGCGGGCCGGGCAGGTGCAGGGCTTTTGCCAGACGCTCCAGAATATTCTGATCCGTTTTCTGTTCCTGACGGCGGGCTTCCTCCCGCGCGTTGGATTGCGCAAGGTCGATGAGCTGGTTGTCGCCCGCATTTTGCGGCGGCACAATGCGCACGGCTCCGCCCCGGCGATCGGCAAGAGTCTGCTCCAGAGTCTCGCGGGTCGATGCGCCGCTTTCGCCTGCCTGCCCGTTTTCGCCAGTTGCCCTGTCGCCCTCTTCCCCCGGCGCCTCTTCCTGATCGGCGGGGATCCAGGGCAGCAGGATGCGCGGGGGCGGCGTGGCCTGGCTGTAATACTGCCCCATGAACGACCACAAAAGCTCCGGCGCGTCTTCAAAGGTCAGGCCCGACCAGTAAAAAGCCCGCCCGTCAGTCACCGCCCCGTTGCGCACAAAGATAAGCCCCAGTGCCAGCCCCTTGTCCGCAGAGAACAGGCCCACCACGTCCATGTCGCCGCCGCCGGGCAGCACGGCGGCCTGCCGTTCAACCGTGCTTTCCACTGCGCGGATCTGGTCGCGCAGGCTGGCGGCCCTTTCAAATTCCAGTTTTTCGGCGGCCTGTTCCATGGCAGAGCGCAGCCCGCCAAGCAGCTCGGCGGAGCGCCCCTGGAGCAGATCCGTTACCTTGCGCACGTTTTCGTTATATTCCTGCGATGTCACCATGCCCATGCAGGGCGCGGGGCATTGCCCCATAAAGTGATACAGGCAGGGGCGCACACGGTTTTTCATGGCCTTGTCGGTGCAGCGCCGCAGGGCAAAGGCCCGGTGGATGAGCTTCCACGTTTCACGCGCCGCCAGAGCGGACGTGAACGGGCCAAAATAGCGCGCGCCATCACGCCGCGCCTGCCGCACGATTTCCAGCCGGGGAAAGGGATGCTTGGGATTGATGCGAAAAAGCACGTACTGCTTGTCGTCGCGCAGCACGATGTTGTAGTGCGGCCTGTGCTTTTTGATGCAACTGGCTTCCAGCAGCAGGGCCTCTTTTTCCGTGGTGGTGGTCAGGTACTCAATGCTCTCGGCATGCGAAAGCATGGCCCGCGTTTTGGCGGGCAGGCCTTCTGGCCGAAAATAGGAGAGCACCCGGCGGCGCAGCACGCGCGCCTTGCCCACATAGATGATGCGGCCCTTGGCGTCCTTGTACAGGTAAACGCCGGGAGTAAGGGGAATGCTGGATGATTCGGGCTTCTGCATAACAAAAGAATGGGGAGTTAAAGAAAAAAAGCAAGTGCGGGGGAAAAAGCCAAAAAGCTTCCATCCCCCGCGCTCCTCCTGCAAAACTGGCGGGCGTCTGCTCACGCAGCCGCCTGAGCATTTTAAGAATTACCCTAAATCAGGCCCTTCTGCATCATTTCGGCAACCTGGGCCACGTCCTTGTCGCCACGGCCAGAGAGGTTCACCAGCAAAATGCCGTCCACAGGCATGCCGGGGGCCATCTTCATGGCATGGGCCAGCGCGTGGGAAGATTCCAGCGCCGGGATGATGCCTTCATGCCGCGAAAGGGCAAAAAATGCGTCCAGGGCTTCCTTGTCTGTCACGCTTACGTATTCGGCGCGGCCCATATCCTTGAGCAGGGCGTGTTCCGGCCCCACAGAGGGATAATCAAGCCCGGCGGAGATGGAATACACTTCGCCCGCCTCGCCCGCGGGGTCCTTGATCATGTAGGAATTAAAACCGTGCATGACGCCGGGTTCGCCCAGACAGAGGGATGCGGCATGTTCACCGTAGCTGTTGCCGCGACCGCCGGGTTCCACGCCCAAAAGGCGCACGTCCGCATCGTCAAGAAAACCCGCAAACAGGCCAATGGCGTTGGAACCACCGCCCACGCAGCCAAGGCAGGCATCGGGCAGGCGGCCAGTTTCGGTCAGCATCTGGGCGCGGGCCTCGCGCCCCACCACAGACTGAAAAACGCGCACCATGTAAGGATACGGGTGCGGGCCAACGGCAGAACCAAGCACATAGAACATTTCCGGGTCTTCAATCCATTTGCCCAGAGCCTCGTCCACAGCTTCCTTGAGGGTACGCTGACCGCTCTTGGCAGCCACCACGCGCGAACCGAGCATCTCCATGCGTATAACATTGAGGTGCTGGCGCTCCATATCCACTTCACCCATGCAGATGGTGCATTCCAGCCCCATCAGGGCCGCTGTGGCGGCTGTGGCGACACCGTGCTGGCCTGCGCCGGTTTCTGCAATAACGCGCTTTTTGCCCATGCGCTTTGCCAGCAGGCACTGCCCAAGGGTATTGTTGATCTTGTGCGCGCCCAGATGGTTGAGATCTTCGCGCTTGAGCCATATCTGCGCGCCGCCAAGGTGACGGCTCAGATTGGCGCAGTGGAATACAGGATTGGGCCGCCCCGTGTAGTGGGAGCAAAGATAATCCAGCTCGTTCTGGAAGGACGGATCCGCCTCGGCGGCCTTCATGGCTTCGGCCACTTCGTCCAGACGGGCCTTGAGAGGCTCGGGTACGAACTGCCCGCCGTAGGCCCCAAAAAAGCCCTTGCTGTCAGGAATGCCGTAGGGGGCGGAATGCTGGCTCATGCGATCTCCTTCTTCATGCTGGGTTTCTGCGAATATCTGCGGCCTGCGCGGAGTTCAGCCTATGAAAGGTCATCCGGCGGCGGCATCTCAAAAAACTCCGTCACTCTGGCGTGTTGCCCGCTCCATGTCAAGATGTCGCCCCAAATACCCGCGCAGGGCGGGACTTTTTCGGTTTATCCGCGCCTTGCGCGGCGCGGCCCGCGACCTTGCCCGCAGAGGTGCTTTGCCCTATAGTCTGCCTCTGTTTTACAGACCTGAGAGCAGGCAGGCTTTGCCTGCCGTAAGCGGGCATTTCAAGTGTTAAATGTTCTAGATGTGAGGCGGAGTATCCATGCTTGACGAAAAATACACTGGCAACGGCAAGGTTGTGCTGCTGGCAGGCGGCGGAAAAATCTACACGGATATCGCCGCCCGATTTGTGCGCAGCGAGCGCGATCTGGAAGAAATTGTGGCCTCGCCCTACTCGCGCCAGATCGTGCAGAATATTCTCGATTCCGGCCACAGGGCCGCGCTTGAGTTCGACTTTTTTCTCTTTGGCGTTGAGGGTTATTCGCGCGTTACAGAAACCCAGCTTGTACGCAAGCGGCTGGCCTCGTACCTCATCAAGTCCGGGCGGGCGGAACTGGGGGGCAAGCGCCGCTATTCCGTGGTATATCCGCGCAGCGTGGCCGAATTTTCCGCGCAGGTGACCCTGCCCGACGGGCACACGGCAACCCTCAGCGGGCACGATCTGGCTGACATTTCACGGCAGTGGTATGATGCGGGCCTTGACGCAGGACTGCCAGAAGAAGATTTGCGCTACCTGAAGCCTCAGGCCACGGAATTCAAGGCCATCATCGGCATGAATGCCCACGCCCTGCTTGACTGGTTTGCCATCCGCTGCTGCCGCAATGCCCAGCACGAAATACGCCATCTGGCGTGGCAGATGCTGCGCCTTTGCCGCAAGGCCGCGTCCGACCTCTTTGCAGGAGCTGGCCCAAGCTGCGTGCAGATGGGCTATTGCCCGGAAAACAAGCGCCAGCACGCCCGGTGTGTGGGCCGCGTACTCACCAAGGAGCAGGCGCTTGAAATGCTGCGCTCGCATGGCGGGCAGCAGACCAGCGCGGAAGACTTTACCGATCAGTAAGACTTTTCCCCACAAGGCTTGCAAAAAAGTTTTGCGGTTACGCGCACAGTGCGCGCGTAACCGCATTATCGTTTGCTCGTATGAGGCTGTTTAAAAAAATGTTTTGCCCACCGCTGCGGCCCCATCCTGGCGCGCCTGCTCGGCCAGGTCTTCGGGTGCGGCATCCAGCCCGTTGACCACAGCCCCGATCATGACCCCAAGGTGGCTCATGGCAAGCCCCAGCCACCAGATGCGGTAAAAATCATGCCCAAAGATACCATTGACCAGCCAACCGCCAAAACCGATCCAGAACCAGGCGGTCATGCGCCAGTAGTTGCTGGGGCTTTTGCTTTCAAGCTCTGCCAGCAGGCGCGGGCGTATACGCTTGTAGCCCCACCAGATGAAGCCCAGCAGAAAAATCATGCCCAGCACAAAGCCAACAATACCGTGCGCGTACAGCATATCCAGATAAAGGTTGTGCGGATGGCTGATGGTGATAACGTCTTTTTCAGGCGTAAGGCCGAGCGCGCGGAAGGCCTCGTTATAACGGCCCGCTCCGGCTCCCAGCCAGGGATGCTCGCAAAACACCTGCCATGCCAGATGCCACAGGCTCCAGCGGCCATCGCTCTCCACCGCGCCCAGCCCGGCCCGCCCCTGAAGCACGAGCACAACCAGCAGAATCCCCAGCGAGCCCACGGCAAGTTTGAAGCGTCCACGGCCTCCGCGCAGCAGCACCCACAAACCAAAGGAAACAGCCACAGCCAGCGCGCCGCTGCGGCTGCTTGCGCCAATCAGCAGAAAAAACGCGGGCCAGAGCGTTGCAAACCACAGCAGGGCCGAAGCCGCAGGCGAGAGGGCGCGGCGTAGGATAAACCAGAGGGAAAAGGCAGGAATGAGCGCCAGGGCTATGTAGTTGCCCACGGTATAATCGCCGAGGCTCCCCGTGAGCCTGCCCGCATTAAGAGCGTAGCCCATGATGAAATCCGTGCCGGTCAGCGCCTGATGCAGGCCGTCCAGCCCTTCCCAGAAGCAGGCCAGCACGCAGGCCCACACAAGGCGGCGCAGGTCTTTTTCGCTCCGCACGCATTCCATGCCGATGAACGGCAGAATAAAACCCTTGTTGATGCCTGTGCCCGCGTGGAGAAGCGAAGTCCACATGTTTTCTGAAAAAAACACGCCAATGCCGATCATGGCCCACAGACAATAAAAAAGCGGGCGCGCATCAAGCCTGTGCAAAACGCTTTCTGTCCAGTTGTAGCGATAAAAGAGCAACAGAAAAATAAAGCAGATGACTGGCAAGACCTCACGCGCGCCGTACCCTATGGGAAAGGAGGCCAGCGAAATCCAGAACGACCAGAAAAGGCAACGGCTCCACTGCACATCAGACGGATTGCACAGCACGCAAAGCAGGCGCTCCCGTACGTTCAAACCCCGTTTTTTTGCTTCATTAAATATATTCAGCACAGCTCATGCGCCCTTTGTTTGGATACAGATCATGGCGCAAGATGTATCCGTTGGCGGGCATAAATTCAAGTAGCAGTAAAGTCCTTGCATTAGGGAAACAGGCAAAATATACTTTTGCGATAAATTATTTCACCATTGAGGTACAATATGGCCAGATTTACCGGTTTTGACGAAGTATTCAGTGCACTTTACGTTGACTTCGACAATATTTACACCCGCTTTCTTGAAATTGACCCCGAGGCGGCCAGGGCCTTTGGCTCTGTTCCATACCGGTGGGTGCGCTGGATTGAAAACCATGCGCTGCGCATTCTGTACGGCGAAGGCGTGCGCCGCCGCATCCTCAAACGCATGTGCTACCTGAACCCCCAGCGCTATCAGGAATACCGCAATCCATTCATCCGCAGCGCATTCCAGGTGGTGGACTGCCCGCCGCTGACCACCCGCGGCAAGACCAGCACCGATATCCATCTGGTGATGGACTGCATGGACGACCTCTCCCACTCCACCCACTTTGACGAATTCATCATTCTTTCCGGCGATGCGGACTTTACCCCCCTGCTCATCCGCCTGCAGGAACATGCCCGCCGCACCTTGGTGCTTTCTGTGGGCTATTCTTCGCCCGCATACACGGCTGCGGCATCCTGGCGCATCCGCGAAGACTGGTTTTTGCAGCAGGCCCTGCGCGACGAGCGCGCTGATGAAGTGGACGACCAGCCCATTGCTGTAGTGCCCACACCCCCCATTGTCCGCACCGCGCATGCCGCGCCGCCCGCCCCTGAAAAAACCCCTGACGACGAAGAAGAAGGCCCAGCCCCCGGAAATGCGTGGTAAATACCCGCAAACTGTCGGCCCAACGGCCCGAAGCGCTTGACGCCGGGAGCCGCCAACGCTAAAAAGTAAGACGCTCTTTTCTGGTTGGTAGCCCGCCCTACTGGTGCACCCCGCGCTTACCGGCGAACCACGGACCGCCGCAGCCTGTAGCCGTTTTCAGTGATTACGGCCACTTGATTACGGCGCAGGCGTCCCCCATGACGCATACAGCGGCGGGCCTGAATCATAAAACCTGGTTAGGAGGTCCTATGTTTCGCCGTGTTATTCTTGCCCTGATTACCCTTGCCCTGCTCTGCGGGCCGGCGGCTGCCGCCGAAAAATTCGTTGTGGCCAGCGACTGCACATGGCCCCCCATGGAAATGCTGGACGCCAACAAGCAGCCTGAAGGCTTCTCCACCGACTACCTCCGCGCCATGGGCAAAGCCGCAGGCTTTGAGGTTGAAGTGCGCAACATCGCGTGGGACGGCATTTTTGGCGGTGTGGCCACCGGCCAGTACGACATCGTAGCTTCCTCGGTGACCATCACCCCCGAGCGTGAAAAGCAGTTTGACTTCTCCGCTCCTTACTATGAAGTGGTTCAGGCCGTGGTACTGCCCGCTGGCAAGAGCATCAAGACTCTGGCGGACCTCAAGGGCAAGAAGGTCGGCGGCCAGATCGGCACCACCGGCATCTTTGTTATGCGCAAGGCCAATGTCAGCGCGGATATCAAGGAATATGACGATGTGGGCCTGGCCATTCAGGATCTCGTGGGCGGCCGTCTTGACGCCGTTATCTGCGATGATCCGGTTGCCATGTACTATGTGAACAAAAAGCCTGACACCGCCGGCAAGCTGAACATTTCGTTCAAGGCCGACGAAAAGGAATACTATGGCTTCACCGTCCGCAAGGGCCGCAAGGACCTGGTGGAAAAGCTGAACAAGGGCATTGCCGCTGTGAAGGCTTCTGGCGAAGACCGCAAAATTGCTGAAAAGTGGCTTGGTAAATCCAACTAACGTTCCGTTTTCGCGGGGCGTTCGGGCTTGTCCTGGGCGCCCCGCCGTATTTTAAGGAGTGGACATGATCCGTCGTCTGTTGCTGGCCCTGGTTGCCGTTTCCCTTTTGTGCGGCCAGGCCATGGCTGCTGAAAAATTCATTGTGGCCACCGACTGCACCTGGCCCCCCATGGAAATGCTGGACGCCAACAAGCAGCCCATTGGCTTTGATGTGGACTTCATCACTGCCGTTGGCAAGGCCGCCGGTTTTGAGGTTGATGTGCGCAACATCGCCTGGGACGGCATTTTCGGCGGCGTAGCCACCGGACAGTACGACATCGTGGCTGCCGCCACCACTATCACTGAAGAACGTCAAAAACAGTTTGACTTCTCTGATCCTTATTATGAAGTTGCCCAGGCCGTTGTGCTGCCCGCTGGCAAGAGCATCAAGAGCCTGGCTGACCTCCAGGGCAAGAAGGTCGGCGGCCAGATCGGCACTACCGGCGTGTTTGTTATCCGCAAGGCTGGCGTGGCTGTTGACCTCAAGGAATACGACGATGTGGGCCTTGCCATTCAGGACATGCTGGGCGGCCGCCTTGACGCCGTTATCTGCGATGATCCGGTTGCGCTCTACTACGTCAACAAAAAGGCCGACACCGCTGGCAAGCTGAACATTTCCTTCAAGACTGAAGAAAAGGAATACTACGGCTTTACCGTGCGCAAGGGCCGCAAGGACCTGGTGGAAAAACTGAACAAGGGCATCAAGGATGTGAAAGCATCCGGCGTGGAAGCCCAGTTGCTCAAGAAGTGGATGGGCGCTTCCAAATAGTTTTCTTTTCTTGTGATATTTTGGTGGCTTCCGGGCTTTTGCCCGGAAGCCATTGCATAAACCAGGGCAATGCCTTACACCACAGGGCCAGCCCGTTATAACCCGCGGCATCCCGGCATGGCAGCCTGCCGCCCTGCTGCCAGCCTTAAACGCCTTGTCATGAAGGACTGCGATGCACGATAAAAAAGATGGAAGCAAAGGCAACATCATTATGGTCACGGATGGCGCATCCATCCCCGACCCGCGTGAATGGCGCCTGATAAACGCATGGTCTATCGCCCTGGTGGGCGCGCTCGGCACCCTGTTTACCCTCTGCACGCTCTGGCCCGAGCCATACCTGCGCATTCTGCTTTACCTGCCGGACGGTGTACTGATCACATTCAGGATCACCTTGCTTTCCATCTGCTGCGCGGTGCCGCTGGGGCTGCTCACAGGTCTTGGTCGCATTTCGGACAACCGCCTCATAAACCTCATCGCCTCCACCTATGTGGAAGTGATACGCGGCATCCCACTGCTTGTGCAGATATTTTACATCTACTACGCCCTCTCGCGCTTTGTGCAGGTGAGCGGCGTGACATCTGCGGTTGTCGCCATCAGTTTTTGCTACGGCGCTTACATGGGCGAAGTGTTCCGCGCGGGCATCACTGCCATCAACAAGGGCCAGACAGAAGCCGCGCGTTCACTGGGCTTCAACCGCTACCAGACCATGCGCCTTGTGGTGCTGCCCCAGGCCATGCGCACCATTCTGCCCCCCGTGGGCAACGAATGCATCGCCATGCTCAAGGATACCTCGCTTGTATCCATCATGGCCGTGCCGGACATCATGCAACGCGCGCGCAGCTTTGTGGGCACCACCTACCTGTATTTTGAGACCTACACCATAGTGGCAATTATGTATCTCATTATCACTCTTGTGCTCTCCAAGGCTGTGAGCATCATGGAATCCAGGCTGAATTACTATGACGGAAAATAGCGCCGCCCCCATTATCTCCATCAATCACGTCTGGAAGTACTTCGGCTCGCTGCCTGCCTTGCAGGATGTAAGTCTGGATATTGCTCCCGGCGAACGTGTGGTTATTATCGGCCCTTCCGGCTCCGGCAAGTCTACCCTGTTGCGTTCCATCAACAGACTGGAACAGATAGACCAGGGCAGCATCATCGTTCAGGGGCAGGATATCCAGAGCGATGAGAACAACATCAACGAGATGCGCCAGAACCTGGGCATGGTTTTTCAGCAGTTCAACCTTTTTCCGCACAAGACCGTGCTGGAGAATCTTACTCTTGCGCCACGCCATCTGCGCAAACTTTCGCGCGAAGAAGCCGATGCCCGCGCTCTGGGTCTGCTCAAAAAGGTAGGCATCAGCGACAAGGCCAATGTGTACCCTGCCATGCTTTCGGGCGGGCAGCAGCAGCGTGTTGCCATTGCGCGCGCTCTGGCCATGCAGCCCTCCATCATGCTCTTTGACGAGCCTACATCAGCCCTTGACCCCGAAATGGTGGGCGAAGTGCTGGACGTTATGGTGAAGCTGGCAGAAGAAGGCATGACAATGGTTTGCGTAACCCACGAAATGGGCTTTGCGCGCACGGTCGCCGACCGCCTCATTTTTATGGATCAGGGCCAGATTGTGGAAATGGGCAAGCCTGAAATGCTTTTCACTGCCCCCCGCCATCCGCGCCTGCGGCAGTTCCTGAATCAGATTCTGTAGTTCGCTTTTGGGCAGGAGGAACCTTTGCCCGCAAGGGTTCCTCCTGTCATGCCTCCCCCTCCCTCTTTCCCGCCATCCCTTATGTGCTGCGTCAACAGCTCCGCCCTCCACGGCGACAACAACAAGGGAGTGACCAAGCCCATGAACGCCCCTCATATACATAGCCCAACCGTGGCCGTTGCCGTGAGCGGCGGCGTGGACAGCCTGTGCGCAGTGGTTATGCTGCACAATGCGGGCTTTCGCGTTTTGGCCCTGCACGGTCTTTTTTTGCCAGACGGCCCAACCGTTGCCCCCGCAGGGCTGGCCGAAGCCTGCGCCACGCTTGGGGTTCCCCTGCATGTGGCCGACCTGCGCGAAGCCTTTCAGCGCGAAGTGCTGACCCCCTTTGCCGCAGCCTATGCGCAGGGCCGCACACCCAACCCCTGCGCATACTGCAACAGGGCCATCAAGTTTGGCGTGCTGCTCGACACCGCCCTTGCTCTTGGTGCGGACAAGCTTGCCACTGGGCATTATGCCCGCCTTGTTCCCGGCTCGGACGTGCCCCAACGGGCTGGCGAGGATGAAACTTCCGAAACCTATCCCCTGCTTGCCGCCGCTGCGGATGCCGCCAAGGATCAGAGTTATTTTCTCAGCCTTGTGCCGCGTCAGCGGCTGAGTCGCGCCCTGTTTCCGCTTTACGGGCAGAACAAGGAACAAACCCGCGCCGTTGTGGCGGCTGCCGGGTTGGCAGTTCCCCTGCCGTCCGAGAGCCAGGATATCTGTTTTGCCCCGCCCGTGGCGCAGGCTGGCATGTCTGCCGCCGAGGCCTACCGTCCATTTCTGGAGCGGCACTGGCAGGCGGCGGGCACCATCGCACCGGGGCCGGGGCCAGTGCTATTGCAGGACGCTGAGGGTAACAGACGCGAAATCGCTCGACACAAAGGGCTGTGGCGCTATACGGAGGGGCAGCGCAAGGGCCTTGGCATTGCCCATACTGAGCCGCTTTTTGTGCTGACCAAGGATAGCGAGACCAACAGCCTTGTGGTTGGGCCGCGTGCTTTGCTGGGCATACGCACCTGCGTGACAGGGCCAGCAAATGTCGCATTGCCGCCTCATCTTTGGCCTGACAGGTTGCTTGTACGGCTGCGGCATCGGCAGCGCCCCTGCCCGGCACGTGTACAGGTTGAGGATCCGTGTCTGCGCATTATGCTGGCTGAACCGCAGTTTCCTACGGCTCCCGGTCAGGTGGCAGCGGTTTATGACGAAGAAGGCCGCGTGCTGGCTGCGGGAGTGGTTGAAGAGATGGCCTGAAAATTCAAGCAGGTATGTTTCCTTTATGATGGGTGTGGGTGAGCCTGTCCGGCTGATTTACGCAAACCCGACTTTTACGGACTGAATGCGTCAAAATCCAGTTTTTAATGCTCACGTACACAAGTACGCTGCGCTTAAAAACTGGATTTTTCCTTGTCAGACCGCAAAAACCGTATTTTGCAAATTCACCCAACACCAACCATCGCCTCCGCTACGCTCCGGCGAGTCTAAGGAAGGCGACTTCACGACCAGCTCCTGATGGCGAGCCGAGTTCCAGTTACGCGTAGTTCATCCGCCTTATCCTGGCCGAATAAAATTCAATACTGTCTCTACTCCCATACCTCGCGAACTATTTCACCCCGCTTTTGTGATTTCAGCTATATGTCGGCGGCGCTTGCCTCAGCCCGCTGAAAAAAACTTTGCATATCTGACTGTGGGCTAACCGAAACCTCCAATTGTCAAATTAAAAGGACGCACTGCAACGTCACAGTTATTCGTTGTGTCCGGCTGAAACGGAGTTCGACTCAACGCAAAAGCGTACTCTGGCATTAACACGGCGCGGAGGGAGATCACCTGAACGAGTGCAGCGAGTGAAGGAAGCTCCCGCAGCTATGGCCGCGTTGCCCTCGCAATTTTGTGGAAGCTGAAAACCTCAGGGGGTGCTTCGGGGGGGATGCAAGGGGGGCCGAGAAGGGGGCGTAGCCCCATAACCGGCCCCACCTTGCCGCGCGCCGCGCAGGCGTCCCAAACTCCGCCTGAGGGCGGAATATCGTACCCAAAGGACATTCAAACAAAAAAATTTCGCCTCAACCCGATAACAAAAAAAACAGACCTCAGCGTCAGCCAAGGCCCGTAATAAAAGTTTTTTTTGCGGGATGGGGGTTTGGGGGCAGGGGACAGCCCCCTGCCCCCAATTATCTCTATCCCATATCTTCCGTCAGCACCATCTGACGCGCGGCGGCGGTTTCATCCAGACGGCGCACGGGCAGGTTGGTGGGCAGTTCCTGAAGGGACTGCGGATCAGCCTTGCCCGTGAGGATGATCTCCTTCAGGGCTTCAACGTAACCGTCCAGAGTTTCCTTGCTTTCCGTCTCCGTGGGCTCGGCCATGAGGCACTCGTGTACGATAAGCGGGAAGTAGATGGTAGGCGCGTGAATGCCACGTTGCAGCAAGGCCTTGGCGATATCCAGAGCGCGCAGACCCTGCGGTGCGGAGGCCACGAATTCGTGCGCGCAAAAACGATCCTTGAAGGGAATCTCCAGCACGTCCTCAAGTTTTTTCTTGAGGTAGTTGGCGTTGAGCACGGCGTATTCAGAGGCGCGGGTGAGGCCTTCGCCGCCGAGGCGCAGCATGTAGGCCAGGGCTTTGATGACCACGCCAAAGCTGCCGTAGAAGGGGCCGATGGGGCCGATGGTCTGCGGCAGGTTGTAATCGAGGAAGAAACGCCCGTCAGGATGCTTTGCCACGCGCGGGGCGGGCATAAAGGGCAGCAGACGGTCGGTAACGCCCACGGGGCCAGCGCCGGGGCCGCCGCCGCCGTGCGGGGTGGCCAGGGTTTTGTGCACGTTGAGGTGTACCACGTCAAAGCCCACATCGCCCATGCGTATTTTTCCCATGATGGCGTTCATGTTCGCGCCGTCGTAGTACAGCAAGGCATCGACTTTGCGCAGTTCGGCAACGATGCGGGGCAAGTGCACTTCCATGAGGCCGAGGGTGTTGGGGCAGGTCATCATGAGGCCCGCCACATCTTCTCCATGTTCGGCAATGGCAGCCACAATGGCTTCGGGATCCACCATGCCGTCGCGTGATTCGATGTTGATGGTGTCAAATCCGGCAAGGGCGGCGGAGGCAGGGTTGGTGCCGTGGGCCGCATCGGGAATGAGCATCTTTTTGCGGTTGCGTC
Organism: Desulfovibrio desulfuricans DSM 642; assembly: GCF_000420465.1. Lineage (NCBI taxonomy): Bacteria > Pseudomonadati > Thermodesulfobacteriota > Desulfovibrionia > Desulfovibrionales > Desulfovibrionaceae > Desulfovibrio > Desulfovibrio desulfuricans. Next base: position 216,273 of record NZ_ATUZ01000016.1, on the reverse strand, counting down.
CCTTGGCCTTGTGATAGGCGGCAATGAGCTTTACGCCGGTGAATTCGCCGTTGGCCCCGGCCATGGGCTGGAAGGTAAAGGCCTTCATGCCCGTGAGTTCGCAGAGCAGATTCTCGGCTTCATACAGGCATTGCAGCGCGCCCTGGGCGCAGTCGGCACCGCCCTCAAGCTGGGCCATCATGGGGTGCAGGTGAGTAAAGCCCGGCAGCGCCGCCACGTATTCCATGAACTTGGGGTTGTACTTCATGGTGCAGGAGCCAAGAGGATAGAAATTGGCGTCCACGCTGTAGTTGAGTTGCGAAAGCTGGGTGAAGTGACGCACCACGTCCAGTTCCGAGCATTCGGGCAGACGGGGAGCTTTTTTGCGCAGCAGGTCTGCGGGCAACATGGCCTCAGCCTTGGGGGCGTCGCTGTTCAGGCAGCAGGCTGTGCGCCCAGAAACGGATTTGGCGAAAATGGTTTTCACAGCAGACCTCCCATGATTTCGGCCAGCTTGTCTATCTGGGTGCGGTTGTTGGCCTCGGTGCACGAGAGCAGCAGCACGTTTTCCATGCCGGGATAATGATGGCCCAGCGGATAGCCGGGCACGACACCCTTCTGCGTCATGGCCTTGACCACTTCAGCAGCGGGCATGGGCAGGCGCAGGGCCACTTCCGAGCCGTAGGGGGCGCTGTTGAGCAGTTCCACACCCTTGAGGGCGGTGAGGCGCTCCACAGCGTAGCGGGCAAGAGCCATGTTGTTTTCGGCCACGCGGGTGAGGCCCTGCGGGCCAAGCAGGCTCATGTGGATGAGCGAGCGCAGGGCGCAGAGAGCCTGATTGGAGCAAATGTTGGATGTGGCCTTGGCGCGGCGGATGTGCTGCTCGCGGGCTTGCAGGGTCAGCACGTAGCCGGTTTTGCCGTCCACATCGGTGGTGCGGCCCACAATGCGGCCGGGGAACTGGCGGATGTGTTCCTTGCGGCAGGCCATGAGCCCGAGGTAGGGGCCGCCGAACGAGAGGTTCATGCCAAGGCTCTGGCCTTCGGCCACGGCCACGTCAGCCCCCATTTCGCCAGGGGTTTTAAGAACGGACTGCATGACCGGATACACGGAGATGACGCCAAAGGCCTTGTTGGAACGGGCCTTGGCAAACAGGGCCGTGTAGTCCGCCACTGCGCCGAAGAAGTTGGGATTCTGCACAATGACGGCAGCGCATGTAGTGTCGGTGGCAGCCATGAGGGCGTCCATATCGCTGCAACCATTCTGCTGGGGTACGGTCTTGATTTCCAGATCAAGGCTCGAAACATAGGCCTCCAGCATGGAGCGCCAGATGGGGTTGACGGCTTCGTCCACCACCAGCACGCGGCGGCGCGTGGAGCGCACAGCCATCATGGCGGCTTCAAAAATGGCGGTGCCGCCGTCATACACGGAGGCATTGCCGCAATCCATTTCCAGCAGACGGCTGACGGCGGTCTGGAACTCAAAAATGGCCTGCAAGGTGCCCTGTGAGCATTCTGCCTGATAGGGCGTGTAGGCGGTGTAAAATTCGCTGCGGCCAGAAAGCGCGTCCACAGCCTTGGGGATGTCGTGGTTATAAAAGCCTGCGCCGAGAAAGGACACATGACCGGGGCAGTTTTTGGCTGCCAGCTCTTCAAAGTGTCTGCAGACGGCGGCCTCGCTCTGCCCCTTGGGCAGATCAAAGCTCTGGGGGCGCATGCTGGACGGGATGTCGGAAAAAAGCTCATCCAGACTGCGCACGCCAACTACGGAGAGCATTTCATGCAACTCTTCCGGCGTATGGGGAATGTATGGCATACTAGCTCCTTGCCGCCGGACACGTTGTACCGCTTGTGCGACGGCAGCCGCTGTGAAAGGGACTCCGGCTGGAACCCGCCGTTGTACGACGCTGCTCCAGCCGGTGCGAAAGGAAAAATTTCAGGCTGTTACACACTCGGTGCAAAAGTTTGCCAGCGCGCAGGCAGCCCAAAATCATACATGGGTAACTTGGTTAAACTGCGCTACCCACGTCAAACGGCATGCCGTGGATTTTCGGTTCCGGCAAGGAAGACGATTTTTTTATGCAGGGAGTGTACTCTTAGGTACTCGACCGGAATAAAAAAATTGTCTGACGCAGCCGGAACCGAAAAAACACGCATGACGGATTAATGCTTTTCGGTGGCGCAATGAGCCTCGTAAGCCGCCGCGTCCAGCAGACCGCCGGGTTTGTGGGCCAGCTTGACGCGCACAATCCAGCCCTCGCCAAAGGGGTCGCTGTTGCAAAGCTCGGGGGTGTTTTCCAGAGCTTCGTTCACGGCTATCACTTCGCCCGAAACGGGAGAAATCAGGTCGCTGGCGGCCTTGACCGATTCCACAGAGCCGAATTCCTTGTCTTCAGAAAGCTGGTCGCCCACGGGGGGCAGTTCCACGTAGGTGATATCACCAAGGGATTCCTGGGCAAAGCTGGTGATGCCGATGACGGCCTCGTCCCCTTCAATGCGGGTCCATTCGTGGCTGGTGCTGTACAGAATATCGGCGGGATTGGTAGCCATGTGCAAACTCCTGAAAAATTGGGTTCAATCGTTATAAAAATTACGCTGTTCTGCGTGAGGTGCCGTGGGATGCGGCCCGCACAGATCAATGACCGTATCAGGCCAGTTTTTTACGCGCGGTGCCTTCGGTGTAGAACGGCGCTTCAACCCGCGTGGCGGGCAGCTCCGTTCTGGCGGCGCGAACCACAAAATTTTCGGCCCCGGCATGCGCGGCCTTGACCCAGGCAAAGGCGATCACATAACCCAGCGAGGGCGCAAACGAACCGCTGGTCACGTGGCCCACTTCCGTGCCGTCAGCAAGGGCGACCACATCACCGTGGCGGGCGGCACGGCGGCCGTCAATACGCAGAGGCACCAGCACTTCGGCAATGTTCTGCGCGCCTTCGCGGCCCACATAGTCGGCGGTGCTGGTCATCATACGCCCCATACCGGCTTCTGCGGGGCTGTGATTCTCATCCAGATCATGTCCGTACAGGGGCAGGCCAGCCTCAAGGCGCAGGGTATCGCGCGCGCCAAGGCCTATGGGCTTGACGCGTTCGTCAGCCAGCAGGGCGTTCCAGAAAGCCTCGGCTTCAGAGGCGGCGATATACAGCTCGTAGCCCAGTTCGCCGGTGTAGCCGGTGCGGCTCACCAGCAGGGGCGAACCCTGCCATGTGGTTTCACGAAAGCAAAAGTACCCGAGGTCATGAAAATTCTGGCCCAGCAGCTTTTCGAGCACGTCCAGAGATTCCGGCCCCTGGAGGTCGATCTTGCCGGTTTCTGCGGAAATATCGGTCATCTTGACGCTTTGGGGCAGGCGGGCGCGCAGCACGGCGAAGTCGTTGGCGGCGCAGGCGGCGTTGACCACGGCCATGAAGGAATCAGGGCCGAAGCGGTAGATGATGCCATCGTCCAGCACGCCGCCCTTTTCGTTGAGCAAAAAGCCGTATCGGCACTTGCCGGGGGCAAGGGTCTGGAGGTTGTGGCTCACGGCCTTGCTCAGGGCTTCGTCCGCGCCGGGGCCTTCAATAAGAAATTCGCCCATGTGGCAGATGTCAAAAAGACCTGCATGCTGGCGGGTGTGCTGATGCTCGACAATAATACCCTCATACTGGATGGGCATAAGCCACCCGGCAAAGGGGGCCATTTTTGCGCCATGCGCCTCGTGCCAGGCAGTGAGGGGGGTACGCAGATCCGACATGGAATCTCCTTGAAGTTGGGCAAACAGCTTGCGCTGACGCTATAGAGGACGCGCCAAGGCTGCCCTGCCGCTGCAATGCGCTGCGGCAAGCCGTACCAAGCGCGGACAACCACCGAAAATATTTATCAAAAACATTACCAAGCCACCGTTTCGAGCGGCTTTGGACATGGTATCACTTCTGCCATGTGGACACAAGAACAGACCCGTGCAAGGCCAGCCGCGCGGGCGGGGCTGGCGGGGGTCAGCACGGCATCATTCCTGCGCTGGCAGGCCGAAAAACCGGCGGGCATTGTCGCCGCAGGTACGCCAGATATCTTCGGGGTTCTCTCCCCGCGCTTCGGCCATGGCCCGCACGGTAAACACCGTATAGGAAGGCTCGTTGCGCTTGCCCCGCCACGGCAGGGGCGCAAGATAGGGGGCATCGGTTTCCAGCAGCAGACGGTCGGCGGGGATAAGGGCCACAGCCTCGCGCAGGGCCTCATTGGCCTTGTAGGTGACCGGGCCGGGAATGGATATGTGCCAGCCGTTGCGCAAGATGCGCCGCGCGGTTTCCGGCCCCTGACCAAAGCAGTGCCACAGGAGGGGATACCCGGCAAAGCCCTCGGCCTCCAGCGTCATGAGTGTTTCTTCCTCTGCATCTCGGCAGTGAATGACCACCGGGCGCTCCACGGCGTGCGCCAGAGCAAGCTGATCGCGCAGGGCCTGATACTGGATTTCCCTCGGACAATCGGGCCAGTAAAAATCCAGACCGATTTCGCCCACGGCCTTGAGGCGGGAGTCCTCGGCAAAGGCGGCGCGCATGGCGGCAAGGCGCTCCTGCGTGCAGTTCTGCCCGTCACACGGGTGCACGCCCATAAGAAAAAACACTTCGGGGTGGGCATCAAAATAAGCCCGGCGGGCATGATACTCTTCCGGCCCCAAAAAAACGTTGCCCACCTGCGCAATACCTGCCGCGTGGGCGCGTTCAAGCACGGCATCGCGATCCGCATCAAATTCCTGACCATCAAGGTGCGCGTGGCTGTCCACCCCGGCAAGGGGCAGGGCCAGAGCCAGGGGATCAATGCGGACGGCTGATTTTTTCGACATGGTATACCTCGCGGCCGATACATAGCAACGGGCGCAGGCGAAAGGCAAGGGGCAAGACCCCGGCAGCAGACACCCCCGTACCCAACCGCCATTGCAAAGCCCGAGCAATGGGGCTATGCTTTGGGGGATTTGCCAGTTTTTACTGGTTTCCTATACTTTTTTCGGGGGAATCATGCATCTCCGCAAACGCATTCTTGTCACCGGCGGTTCCGGCTTTTTGGGTTCGCAACTGTGCGAACGCCTGCTCAACGAAGGGCACGAAGTGCTCTGCGTGGACAATTTCTTTTCCAGCGCACGCGCCAACGTGGAAGCGCTCATGGATAACCGCAGGTTTGAGCTTATCCGCCACGACGTGACATTTCCCCTCTATGTAGAGGTGGATGAAATTTACAATCTGGCCTGCCCGGCCTCGCCCATCCATTATCAGCACGACCCGGTGCAGACCATCAAGACCTGCGTCCACGGCGCCATCAATATGCTGGGCCTGGCCAAGAGGCTTGGCGCGCGCATTTATCAGGCATCCACCAGCGAAGTGTACGGCGACCCCGAGGTACATCCGCAGCAGGAAAGCTACTGGGGCCATGTGAACCCCAACGGCATCCGCTCCTGCTACGATGAAGGCAAGCGCTGCGCCGAAGCCCTGTTCTTTGCCTACTGGCGGCAAGGCAACCTGCCCATCAAGGTGGGACGCATCTTCAATACCTACGGGCCCAAGATGCACCCCAACGATGGGCGCGTGGTCTCCAACTTCATCATTCAGGCGCTCAAGGGCGAATCCATCACCATTTACGGCGATGGCTCCCAGACCCGCTCCTTCTGCTATGTGGACGACCTTGTGGAGTGCATGATCCGCTTCATGGCCTCGCCCGATGATTTTGTGGGCCCCATGAACATGGGCAACCCCGGCGAGTTCACCATCCGCGAACTGGCCGAAAAGGTCGTGGAAATGACCGGCAGCAAGTCGGTGATTTCTTACGAACCCCTGCCCTGCGATGACCCCAAGCAGCGCAAGCCCGACATCACCCTGGCCCGCGAAAAGCTTGGCTGGGAACCCAAGGTAGCTCTTGAAGAAGGCCTGGTTAAAACCATCGCCTACTTTGAAAAGCAGCTGAAAGACGGCCTGGCGTAGGTATTCCGGCAGTCATGTTCCTTTTTATCACGGCCATCGGCATATTGGCGGCAACAGCCGCCCTGTGCGCACTGCTGGCCGTGCGCCCGCCCTCAAAGGCAACCGGACGCGCGGCCAATGCGGCTGGCGTTATCGGGGCCTTTGCGGGCTGTTTTGTCGGTTTGTGCGCCCTTTCCTCCGGCCCGTGGGCCGGGCAGGAGAGCCTGCGCCTGCCTCTGGCCTTGCCCGTGGGATCCTGCGCCCTGGGCATGGACGCCCTGAGCCGCCTGTTTTTGCTGCCAGTGTTTGGTCTGGGTTTTGTCTGCGCCGCCTCGGGCGGCATTGCCTTGCGGCATGAAGAACCGGAACGCCACAATCTTGCGGCGCACTGGTTCTTTTTTCATATGCTGCTGATCGGCCTTGCCCTTGTGATGACCGCACGCGATGCCGTGCTGTTCATGCTGGCGTGGGAAATCATGTCGCTGGCGCCCTTCTTTCTTATTGATTTCAATGACGGCGACAGCAAGGTGCGGGATGCCTCCTGGGTTTACCTTGTGGCTGCCCACCTGGGCGCAGTGGCCCTGATGGCCTTCTTTACCCTGCTGTGGCAGGTCACGGGCGACACTTCGCTTGACGCCCTCCAAGGCGGGGCTGTGCTTGCGCGGGTGCTTGAACAGGCGCAAGGCTATTCCGGCCCCGGCCTGCTCACGGTGCTGTTTGTGCTGGCTCTGGTCGGTTTTGGAGCCAAAGCGGGGCTTGCGCCCCTGCATGTATGGCTGCCCGAAGCGCACCCTGCCGCGCCAAGCCATGTTTCGGCCCTGCTCTCCGGGGCCATGATCAATGCGGGATTTTACGGTATGATCCGTAGCGTGGGCATGCTGGCCCCTGCGGGCGCGACACCCGAATGGTGGGGCTGGACTTTGCTTCTGCTGGGCCTTGCCACCGGCCTCATGGGAATTTTAAAAGCCACGGCCCAAAGCAACCTCAAAAGGCTGCTCGCCTATTCCAGCGTGGAAAACATGGGCCTGATGGTCATGGGGCTGGGTGCAGGACTCATTGGCCAGAGCTGCGGCAATGCGTGGATTGCTGTTCTGGGATTTTCCGGCGCACTGTTGCACATGCTCAACCACTCTGCATTCAAAGGGCTGCTGTTCCTGTGCGCAGGCGAAGTGCTGCACGCCACAGGAACCGTGCGCATGCAGCATCTGGGCGGACTGCAAAAACGCCTGCCCCTGCTTGGCGCGGCCTTTGCCATAGGCGCAGCGGCCATTGCCTGCCTGCCGCCTTTTAACGGATTTGCGGGTGAACTCGTGATGGGGCTTTCCCTGCTGGACGGCCCCGCGCTTTTTGGCGTGGAGCGTCAGGTAGGCCTGCTGCTGGCTCTGGCGGGTCTTGCCTGCATCAGCGGCCTTGCGGCAGCCCTGTACGCCAAGGCCTATGGCATCGCTTTTCTGGGCGAGCCGCGTTCCGGCTTTGCCGCCAGCGTGCATCCGCTTTCCTGGCGCACACTCTGGCCCCTTACCCTGCCCGCCGCCGTGTGTCTGGCGGGCGGTCTGGCTGCCCCCTGTTTTTTTGATCTGGCAGCAGGGGCGGCGCAAAGCGCCCTGCCCTTGCCCCCGGCATTTCAGCAAGCTGGTCTGGCTGGCTTGGCGCAGGCGCATGCAAGCCTTGCAGCCGTGGCAAAAATCGGCGGAGCCGGGCTTGGACTGGCCCTGATTATCCTTTTTGTTCGCCGCTGCCTGCTTAAAAAGCGCACTGTGGAATCCATGCCCACATGGGGTTGCGGCTTTCAGGGCGGATCTGCACGCATCCAGTATACGGACGCGGCTTTCTCCGAACCCACGGCAAAAATCTTTGCTCCGGTCATGGGCCTCAAGACACGCCTGCAACTGGATGAAGGATTGTTCCCCAAGGGGGGCCAACTGGGCGTCACTGCGCCCGACCGCCTGCGCAGCGGCCTGTTTACGCCGCTGTTTACGGCGGTGGAAACCCTGTGCAATGCCTGCAAAGTTATCCAGCACGGCAAAATCCACCTGTATATTTTGTACATTCTCGCCACTCTGGTGGCTCTGCTTGTGTGGGGGCTGCACTCATGAAAGCCGGGCTTGCAGTCTATCTTACGCAGTTTGCCCTGTCCCTGATTCTGGCCCCCCTGCTGCCCGGCATCATCAACCGGGTCAAGGCCAAATTTGCCGGACGCCACGGCAAGCCTGTGCTGCAAACCTACTATGATATCGCCAAGCTGCTGCGCAAGGGCGAGGTGATCAGCCGCACATCCACATGGATATTTGCCGCCGCCCCCTCCATATCCCTGGCAGGCGCAATCTGCGCGCTGGCCCTGCTGCCCCTCGGCGGCGCGGTTTCGCCTCTGGCCTTTGCGGGCGATTTTGTGCTGGCAGCCTATCTGCTGGGCATGGGGCGCTTTGCCGTCATGCTTGGCGCGCTGGACACAGGCTCGGCATTTGAAGGCATGGGCGCAAGCCGCGAGGCCACATTCTCCGCCCTCGCGGAACCCGTATTTTTTCTTGCGCTCATGGTGCTCACGAGTCTGTGCCTCGGCCTTGGGCACGGTACTGAAACAGCCTTCAGCCTCTCCACCATGTTTGGCGGGCAGACCGCCGGGGCATGGCTGACAGGCAAGGGCGAACTGCTGCTCCTGCCCGTGATCTTTTTTGTGCTGCTGCTGGTGGAAAACTGCCGCATCCCGGTGGACGACCCCAACACGCACCTTGAACTGACCATGATCCATGAGGTCATGGTGCTTGACCATTCCGGCCCCAATCTGGCCCTGATACTTTACGGCGCGGCCCTCAAGCTGTGGTTTTTCGCCGCGCTGATAGCGGGTCTGATCACTCCTGCGCTGCCCCTGTGGGAGCAACTGGGCGTACGCCTTGGCATTGTGCTGCTGCTGGCCGTGGTTGTGGGCATTGTGGAATCCATTATGGCCCGTCTGCGCATGGAGCGTGTGCCGTACCTGCTGGGCGCAGCAGCGGGCATGGGCATGCTCACGCTTATTTTGACCCAGGCGAGGTTGCCATGACCACGCTTTTGCAGTCCTGTCTTTTCCTTCTGGTATTGAGCAATTTTCTGCTGCTCGGGACGCGCCGCGTTGCGGGCATGACGCGGCTGACCGCCTTCCAGGGCGTATTGCTGGCAGCCCTGCTGCTGAGCCTTGACCACGCTCTGCTGGCCGGGGCCGTATTGCTGATCAAGGGTGCCTTGCTGCCCGGTTTGCTGTGGCGCACCCAAAAACGGCTGCCCGCTGATGCCCTGATCTGCCCTGCCCGCCGCGTGGGTTTTGGCGTACTGGCAGGCATGGCCGGTCTGGTATTTTCCATCTGGCTGGACGGCAAGCTGGTCATGCCGCTGGGGCTTTATCCGCCTTTGCTGCTGCCCACAGGGCTGGCAACATTATTCTGCGGATTTATCCTCATTGTGGGGCGCATCAAGGCCATCACCCAGGTCATCGGCTATCTGGTGGCGGAAAACGGCATCTTTCTGCTGGGCGCACCGCTCATGACAGGCGGCACGGTGTGGTTTGAACTGGCCCTCCTGCTGGACGTTTTTGTGGCCGTGTTTGTTATGGGCATAGCCATCAACCATATCAGCGATTCCTTCGCCTCCATTGACGTGGCGCGGTTCCGCAGCCTCAGGGATTAGGACGAGCGCATGCTGACAGCACTTCTTTTCATACCCCTGTGCGCAGGCTGCATCATGCTGCTCTGGGGCCGCGCCGTCATCTGCCGCCTCGGCCTGCCGCTCACGGCACTGGCGCACACAGCCCTTGCCGCCGCAATTGCCGTCAAGGTCGCGCGCGGAGAAACCCCCTCTGAACTTGGCGGCCTGCTGGCCCCGGATGCTCTGGGCGTGCTGTTTCTGATGCTGGCGAGTCTGCTGTTTCTTGCCGCGTCGTTCTATGCCGTACATTACCTGCGGGAAGAAGAACGCATCGGCGAGCACACCAATATTCTGGATCACGGGCGCTTCACCAATGCGCCGGAGCGCCGCTTCACAGCCTGCCTGTGCTTTTTTCTCGGGGCCATGACGCTTGTGACCATCACGCCGCATATGGGCGCGCAGTGGGTGGGCATTGAGGCGACCACGCTTTCCAGCGCACAGCTCATTTATTTTCACCGTCACAAGAGTTCGCTGGAAGCCACCTGGAAGTACCTGATCATATGCTCCGTGGGCATTGCCCTGGCTCTTCTGGGCAACATATTGCTTTCCGTGTCGTTCCACGGTGCGGAAGGCGCCACTGGCGCAGCAGACGGCATGGATCAGGTGGGCTGGTTTGTGCGTAACGCGGCCCTTGCCGAACCCACATGGCTCAAGGCGGCCTTTGTTTTTCTGCTGGTGGGCTACGGTACCAAGATGGGCCTCGCCCCACTGCACAACTGGCTGCCCGATGCGCACAGTCAGGCACCTTCGCTGGTTTCGGCCCTGCTTTCGGGCGCGCTGCTCAACTGCGCCATGCTGGGCATGCTGCGCGGGCACCAGATCATGCTGGCTGCGGGGCTTGGCGGGCTTTCGGGTGGCATGCTCATGTTTTTCGGCATTCTTTCGCTCATGACAGCCGCCATCTTTATTGTGGGGCAAGGCCACTACAAGCGCATGCTGGCCTATTCCAGCGTTGAGCACATGGGCATTCTGGCTCTGGGCATAGGCGTGGGCGGCGTGGCTGTGCCCGGCGCAATGCTGCATGCGGTCTGCCATTCGCTCACCAAGTGCATGCTTTTTCTGCTTTCTGGCAACATTCTTGCCCGCTACCACACCTATTCCAGCTACGACGTGCACGGCATGCGCTGGACCATGCCCGCCACGGCGGCCCTGTGGACAGCCGGATTTCTGGCTGTGGCCGGGTCGCCGCCATTTGGGCTTTTTGTCAGCGAGCTGCTCATCTTCAAGGGCATGCTGGCGGCAGACCTGCCCTGGCTTTCCGCCGGATATCTGGTGCTGCTAGCCATAATATTTGTGGGGCTTTCCGTGTCGGTACTGCGCATGGTGCAGGGCAACCGCCCTGTGGATCTGCCGCCCGCAAACTCCGAGCCTGTGCTGAGCGTCCTGCCGCCTTTGGTGCTGGGGCTGACCGTGCTGACTCTGGGCCTGTGGATTCCCGACTGGCTGTGGAATTTTCTTAACCGCGCCGCTGCGCTCATAGGCGCGTAAACGCCAAAGGCTGATGCCAAAACCCGCCGGGTTTTGCGCTGCCAACGGTGAGAGGGCCGATGCTATTCGATTACCGCGATACCGTGCCGCTGTCGGGCATGCCCCCTGTTTCTGTTGAAGAACTGGGAGCTTTTGTGCGCCGCTACATTGCCGAAGGCTGGCGTCTGCTGGCCCTGCTCGGCCTGCCGGAATCTTCGGACGAAAACGCCCCTGCGGGATTGTGCTGCGTGCTGGCTCAGGACAGTTCGCACTATCTTGCCGCCATGCGCACCGCCCCCTTGCAGTCCTATGCTTCCATGACGCCCGCCACGCCTCAGACACATCTGTTTGAACGCGAAATATTTGAACAATGGGGCATCCGGCCCGAGGGGCATCCCTGGCTCAAGCCTGTGCGCCGCATCCCGGACGCTGCCGAAGCCAATGCCAGAACACAGGCCGAAGGCGGCTCGCTTGCCGCAGCGCCTGGCCAGGCTGCCCAGCCCTATCCCTTCTACAGAGTTGAAGGCGAAGAAATTCATGAGGTTGCCGTTGGCCCCGTACATGCCGGGGTTATTGAGCCGGGGCATTTCCGCTTTCAGTGCCACGGCGAAAATGTGCTGAACCTTGAGATTGCCTTGGGCTATCAACACCGTGGGCTTGAGCGCATGCTTGTGCGCGGCCCGCTTGCCCGTTGTCTGCCCCTGCTGGAGTGCGCCGCAGGCGATACAACCATAGGCCATGCCACGGCCCATTGCGTACTGGTCGAACGCCTTGCAGGCTGCGTTGTCGGCCCGCGCGCTCACCGTCTGCGGCGGGTGGGCCTTGAACTTGAGCGCCTTGCCAACCACACGGGCGACCTTGGGGCCATTGCCGGGGATACGGGCTTTTTGCCCACAGCCTCGTGGAATGGCCGCATACGCGGTGATTTTCTCAACACCACGGCCTGCCTGTGCGGCAACCGGTTTGGCCGGGGGCTGCTGCGCCCCGGCGGCACGGCCTACGATCTTGACGCGGACGGCTGCGCAGACATGCTTGCGCGCATCAAGGCGGCAGGACGAGACGTGCGCGGCGCTGTGGATGTGATGTTGCATACCGAGAGCGTGCTTGAGCGCCTCACGGGTACGGGCTACGTCAGCAGGGAAAGCGCCCAGAATCTCGGCCTGGTGGGCATGGCCGCACGGGCCTGCGGGCTCAAGGTTGACGCGCGTTTCCACTTTCCCCTTGCCGATCTGCCCACCAGAGACTGCGCGCCGCGTGTTGAAACAACGGGCGACGTTCTGGCCCGCACCCTCGTGCGCAGCAAGGAGATTGACGATTCCCTGCGCCTGCTCGAGGCGGATCTTTCCACTCTCGCCAACCTGCCGCCCCGTGCGGAACAGCCAGACGCCGAAGCCCTTGCGTCCCTTCCGCCCGATACCCTCGCCGTATCGCAGGTTGAGGGCTGGCGCGGCGAAATCTGCCATGTGGCAGTGACAGGGCCTGACGGAAAATTTTTGGCCTACAAAGCCATTGACCCTTCGTTCCACAACTGGTCCGGCCTTGCCATGGCCCTGCGCGGCAACCAGATTTCCGACTTCCCGCTCTGCAACAAGAGTTTCAATCTCTCGTATTGCGGACACGATCTGTGAGGCTTTGACATGCTGCGTATTATCAAGGAACGCCTGCACCAGAAATACCGCACCCTGGATTACCCCAATCGCCAGCCTACGCTCTCGCCCAGGTATCTGGGCAGGCCAGAGCTTGCGCAGGTTTCCTGCGGCTCGTGCCGCGCCTGCTACGCGGCCTGCCCCGCTGGCGCATTGCTGCCCACCGCTGGCGCGGAAGACGGCACCCCCACGCTGGACATGGGGCGCTGCACCTTTTGCGGCGCATGCCGTGCCGCCTGCCCCAAGGGTGCCTTTACCTTTACCGGGCAGCACCGCATGGCGTCCTTTACCCGCGAGGGCCTGCTGGTGGCTCCCGGTCAGCCTTTCGCAGAGCAGCCCACGCCGCCCCGGTTTTCCCTGTTCCGCCGCTCGCTCAAGCTGCGGCAGGTCAGCGCCGCAGGCTGCAACGCCTGCGAGGCCGACAGCAACGTGCTCACCACTCTGGTGTTTGACCTTGGACGCTTTGGCATTGATTTTGTGGCCTCGCCCCGCCATGCTGACGGTATTGCCGTAACCGGCCCGGTTTCGGAAAACATGCGGCTGGCCCTGCTTGATACCTTCAAGGCGACTCCTCAGCCGCGCATTGTTATTGCCGTGGGGGCCTGCGCCATTTCCGGCGGGCTGTTCCGCGAGAGTGATCAGTGCAACCGAGGCGTGAGCGAACTGCTGCCCGTGGATCTGTACATTCCCGGCTGCCCTCCCAATCCGTGGACAATTCTTGACGGTCTGACTTCGCTGCAAAAATAACGCCCAACCCGCCGGATTTGCTGAATTCAAACCTGCCACAATACTTTTCCGCCCACGCCGCAGGGAGCAAAAAACTGCCCCCCTTGCCGCGTTTTACCCAGACTTGCCTTAATCTGCATAATGATTATAGTAGATAGGGCTTGTACAGAAAGTACTACCCGGTCAAATCGCCACTCATGGAGATGACCAACACCGCCCTTATGGGAGATGTTCATGCAAATAAAAGCTTTTTTGACGATCCTTGTTCTGCTTTGCTGTTCGCTCATGTTCACCCTGTCCGATGACGCACTTGCCGCTCGTCTTGGCGGCGGTGGTTCTTTTGGCAGCAAGCCCTTTATGAGCACGCCTGCGCCCCGTCCGCAGACCACTTTCCAGAATAAGCCCAGCGCCGCTCAGCCTCAGGCACAGGCGGCCCCCGCCGCGCGGCCCGGCGGTATGTTTGGCGGCATGGGTGGCCTCATGGGCGGCCTGCTTGCTGGCACGCTCATAGGCTCGCTCTTGGGCGGTCACGGCTTTGCTGGCGGCGGCTTTATGGATATCCTGCTCATCGGCCTGATGATTTTCCTCGGCCTCAAGCTTTTTGCCGCCTTTCGCGGTTCGCAAAGGCCCGCGCAAGCTTCCGCAGGCGCGCAAGGCGCACGGACCGCGCAGCCCGAAGCGGGCATGATGCGTAATGACAGTGCGAGCAATGGATGGGATGCCCTGCGTGGTCAGGGCGGCGCTGGCGAGGCTGAAACCCCCGGCCCGCAGATTCCCATGCCTCCCGGTTTTGATGCCGATGAATTTCTGCGCGGGGCCAAGATGGCTTACACCCGTTTGCAGACGGCCTGGGACAAGCGCGACATGAACGATATCTCGCAGTTCACCACCGAGGCCGTGCAGAAATCGGTGCGCGAACAGATGGAAGCCGACCCCAAGCCGAGCACCACAGAAATTCTGCTGGTCAATGCCCAGCTGCTGGGTGTTGCCGATGAAGGTCAGGAGCAGTATGCTCAGGTGTTCTTTGACGTGCTTCTGCGTGAAAGCCCTGACCAGCAGACGCCGTCCTCTGCGCGCGAAGTGTGGCACTTTATGCGCCCTGTGACAGGCGGCAACTGGAAGCTGGACGGCATCCAACAGGTAGAATAAACCATATCTGCATTTGTACTGATGTAACGCGGGCTGAAAGCCAAGGCCTTCAGCCCGTTTTTTCATAAGAGCAAAACAGCCTTGAGAATGTGTATTCTCAAGGTTTTTTAAACGCCAACTCTGGCGTGGTGGTGCGACAACAAGGCATGCGCCTTGAGGCAAAGCCAACTCACGCAACCGCCAGAGCAAGGGGTACGTGTGGAGATGGAAATGAAAAACTACGTGGAAAAGCACGACAAGCTCGTGCGCTATCTGGATATGACCATTGAAAGCGCCACGCCGGAATACGCCAAGGTAACCATGCCTATCACCGAAAACCACAAAAACGGCATGGGCATGGCCCACGGCGGGGCCATCTTTGCCCTGGCCGATGTGGCTTTTGGCTCTGCCGCCAATGCGGGCAAGGATTACGGCGTGGTAAGCCTGAATACCACCATTGAATATCTGCGCCCCGGCAAGGTTTCGCCCCTCACGGCGGAGGCCTTTGTGGTGCGCAGCGGCAAGCATATCCTGAATTATGACGTAAAAATTTACGATGGTTCAGGCGATCTTATTGCCAAGTGCGTTGCCGCCGGTTTTCAGACCGATGTGCTGCTGCCGGATTAATTCATTTCTTGATCACGCGTGCGCCCGCCCAACTGGCCAGGTAGGCAAGGGCGAAGCGCACAACGACATCAACACAAAGCCCCTGCCGCAGGTTTTTCCTCCGGCAGGGGCTTTGTGTTGGCCTAGAATAAAAGAAATGCCCCTTGCCGAACCCTTGGCAAGGGGCTTCCACCGTAAACGCTTGGGGCGCATGGAGGTGATGCAGGGCGCAAACGTCAGATACAGGGCATTGCGCGCACAATATGAAAAATTTCAGAGTCCTATGCTTCGACCTTGGGCGTTGGGCGTTCCCCCAGAGATTCCGCCAGAGGCAGGCTGAGGCAGAATTCTGCACCGCCATCAGCCGCGTTGGCTGCTGTCAGCTCTCCGCCCCGGGCGTGCGCCAGGGAACGGGCCACCGCAAGCCCCAAGCCCACGTAGCGGCCAAGCGTCTTGCCGCCGGATGCATGCGCGGCAACAGGGCTTTGCAGGGCGCGCGTGCTGAAAAAAGGCTCAAATATGTGCGGCATGATGTCGGACGCGATGCCTGGGCCGTTGTCGCGCACCACAAGGTCATACCAGTCCTGCCCCTGCGCATCGCGTCTGGTGCTGGCGGCCAGGGTAATCAGACCGCCGGGGCGCTCTGCCGCTCCTGATGCGGATTCAATATCACTGAGAGCATCCAGCGCGTTTTCCAGCAAATGCAGGCATATCTGCTGCAATTCCGGGGCGGAACCCAAGGGGCGGGGTGCGCCCTCGCCCTGGGGCACGCGTACATCGCAGCGCACATGGGCGCTTTCCATGCGTTCGTGCAGAAGGCGCAGCACCTGGGCAACATCCGCAGCCACATCAAGCGCGCCAACGCGGGGGTCAAGCCCGTGCCCGACCATAAGCAGCTTGCGCGTAATCTCGCGCACCCGCAGGCTCTGCGTCCTGATGGTGTCCACAGCTTCGCGTACTTCGCCGATATCCGGCAAAGCTTCAGCTTCCGGCTCTTCCAGACAGTCACGGATCAGGCCGGCGGCCTGCACCATGATATTCAGCGGATTGTTGACCTCATGGGCCACACCTTCCGCTACCCGGCCAAGGCTGCGCCAGCGGGCTGCCTCGGCCAGACGGGCGGCTTCCTGCCTTGCGCCTGCGCGTTCCGCCGCTTTGCGGCATTCCGCAAGGATGCCGTCCATGCCCACAGGCTTTGACAGCCAGTTCAGCGCGCCGCGCCGCATGGCCTGCACAGCCTTGCCCATATCTCCTGCGCCGGAAAGCATCACCACATCGGTCTGCGGGTAGTGCTCGCGCAGAATTTTCAGCAGGTCCACGCCGTCCATACCCGGCAGCCCCACATCAAGAAATATGAGGTCGCGGGGGCCGCGCGCCAGTTCGGCCAGGGCCGCATCGGCATCCTGCGCGGTTGCGGTTTCGTAGCCCCGCAATGCCAGACGCTCGGCCAAAGGCTCCGAAAAGGCAGGTTCGTCATCCACAACAAGCACACGCATGGCGAACTCCTATGGCGAACCGCTGCCGCCCGGGCACTTTCAAGAAATCGCTCCGGGGCAATTAACGCTTGAACCAGCCGCCTTGCGGCGGGCAAGACCAGCCAACGCCTGTTTTATGGCAGGGAGTTAGGGCAAATTTCTGCAAGAGCATTTCGTGCAGAAACACCCTTTCCGCAGGCCGGATGCGCTCCATCCGGCCCTCCCCGGCCAAAGCTGCACCAGCGCTTATTTACCGTGCTCTTCCAGCACGTCCTTTTCGTTCATAACATCGCGGGCCGAATCAAAGTCCCCGCCTTCGGCCAGAGAAACAGCCACCATGGCGTTCTCAAGCTTGTCGCGGTAGGCCATGCGAATGCTGTTGAGCAATTCGTCAATGTCCATGGGCTTTCTGAGAAAGTTGTACGCGCCCATGCGATAGGCGGTCTGTTCTTCAGCGTCGCCGCCATGGCCCGTAAGAATGATGACCTGAACCTGCGGATTGCTCTTTTTGACGTTGCGCAGCACTTCAAAGCCGTCCATGCCGGGCATGCGCAGGTCAAGCACGATAACATCGGTGGGCTGCTCCACAGCCTTGAGGGCCTCGGGGCCGTCATAGGCTACCTGCGCTTCAAAGCCGCGCATGGCAAGGCGCTCCGACAGCGTGTCCACAAACTGCTTTTCGTCGTCCACCAGCAGGATTTTGATGTCTTCCTTGGTCATGGAATACTCCTTGAAGGCCCGGCAACATGCCGGCGCCGGTTATTCGCCTTCGCTATCGCAGGCCGAAATGGAAAGGAAAAATCTTGGCCCGGCGTCTCGCCAGGGCATAAGCACGGCGCGCCAACCGGGGCGCATGCCGTCAAGCATGGGACTACCCGTCATGGCCGCCAGGGCCATTTCGCGGTTGGCACCTTCCAGTGCCTCTACAATGATGCCTTCTTCCTTCTGCCGCCGTCCGGCGGTGAGGCGCAGGTTCACCTGCCCGCCCACCGAGGCGCAGAGGTCAAACACTTCAAGCAGTGACCGCAGCACTGCCAAAGGCGGCACATTGGCCCACACGGGCTCTTCAGTTTCGCCGCTGGTCAGCTGTATCTGCGCCGCGCGCGCCTGACGCGCCGCCAGCAGGCAGAAACTGCGGCTTACCCGCGCAAGATCGCAGGGGCCAGCGCTGCCAAGCTCCATGCCCCCAGCCTGAGCCATGAAATCCATGGCTTCGGAAAGGGCCGCCCCCTGAATGATGGAACGCTGCACTTCACTCAATGCCGATGAAAGCCGCTCTGCCCCCGGCGCGGCAACAGTCTTGCCGCCAGCCAGAGTTGCCAGATCCTGCGCCAGCCCGGCAGATTCACGAATCACGGCCAGTACGTTGCGCATGTCGTGAACGGCTGAAGCCAGCAAGCGGGCCATGCACTGACTTTCATTCATGACTTGCCTCCGTTGGCTGTGCATTCCTTGCCTTCACGCACGGCAGCTTGCAGCGTTTCCAGAAAAACATTGAAACTCAGCGGCTTGGTGAGGCAGGCAAAGGCCTGCGCCACGGGGTTTGTGCCGTTGTCGTCCACCGCCTCATGCCCGGTCAACAGGATGATCGGCAAATCAGGATACAGAACCTTGAGGCGGCGCAGCACCTCATCGCCCGACAGACCGGGCATGAAAAGATCAAGCACCACAACATCGGGTTTTTCCGGCGTGGCGGCCTGGAGGGCGCTGATGCCGTCATAAACCACATAGGGCGCAAATCCGCGAAGCGAAAGACGCTCTGCCAGGGTATCGACAAATTCCTTTTCATCGTCAGCCAGAAGGATGCGTAATGACATTCTACACCTCCACCGCGACATCTGGCGGAGTAAGCGGCAGGGTGATGCTTATGGTGCTGCCCCGCCCTTCTTCGCTTTGCACGTGAATTTCGCCGCCAAGCTTGCGCACGATGCCATAGGTGATGAACATGCCGAGCCCGGTTCCCTTGTCTTTTTTGGTGGAGTAAAACGGCTCAAAAATATGCCTGAGCACTTCGGGCGACATGCCCTTGCCGTTGTCCTGCACACTTATCAGCATCTGTCCGCCCTGGCCTTGGCAGCGTATTTTAACAAACCGCTCCTCGCCCTGAGGTTTCTGCATGCCGCCCTCGCCACCAGCCAGCGCGTCCAGCGCGTTGCCTACGATATTGAGGAATACCTGCTGCAACTGCCCCCGGTCCGACACAATTTCCGGCAGGTTGGGCGGCAGTTCCGTTTCAAGCTTGACGCCCCGATTTTTGGCTTCGCGCTCAAGAAAACCAAGGGTTTCTGAAATAACTTCTTCTATGTGCAGGGCCTGGCGGTTGGCTTCCATACGGCGGGCAAAGCCCAGCAACCTGTGGGTAATGCCTCGTGCGCGTTCCACTGTGCTTTCAATGCCTTCCAGCAGTGCGCAGAGCCTTTCCTTGTCCTTGCCCTCGCCGCACACCTTGCCCATGCTCAAAAGATCCTGGGCAAGCCCCGCCTTTTCGTAAATGACGGCCAGCGGATTATTGACCTCGTGGGCCACGCCCGCAGCCAGCCGCCCGATGGACGAAAGCTTCTGGTTGTGCTCCATCTGGGCAAAAACAGCGACCCGGCGTTCATCGCTGGCCTGCAAGCGGTTTATAAGCTGCTGCATGAGCAGATTCGAAACCATAAAGATCAGGGCAATGCCGCCGCACAAGACCAGCAGCAATTCCGTGCGCAGGGCCAGCCAGGGGCGGATGGCGTCTTCCGTGGGCTTGACGGCCAACAGCATGAAATCCGTGCCTGCCAGTGTGCACGAGGCCACCATGAGCTGCCTGCCCTTGGGGTCGGTAATACGGCGCACCACTGTTTCGTGCGAGGCCGGGGGCAAATCCATGGGCAGTTTTTCCAGCGCTTTGCCAAAAAGATTGGAATCCGTTTGCAGCACGCCTTCCGTGTCTACAAGAAACACGTCCGTGTCGTGCTCCGGCCCAACGGTGGATACAACCTGCTGGATGCGCAGGGTATCTGTGGCCACGCGCAACGTCCACGAAACGCCGTTTTCTTCAAGCCTGTGCACTGCCACAACAAGGTGCGGATACCCGCGATACCCCAGAATTGCGTTGCTGAGGTAGCGCCCCTTTATCTCGGTATCGCGCAGCCATGGCTTGCCCGCGTAATCCACGCCCTTGAGCTTGTACGGCCCCACATAGCCAACCTGCTGGCCGTCCGAGTCCACCAGGCCCATATCCACAAAGCCCTGATATTCACTCTTGAGGGCCAGAAACACGCGGTTGAGAGTTCGCTCGTCCAGCAAATCCTTGAAGGTATACGCGTGGGCCAGAAAACTCACAGTGGAAACACGCTCGCCAAGGTACAGTTCCAGCGCCGCCTGCGATTTGCGGGCCAGGGCGTATACCGGGCTTTCCAGTTCGCGCTCAAGGGTACGCATGTACTGCACATGGCTGATGGCCGAAAGCAGCAGTAGCGGCGTAACCGAAACGGCCACCATGAGCACTGTCATCAGCCGCCGCAGTGAGCGGTAACGGGCCGGAGACACTGCCTCCGGAACTTCCAGCAGATGCGCGAAGTAGTTTTTTATCGTGGCAAGCATATGCCCTCCAAGGTCTGCGCCGCCGTCAAGCCCGCTGGTGCGGTTCCGCTCCACGGCGGCACGTTCCCCGGCCCCGTAAGGCAAAATCCCGGCTAATGAGCGCCAGCCACCAGAACGCCCGAAGCCGCAAGGGTAAGCACCAGCACTTCAAGTACGGCAATGATCGCCATAATCCACTGCTTCTGCCGTATCAGCCCTATGGCAAGCTGCACAAAGCAGAAAATGGTAAGTGCCGCAAGAAAAGCGATACCAATGAAATTGCACATATCGCCCTTGCCCACAAGAGCAAGCCAGCCCCAGCCTTGAGGAATATTGCCCGCCGCGCGGTAGGCGGCGGCGTTCTGGGTCCAGAGGCGCGGCATTTCATCCAGAGGAATCTGCGGCGTCAGCACACCCAAAACGTAGAGCGCGTAGGTAACAAGCATTACCACAAAGCCCAGCAGCGCGCCATAGAACAGGGTGTCTGCATAGCGCAGTTGCGCGGGGGATGCCTTTATGTCGTGTTTCAAATCAGTGGTCATTGTTTTCTCCCTTCTATTCAAGCGTATCCGGTGCGGATTACCAGCCGAGGCCCTTCATGAGGGCCTTGGCCCCGGAGAAGAAGAGCACGCCAATAACCATGTAGCGGATGAACTTGGGCTTGGCCTTGGCAAGCAGCCGCACACCCACCACAGAACCCAGCATGAGGCCAACGATGGAAGGAACGGCCATGAGCGGGATAACGCAGCCCTGGTTCAGATACACCCAGGCGGCAGACGTGTCGGTAATGGAAAGCAGAAATTTTGAGGTGCCCACGGCCACCTTGAGGGGCGCGCCCATGAGCAGGTTGAGCACCGGCACGTTGGCCCAGCCAGCGCCAAGGCCGAACATGCCAGCCATGATGCCGATGGCGATGAACAACAGCAGGCCAGCCAGGGTGCGGTGAGTTTTCCACTCCACCACTTCACCAGTGCTGGGTTCAAGAAAAACGCCGTCCATGCCGAGTGCAAGGCCTATGGCATCCTGCTTGGTCACCACCGGGCGTACTGAGTTTTTGGAAAGCAGCAGCAGCACGGCAATGCCAAGAATCGTCGCGCCAAGGCAGGTCTGAATGATATTAGTCGGCAGCGCCAGACCGAGCATGGCGCCAACGATGGCGCAAGCCGAGGCAATCAGCGCCACAGGCAGAGCCAGGCGCAGATTGGCGAAGTTACGCCGCAACAGACCGGGGCCAGCGGCCAGCGCGCCCGCAAGGGCCACCAGCAGACCAGCGCCTCGCACAAAGTCGAGGTGGAAGGGGAAAAACCCGCTCACCAGCGGCACAAACAAAACGCCGCCGCCCACACCAGCCATGACGGCGATCACGCCGAGGATAAAACAGAAGAACAGCAGGGCCAGCGGCCAGTACCACCACGGATTGTTGTCTATAGCCACCGCCTCAGGCGCTTGCGAAGCAGCAGGAGCGGCTTCAGCGGGCGCGGCCTGCACCGAAGTATCAGCGGCAGCCACAGCCACAAATGCCGGGGGCTGCGGGGCGTTCTCCGTTTGAGCGCTCACAACAGGTGCAGCCGCAGGCGTTTTGTCTGCCTGTGCCGAAGCCGGACAGGCCAGCCACAGACACAGTGCCACGGGCAGCAGAATGAACTTCACAACAAAATTCTCAGCCCCGCTCTTCAGGGTTCTTTGGAAATCAAAAGCCATTGTTTCCCCCTTGCGGCCTTTTGCCGACGCAAGTTTATTTACGTTCAGCCCAAAATAGGTTGGAAAGGGGTTGGGTGCTATCAGGAGAATCCTGAATTGTGAAAAAAGGACTAAGGGATTTCCCCAGAGGAGAGGGGGGAGAGATTTAGCCTGTCGGTGGGGGGGAGTGTGCGGCCCTTCGGCACGATATTCCGCCATCCGGCGGAGTTTGGGACGCCTGCGCGGCGCGCGGGTTCGCCTCCCCGCGTGGGGCTTAAGCAGTTTACTGCCCTTCGGGCATGTGATTCCGCCCTTCGGCGGTGTTTGGACGCCTGCGCGGCGCGCGGCAAGGTGGGGCCGGTTATGGGGCTACGCCCCCTTCTCGGCCCCCCTTGCATCCCCCCCGAAGCACCCCCTAAGACGGGCTTTCCAAATTTCATCGTGTGGCGAGGGCAACGCGGCTATAGCTTCGGAAGCTTCCTTCCCTCGCTCCGCTCGCTCAGGTGATCTCCCTCCGCGCCGCGTAAATGCCATAGTCCGCTTTCGCTTCGATCAATATCCGCTTCAGCCAACCATCCTCAGTACTTGCCTAACTACAGAGCATACTTCCTTCCCGTTTAATGCCTCGTGGGCATACAGTCAGTCAGCATCAAGCTTGGACAAGTCAAAGAACAAATAAAAAGATATACAACATCTTTAATTTACTCGTAATGACGCCAATTACCATTCAACCATGATCAGGCGGATAAATTACGAGTCAGAAAAATCTATCCACCATCAGGAGTTGGTCGTGGAGTTACCTTCCTTAAACTCGCCGGAGCGAATGCGGAGGCGATGACTGGTGTTGGGCGAATTTGCAAAATACGCTTTTTGCGGCCTGAAAAGGAAGCACCGGGATTTTGAGCGCAGCGTACTCATGTACGTGAGCATCAAAATCCCGGCGCTGACGCATTCAGGGCGTAAAAGTCGGGTTTGCGTAAATGCGCTCGACAGGCTCACCCCGCCACCAAGCTCTCACACACCTCTTCCCTACACCTTCACAAGACCGTGCCGGATGGCAATCTTGACCAAATCCCCCACAGACCCGGCCTGCAACTTGGTAAGCAGATTGTACTTGTGGGTTTCCACAGTCTTGGGGCTGATATACAGCTCCGCAGCGATGCTCTTGACGCTCATGCCGTCAGCCAGCAAACGAAAAATCTCTTTCTCGCGGGGCGAAAGCGCCCCCAGATCAGCCCCGGCATCAGCATTCGCAGTATCGGCAGCCTCGCGCCGCTGACGCAGCATGGCCGCCACACGCCCGCCCGGATCGGGAAAACTCAGATAAATCTCACCCGCGCGCACACTTTCAATGGCACGCAGCAGCACGCCGGGCGATTCAGACTTGCGCACATGCCCCATGATGCCCAGATCAATAAGCTCCGGCAGCCAGCGCTGATCTTCATGCCCGGTATAGATCAAAATACGCGTCTGGGGCCGCACCTCAAGCACGGCGCGCCCTGTTTCAAGGCCGTTCATGCCGGGCATGCCAAGGTCAAGCACCAGCAGATGCGGTTGCAGGGATGCCGCCAGCGCCACAGCCTCGCCCCCGTTCTGGGCCATGCCCACAACGCGCAGATGCCCGTAGGGCGCAAGCAGACTGCGCACGCCTTCCATAAGCAGCTTGTGATCGTCCACCAGCAAAATGCGGCAGACCTCGCCCGGAATATCACCCATTGGCACGGCTTTGCGGCTCTCGCAGCTGATGTTTCGGCCCGCTTCCCCTGCGGCGGCTGTTGGCGTTGATTCCGGCGATGGGGGACAAAGCCGGAAGGCCTCCATGCCCTGACTGCGCGGCAACAAAGCCGCAGCGGCTATGATGCAGCACACGGGGCAACGCAAGGTTGCCCTGTAACAGCCGCGACGTTGCAGGGGCATGATCCCTCAAACAGACCAAGGGTGACAAATTTTTTATAAAATGAACAGAGAGGCCAGGCCCAAAAAGATAAAAAAGCCTGCGCCATCGGTGATGGTAGTGAGAAAAATGCTTGAAGCCTGCGCGGGGTCACGCCCCAGCGCCCGAAAAATAAGCGGGATGGAGCCGCCGGCCACAGCACCCAAAAGCATGTCGCACAAGAGTGCCCCGCCCATAACGGCGCCCACCATGGGCAGGCCCGTGAACCACCATGCAGCGAAAAAGGCCACCACAGCCATGGCCATACCGGTGACAATGCCGATCTTGCCCTCGCGCACCACGGCCATCCAGGCTTTTTTCTGGTCAAAACGGTCTGTGGCCAACTGGCGGATCATCACCGCCAGAGCCTGCTGCCCCGTATTGCCCGCCTGATTGGCCACCATGGGCATGAGCACGGCCAGCACGGCCATCTGGGCGATGGAGCCCTCGAACATGTAGACCACGGAGGCCGACAGGGCGGAATTTATCATGTTCACAAACAGCCAGGGCAGGCGCTTGCGCACACTCTCAAGCCAGGGGGTATCCACGCTTTCTTCCGGGTCGGCGCCCACCATGCCCAGCATGTCGGCGCTGGCTTCTTCGTGCATGATGTCCATGATGTCGTCATAGGTAACTACGCCGAGGATATGCCCCTCGTTGTCCACAACGGGCATGGCCATAAAATTGTAGTGCGAAAGCAGGCTTGCCACTTCGCGCTCGTCCGTATCGTAGGTGACGCTGACAACGCTCTGGCCCGAAACCGCGTCGCCCACGATGGTGCCGGGCCGCGCCAGCATGAGGTCACGCAGCGAAAGCACGCCCACAAGCACCTGATGCTCGTCCACCACGTAGGCGTAGTAGGGGCTTTCCTTGTCTTCCATTTCGCTGCGGATATGGGCAATAGCTTCATCTGCCGTGAAATTCTTTTCCAGCAGAATAAGCTCGGTGTTCATGACACCGCCCGCAGAATCCGGATCAAAATTGAGCAGGTTGCGCAATTCTTCCGAATCTTCGCGGTCGAGCTTTTCCAGCAGGGCGTCGCGGTGATCCTCGTCCAGTTCGTCCAGCACGTCGGCGGCGTCGTCAGGCGACATCTCGGCGATAATCTGGGCGGCTACGTCGTCGTCCAGATTTTCCAGCACATCCACGGCCATATTCTCGTCCAGTTCGGCCAACGCCTCGGCGGCGTCCTCCTTGGACATGCGGCTCAGGGTACTGACCTGCTTTTCGAGACTCAGATTCTCCAGATGGTCGGCCATGTCAGCCGGATGCACAAACTCGGCATCGGCGTATTCCGCGGCAAAATCTTCAGCATGGACGTCAGGCCGCTCCGCAGTCAGCAGAGAGGCCGCGTCCGGGGGCAGGGTGTCTTTTTCAGACGAAGGGTGGGGAGGTACTACAGGAGGCTGCGCGCTGCCGGGCTGTTCCGCAGGATCGGTACGGAATTTGTCGTTGTGCTGATCTGCCATGGCGCGCCTCTAATCCAGTCTGTAGCCGAAGTGGAATGGTCGCGCCCAAGGCGCAACCCTGCAACAAGGAGCGGCAAAGCCACGCCACGACCAACAGCCGATGGCAGCCCCAAAACCCGCACACAACGGCGGCACGGCAATCCGGGGTAATTTTTTGCCTTTCCCCGGCAGCCAGCCGCAAAACACTGCCGACTGTTAAGCAAAAAACGCGTGATTGTCACCAGCACTTCATGCTTGTGAAAAAACTCATGAAGTCCCGGCTGCTTGACGCGAAACACGGGGCATTCTATCTATTACACCACACCCGTATTGGGCAACCGCCGCAATCGGGCCATATTTACAGTCTTGCAGCGTGTGCAACGCGCGCCCTGACGGGCGAGTTTCCACTTAGCACGTGCAAGAAATGGGGACAAGCGCAATGTTCACGCCCTGGGCCGCATTTTTCTCTCCCGAAGGTCAGCGGCTACTCCAAAAATCCATCGACCTCGCTCTTGAGGAAGACGGCCCTGAAATGACCGCTCTGGGACTTTTTGCCCCAGAATCCTCCATGAACGCCGTAATCCGCGCCAAGGAAGACACCCTGGTTGTGGGCCTGCCTGTTATTGGCGCCGTTTTCAAAAGCCTCGGCGCGCCTTTTACGTGGCGCGCACTGGTCAGGGAAGCCGCCTCCGTGCCCTCCATGACAGAGGTTGCGCACATCTCGGCCCCGGCCACGGCCATGCTCAAGGCCGAGCGCGTCATTCTGAACTTCATCACCCATCTTTCGGGCATTGCCAACCTCACGGCCCGCTATGTGCGTGAACTGGAAGGCACTGGCGTGCGTCTGCTCGATACCCGCAAAACCACTCCCGGTCTGCGCTGGATCGAAAAGTACGCCGTTCAGGCGGGCGGCGGGCACAACCACCGCAAAAACCTGACCGAAATGCTCATGCTCAAAGACAACCACATCGATGCCGCTGGTTCCATCACTGCGGCGGTTGCCAAACTGCGCGCGCATTACGCGCCCTGCCCGCCCATCGAGGTGGAGTGCCGAACCCTTGCCCATGTGCGCGAAGCGGTAGCCGCCAAAGCTGACCGCATCATGATGGACAACATGGACGGCCAGCGCCTTTCCGAGGCTCTCGCCCTTGTGCCCCGCTCCATCGAAACGGAAGTGAGCGGCGGCGTGCGGCTGGATACCATCCGTGCCCTTGCGCTCACCGAGCCGCGCAGGCCCGATTTTATTTCTGTGGGGCGTCTGACCCATTCCGCAGTGTCGGCAGATTTCAGCATGACCCTGCTGACAGTGTAGCCGCAGCAACAGCCATGCCCGCGTTCCGCTGCCATACTCCCACACACCGCAAACCGCCAGCCGTGAAAACAACACGCTGACCCACGGCGGCAACCATACGGCGACATTGCGACAACACAGTGACATCACCGGAACAAAATTCCGCATTTGCCACTTCTTTTTTCATACTGCCTGCTGAGGAACCTGAAATGCAAGACACAAGCGCTGCAATCGCATCCCTGAAAAAACAGCTTGGCGCGAATCTGTGTATAATGGGGCATCACTACCAGAACGATAACGTGGTGCGCCACTGCGACATCACCGGCGATTCGCTGGAGCTTGCCCGCCGCGTTCCCGGCATTGACGCGGCCCACATTGTTTTTTGCGGCGTCTATTTTATGGGGGAATCCGCGGCCCTGCTGGCAAAGCCCGGCCAGAGCGTGCATCTGCCCAGCCTGGACGCAGACTGCCTCATGTCGCGCATGACCCCGGCCCCTCTGGCCCGCAAGGTGCTGGAGCAGCTCGCAGCCACAGGCCGCAAGATCATTCCGCTGGCTTACGTCAACACCGATCTGGCCCTCAAGGCCGTGGTGGGCGAATTTGGCGGCGCGGTCTGCACCTCGGCCAATGCCAAGATCATGCTGCGCTGGGCGCTGGATCAGGGCGACGGCGTGCTCTTTCTGCCCGACAGGCATCTGGGCAACAATACCGCCGAAACCCTGGGCATCAGCCAAGAGGAACGCCATGTGCTGCGCGTGGGCGCTGCGGGGCTGGTACAGCCAGAAACCCAGCCCCTTGACCGCAAGCTGCTGCTCTGGCCCGGCTGTTGCGCCATCCACGCGCGCTTTGAACCCGATGATGTGGAAGCTATCCGCGCCGAATACCCCGGCTGCCGCGTCATCGCCCACCCCGAATGCAGACAGGAAGTCATTGAAGCCTGCGACGGCGCTGGTTCCACGTCATATCTTATCAAGGAGGCGGCCCGCGTAGCCGCCGAAGAACCGGGCACGACCCTTGTTGTCGGCACGGAAAACAACCTTGTGTACCGTCTGGCCGAGCGCCATGCGGGCCAGTGCCGCATCCTGCCGCTGGGGCATGCCATTTGCAGCAACATGGCCAAGGTTACGGAAAAGAAGCTTCTGACCACGCTGCAAAGCGTAGCCGCCGGAGCAGCCTCGCCTCTGCACATTGAGGAGAACCTCTGCCCCCCCGCCCGTCTCTCCCTAACCCGCATGCTTGAAGCTTGCGGTAACTGAGGTTTGCGCCGTGAATTCTATTCGCCGTCATGTGCCCGTGCTGATCATCGGCTCGGGCGTTGCCGGATGCACCGCTGCACTTACCCTTGCCGATTCCGGCTGCGACGTTCTCCTGCTCAACGCCGGAGACCGGCTGGCTGACGGCAACTCCGAGCTTGCCCAGGGCGGCATCATCTATCAGGCAAATCCCACGCCAGAACATCCCTCGGACGCGCCAGCGCTGGAAAAGGACATTCTGGTTGCAGGGCACAATTATAATTACAACAAGGCCGTCAGCTTTCTGTGCGCGCAAGGGCCACAGTGCGTGGATGAGGTGCTCATCAAGCGCGCCCAGGTACCCTTTGACCGCAACGAGGACGGCACGTTCAACCTCACGCGCGAGGGCGGGCATTCCACCCAGCGCATTCTGCACTGCGCCGATTTTTCGGGCCGGGCCATCATGGAGGGCCTCACCGCCCAGGTGCTGGCGCACCCGCGCATCACGCGGCTGCACCGCCGCGCCGCCATCGACCTTCTGACCAGCCACCACCACGCCAAGGCCTCGCAGTACCGATATGAAGTGCGCAACCGCTGCCTCGGCGCGTACGTGCTCAATGAAGAAACCGGCGAGACGGAAACAATCCTCGCGGACTGGACAGTGCTTGCCACCGGCGGCGTGGGGCAGGTGTTTCTGCACTCCACCAACGCGCCCGGCTGCGTGGGCACGGGCATGTCCATGGCCTTTCGCGCAGGCGTTGACCTTGCCAACCTCGAGTTCATGCAGTTCCACCCAACCGCGCTGTACGAAGAACGCAGCAACCGCCGCTCGCTCATTACCGAGGCCATGCGCGGCGAGGGCGCGCGCCTGCTTGACAGCAAGGGCCGCGCCTTCATGCTCGACCACGACCCCAGGGGCGACCTGGCCCCGCGTGACGTGGTGGCCCAGGCCATGATGGACGAGATGCTGCACACCGGCGCGCCCTGCCTCTATCTGGACGTGAGCGGCGTGGAGCAGGACGTGCCCACGCGCTTTCCTACCGTATACGAAAAGTGCCGCGAGGCCGGCATCGACATCCTCAAGGAGCCCATCCCCGTCGTGCCCGCGGCCCACTACTTCTGCGGCGGCGTACTCACCGATGTGCATGGCCGCACCTCGCTGCACGGACTCTACGCCATCGGCGAATGCGCCTGCACCGGCCTGCACGGGGCCAACCGCCTTGCCAGCACATCCCTGCTTGAGGCATTGGTATGGGGCGTGAGCAGCGGCAAGGATCTGGCCCACCGCGTGGTGGCCGAAAGCGGCCTGCCCAAGGCTCTGGCCTCCGCCATCCCCGACTGGAAACATGAAGGCGACGAACGCAGGGACGACCCGGCCCTTGTGGCTCAGGACTGGACAAACATCCGCAATACCATGTGGAACTATGTGGGCATTGCCCGCACAGAGGCGCGCCTGCGCCGCGCCTTTGAAGATATGCGCGACCTTGTGCGGCATATCCACGACTTTTACAAGCGCACACGCATATCGCGGCGGCTGGTGGATCTTTTCCACGGCTCGCAGACCTCGTATATCATCACGCAGGCCGCGTTGCGCAACAAGGTAAGTATTGGCTGCCACCACCGGGTGGATTAAAGTGCATGTCGGCCACGGCCCTTGCCTGAACACTTTTTAGCAAAATCGGCTGAATGTCTGCGTTGCGCGGCGCATGCCTGCAACTGCGATTTGCCCACTGAAGTTTTGAAGCTGGAGAAACCTGAATGAAAAAAGCATATTTGCCTGCCGCCGTGGTGATTCTGATCGCGGCGGGTTTTCTGGGTCTGTTTTTCGGCCTGAGCCCTCTGGTGGAGGGGCAGGTGCAGAGGGGCATCCAGAGCATCGGCATCTCCGGCGACGGCATATCCACGCAGGCCGCGGTGGACAGGGTGGAATTTTCGCCCCTTTCGCGCACCCTGACGCTGTACGGCCTGCGCCTGCGCGGTGAAACGCCCCAGGGCCCCCTTGCGTATGAAGTGGCGGAGGTTTCGCTCCGCATTCCCATGCGCATGCTGCTGGCCTACACCCCCTTGCGGCCCATGGTGCTGAAGGATGTGGGCATGATGCCCGTGGCCGAAAACATCGTGCTGCGCAATCTGGCCCTGCGCACACCCGAGGCCCGAGGCTCGGTGCAGCGTGAAGAAATTGACGAATTGCGCAGCCAGAGTGAACTTGTGGCCCGTTTTCTTGACGGAGCCCCCATTGACGCACTGGCCGCCACGTACCTCATGGGTGCAGACAAGGCGCACAGCTTTTTTCTGAGCGTCAGCCTTCCCGGCAAGGAAGGCCTGACCCAGCTGACCATTAAAGAATCGCTGATCAAGGGATGGGACGGCGCTTCCGTCGAGCATATGCGCATCGAAGACATGCAGAGCCGCCTCGATGGGCACGAGAGCATGCGCATGGCGAGCTTTGAAGCCAACGGCCTCACCCTGCCGGAGCTGGGCCTGCTGCACCGCCTTATGGACACAGCCGCCATGAGCGAAAGCGACATGGACGCAGCCGTTAAGGCCCTTGGCCCGGTGGTGGAAGAAATTCTGGCTGCCGACCCGCCCCTTGTGCGGCAGGTGCGCGCATCGGGCATGACCTTTGCCGTGGAAAACGGCAGCGTGACTGTTGGCAGCGTGGGTTTTGACTGGCTTTCCAACTCGCCGCGCCACACAACCAGCTTTATTCGCGATCTTGCGGCCTCCAAAAGTCTGCTTGAGGAGGCTTCCGGCCTTGCCATGCCCGCGCTCAAGGCCAGCATGACCTTTGAAAGCCTTGGCCTGAGCACTGCCTCGCACAAAAAAACAATGTCCATCAAGGCCGAAGGCCTCG
Organism: Desulfovibrio desulfuricans DSM 642; assembly: GCF_000420465.1. Taxonomy (NCBI): domain Bacteria; kingdom Pseudomonadati; phylum Thermodesulfobacteriota; class Desulfovibrionia; order Desulfovibrionales; family Desulfovibrionaceae; genus Desulfovibrio; species Desulfovibrio desulfuricans. The sequence goes on along the minus strand of NZ_ATUZ01000016.1, from coordinate 185,649 downwards.
CGGACGTGGACTGTTCATTCACCCTGTACGATGCCGGAATCATCAGCACCAGCGAGCAGGCCCTGCTGATGCAAAGCTTCAGCGATCTGCACCTCGCCGTGAAGGATCACGGCGCGCTGGCCTGGGTTGGCCTCAATCTTTCCCACGATGGGCGCGCAGCGGCCACGGCCCTGCACCAGACCCTGGACAAGGGGATGGATCTCGTCCCCACCCCGCAGAACAACGCCATCCGTCAGGCCCTGCTGACCTTTGTGCAACGCCCCGGCCAGCTTGAAGCCGCCAGCGCCAAAGGCCAGCGCATAGGTATTCTGCAAATACTGGCCGCCCTGAACGACCCCGGCGCGCTGTTTACCTGTACCGCCGTTGCCGGTCAGAAAACGCTGGAAGAACAGATCAACGCCATTGCGGCGCAAACCGCCAAAACATCCGCCCCCGCCGAAGCAGCGGGAAAGTAACATATGCGCAAACTCTGTCTCAAAAAAAATGAAGATCGGCGTCTGCGCGCCGGGCACCTCTGGATTTTCGCCAATGAGGTGGACGTAAAACAAAGCCCGCTTACCGACTTTGCCCCCGGCGAAGCCGCAACCCTGTGCGACTGGCGCGGCGCGCCTCTTGGCAGCGTGTACGTCAATCCTGCTTCGCTTATCTGCGCCCGCCTGCACAGCCGCAAGCCCGATGTGGAGCTGGACGAGGCCCTGCTGGCCCAAAGGCTGGAATCGGCACTGGCCCTGCGCCAGCGCCTCTACCCCGGCCCCTGGTATCGGCTTTGCCACGGCGAGGGCGATTTTTTGCCCGGTCTGGTCATTGACCGCTACGGCGACCACCTGACCGTGCAGGTCACCACTGCGGGCATGGAGCAAAGGCGCGAAGCGCTCACAGCCGCCCTGCACACGCTGCTGCATCCCACGTCCATTCTCTGGGCCAACGACCTTGCCGCGCGCGGGCTTGAAAACCTCTCCCGCGAGCAGCAGAGCGAAGGGCAATTGCCCGAAAGGCTGGAAGTACCGGAAAACGGCTGCCGCTTTTTCGCGCCCTGCGCCACAGGCCAGAAAACCGGCTGGTTTTTCGACCAGCGCCCCAACAGGGCGGAACTGGCGCGCTATGCCAAGGATGCCGATGTGCTGGATATTTTCAGCTATGTTGGCGGGTTCGGCGTTACCGCTGCGGCTGCGGGCGCGCGCTCCGTCACCTTTGTGGATGCCTCGGCCCAGGCGCTCGCCTTTGCGGAAGAAAACTCCAGGGCCAACGCTCCCGGCTGCGAAGCCCAGACTCTGTGCGGCGACGCCTTTGACCTGCTGCGCCAGATGCGCGACGAGGGCCGCCGTTTTCAGGCCATCAGCCTTGATCCCCCGGCCTTCATCAAGCGCCGCAAGGACGCGGCCCTCGGGCTTGCGGCCTACAAGCAGGCCAATGACCTCGCGGTGCAACTGCTGGCGCCGGGGGGCATACTTGCCACCTCGTCCTGTTCGCACCATCTTGAAACGCAGTCTTTGCGCGCTTGCTTGACGCAGGCTGCCGCCAAGCGCAAACTGCATGCCCGTATTCTTTTTGCCGGGGGCCAGGGGCCGGATCATCCCATCCACGCCGCCATGCCCGAAACGGCCTATCTGAAGTGCTTTATCGCCCAAGTGGGCGCGTAACTAGAAGGATTTGACATGCTGAACAAAGTCCGCCTGCTCACCCCTGGCCCCACGCCTCTGCCGGAGCGCGTGCGTCTTGTGCTTGCCAAAGACATGATCCACCACCGCAAAAGCGAATTCAAGGCCGTGATGGGCCGGGTTCAGGAGCGCCTGCGCGTGCTGTTCGGCACGGGCGATGTGGTTCTGCCCCTTTCCTGTTCCGGCACGGGCGCCATGACGGCGGCGGTGTACAGTCTGTTTACCCCCGGCCAGCGGGTACTGGTGGTCGAGGGCGGCAAGTTTGGTCAGCGCTGGCGCGAGATCGCGGTTTCACGCGGGCTTGAAGTCACCACCATTGAAGTGCCGTGGGGCGAAGCCGTTAACCCGCAGGACGTGGCGGCGGCCCTCAAGGCCGATCCGGGCATCGCGGCGGTGCTTATCCAGCACTCCGAAACCTCCACCGGCGTCCTGCACCCTGTGGAAGAAGTGGCCCGCATCACGCGCGATACCGACACCCTGCTGTTGGTGGACGGCATCTCTGCCGTGAGCCTCGCGCCCTGCCCCATGGACCAGTGGGGTATCGACTGCCTTGTCACCGGCTCGCAAAAAGGCCTCATGCTGCCCCCCGGCCTTGCGCTGCTGGCGCTCTCGCCCCGCGCATGGAAAAGGGCCGAAAGCATCACGCCCGGCTGCTTCTATTTCAATCTGCCCAAGGAAAGGGCCAAGATCGCCCAAGGGCAGACATTGTTCACCTCCGCAGTGAACCTTGTGGTCGGCCTGGACGAAAGCCTTGAAATGCTGCTGGAAAACGGGCTTGAAGCCATTTACGCCAAGCAGTGGGCGCTGACCATGCTGGCACGCGCGGGAGTTGCCGCCATGGGCCTTGAGCTTTACGCCAAAACCCACTTTGCCTGGGGCATCACCAGCGTCATGCTGCCTGCGGGCGTTGACGGCACCGAGGTGCTGCGCATCGCCATGGACAACTACGGCGTGTGCATGGCTGGCGGTCAGGATCACATGAAGGGCCGGATGGTGCGCATAGGCCATATGGGCTGGGTGGACTGGGCCGATCTGGTGGCAGGGCTGCATGCCCTTAACCGGGGCATCATTGAAGCGGGTGGACACTGCGGCTCGCGTGACTATCTTGAAGAAGCGCTGGCCGCTTATCGCATGGCTCTGGCGGGCAAACCCGGCGAGCCGCTGCCGCTGATCCACAGCTAGGGCGCAAGCTCTTGCGCTGGCGGTAAAAGCTTGTATGTTGAACGCAAGCATTTGGCGCAAACTGCTGTTACCGTAACCGTTTACGTGCCACGAGGTCGCCATGAGTGACAATAACTGCGGCTGCAAGGCCGATGGCCCCATGCCGGAAGTGACGTTTTCGACCTTTATCATTTCGCTGGCGTCATCAGCTCTGGTGCATCTGGGCGAAGTGCCCAATCCCGAAACCGGCGACACGGAAACAAGCCTGCCACTGGCAAAGCACAGCATTGACGTGCTGGAAATGCTGCGCGCCAAGACCGAAAACGGGCTGGAAGAACAGGAACGAAATCTGCTGGAAAGCATTTTGTACGAGCTGCGCATGAAGTTCGTCATGAAGTGCGGCCCGGACTGCGCTTGTCAGTCAAAAAAAGCTTGAGGCACTGCGGTGCGGCACGACCAGCGGCAATCTGCCGTCTGCGCGGCGCGGCCCCGTCACTACCATTGACCATAGTTTCCAAAGGATCGGCGGCATGAAGACAATCAATGTGGGTCTGGTGGGCATTACCGGCTACGCGGGCATGGAGCTGACGCGGCTTCTCGTGAGCCATCCTTCCATGAGGCTTGCCATGGCCTGTTCGCGGGCGGAATCCGGCAAGCGGCTGGGGGATTTCTATCCTTTTCTGAACCACATGCCCGGCGCGGATGTGGTCATCAGCGTTTTTGACCCGCAGGAAGCCGCCCGCCAGTGCGACGTGGTTTTTCTTGCCGTGCCCGCAGGCACAGCCATGGATATGGCTGAAATGCTGCTGCGCGCCGGGGTGAAGGTTGTTGACCTCTCTGCGGATTTTCGCCTGCGAGACCCAGAAACATATGCGACATGGTACAAACGCGAGCACGTGTGCACTGATCTGCTGCACACGGCCGTGTACGGCCTGCCCGAACTGTATGCCGCTGAAATCGCGGGCGCCAAGCTTATCGCCAACCCCGGCTGTTACCCCACCTCGGTGATTCTGGGCCTGTACGCCGCCATCAAGAACGACCTCGTGCATACAGACGACATCGTGGTGGATGCCAAATCCGGGGCCACGGGAGCTGGCCGCAAGGCAGTTGTGCCTACGCTGTTCTGCGAAATTTCCGACAATTTCCGCGCCTACGGCCTGCCCACGCACCGGCATACGCCGGAAATCGAGCAGGAACTCAGCCTGCTGGCGGGCCACGACTTGCGGGTTTCGTTCAACACGCACATTCTGCCCACCAACAGGGGCATTTTGTCCACCATCTACACCAAGCTCAAAAATCCCGGCATCAGCCTGGACGAAGTGCGCGAGGTCTTTACCCGCACGTGGGAACACAGCCCGTGGATTCGCATTCTCCCCAAGGGGGCGCTGCCGGAAACGCGTTTTGTGCGCGGCAGCATGTTCTGCGACCTTGGTCTTGTGGTAGACCCCCGGACAGGGCGACTCATCATCGTTTCCGCCATCGACAACCTGTGCAGGGGCGCATCCGGTCAGGCCATGGCCAACGCCAACCTCATGTGCGGGCTGCCGGTAGAAACGGGCCTCAACACTTTGGCCCCGCTGGCCTAGCCCTACACGTACACGATTATTACGGCTCGGCAGAAAGGCTTTTTATTCCTGCTGGATGCAGCACATGCGTTGCAGGTAAAAAGCCTTTCTCCTTGCCGGAACCGCCAGTAATGGCCGAGCCTTTGCCCCGGAGAATGCCGCCAGAGTTTTGCCCGCCGATCCCCTGCGGGCCGCAAAAAAGGAATGCCCATGCAACTGGAAACCGCCTTTCAGAATCCGCAACTGTGCCACAGCCTTCTTGATCGCCTTAACCGCGCCCTTGATGGTCGCACAATGCGCTTCATGGAAGTGTGCGGCACCCATACAGTTGCCATCTTCCAGAGCGGCCTGCGCTCGCTCCTGCCCAAATCGGTAACGCACCTTTCCGGCCCAGGCTGCCCCGTATGCGTCACGCACGATGCGGAAGTAGCCGCCTTTCTTGAGCTTGCGGGCCGCGACCGCGTCATCATAGCCACTTTTGGCGACCTGTTGCGCGTGCCCGGCCCCGGCGGCCTCAGCCTCAAACACGCTCAGGCCCAAGGGGCGCGGGTTGAGATTGTCTATTCGCCTCTGGACGCCCTGACCCTTGCGGCGGCCAACCCCGGCGACACGGTGGTCTTTCTGGGCATTGGTTTTGAAACCACCGCCCCTACCGTGGCAGCCACACTGCTCACCGCCCAGCAGCGCGGGCTGAACAACTTCTGCGTGCTCTCCCTGCACAAGCTTGTGCCCCCTGCCCTGCGCATCCTGCTTGAAGACAGCCAGTGCGGCGTGGAAGCCTTTTTGCTGCCGGGGCACGTTTCCACCATTCTTGGGCTGGAACCTTACGCCTTTCTGGCGCGCGATTTTCATGTTCCCGGCATCGTGGGCGGCTTCCAGCCCGCCGACATTCTGCTGGCCCTCTGCCTCATGGCCGAGCAGATGCGCGACGGCAAACCCGATGTGGTCAATGCCTACCCCCGCGCCGTGGACGACACGGGCAACCCCCGCGCCCGCGCCCTGCTGGAACAGTTTTTCCAACCGGCGGACGCCCTGTGGCGCGGCATAGGCCGCATACCCCAGAGCGGCCTGACCCTGCGCCCGGAATATGAGAGCATGGACGCCATGAAGCGCCTTGACCTCACCCTGCCGGACGTCCCCCCCCTGCCCGGCTGTCGCTGCGGTGATGTGCTCAAAGGACGCATTACCCCGCCGGACTGCCCGCTTTTCGGCAAGCGCTGCACCCCCGCCAATCCCGTTGGCCCCTGCATGGTTTCCACCGAGGGCAGCTGCGCGGCCTACTTTAAATATTCGGAGCGATAATGGACGATTGCCTTCTTCTTGATGCTGGCAGCGGCGGCAGAGCCTCGCAGCGCCTTATTGCCCAGTGTTTCATGCACCATTTTGCCAATCCCCTGCTGGAACGCATGGACGATGCGGCGCTTTTGACCGATATCTCCGGCCCGCTGGCCATGAGCACCGATTCCTACACGGTTACGCCCCTGTTTTTCGCAGGCGGCAGCATCGGCAGTCTGGCTGTGCACGGCACCGTCAACGATGTTGCCATGCTGGGCGCACGGCCCCGCTACCTGAGCTGCGGATTCATTCTTGAAGAAGGCCTGCCCCTCGAAACCCTTGAGCGCGTCGTGGCCGACATGGGCGCGGCAGCTCGCGAGGCGGGCGTGAGCATTGTGACGGGCGATACCAAGGTCGTGCCGCGCGGTGCTTGCGACAAGATTTTCATCAATACCACAGGCATCGGGCAGGTGTTTGCCTCGCCCTCGCCCTCGGGCCACAATGCCCGGCCCGGCGATGCGGTGCTGGTCAGCGGAGCCATGGGCGACCACGGCCTCACGGTCATGGGCAGCCGCGAAGGCCTGTCCTTCCTTACGGACGTGGCTTCGGACTCCGCCCCGCTCAACCACATGATTGAAGACATCATCAATACCGTGGGCGAGGTGCATGTGCTGCGCGACCCCACGCGCGGAGGGCTTGCCACCACGCTCAACGAAATCGCCGAGCAGTCGCAGGTGTCCATCCTGCTTGACGAGGCCAGCGTCCCCGTTCACGAAGCCGTGCGCAACGGCTGTTCCTTCCTCGGCATGGATCCTCTGTACCTTGCCAATGAGGGCAAGTGCATCTGCATCGTGCCCGAAAACAGCGCCGAAGCAGCCCTTGAGGCCATGCGCCGTTCGCCCTATGGCAAGGAAGCGGCCCGCATCGGCACGGTAACGGAAGGCAAGGCCCAGGTGGCGCTGCAAACCCGCATCGGGGGCCGCCGCCTGCTGGGCATGCTTGAGGGCGCGCAGTTGCCCCGCATCTGTTAGGCCTGCTGCCACTATGGCTCTTTTGCCCCCTGCCCACGTTAGAAAGCCTTTTATTCCGGTCGAGTAGCCTCAGAGCTACGCTCCCTCGATAAAAAGGCTTTCTTCCTTGGCAGGAAACAAAACTCCTCGTAGTGCCAACAGCCCAGAATAATTTATTAAAACAATTTGCCAAAACAATTCGAAAGCAGAGATAGTTACGGAGAAGCCCCTGAAACTGTTGTCTTTATTTCAACCAAAAGCAGGAGTCCCCTGCCTGAAAGGAAAAAATATGGATTCCACCTACCAACGCGCCATGAACGCTACTGTGACCCCGCAGATTTTTTCCACCATGGTGAGCAATGCGCAAAAGGTGGCCGAAGCCTTTGCCGGTTCCGGCTCCGCCACTGTGGATGCAGAGAGCATTGCCGCCGTGTTCAGCCGCATGGTGGTTGCCCAGATCGAGATGTTTGAAAAGAAATAATTTTCGCTGCACAAGATATGCAAATGCAGAGGCCGTCCCTTGGGACGGCCTCTGCATTTTACACGTTGCGCATTCTGCTCTTGCCCCTCTTTCAGATAAGGCCTGACAAAACTGCAAGTAAAACAACTGGCTATTGGTGTGGGGCGCTTCCAACGCGAAAAATACCAATTAAATACCCCAGGGCGACATATCCGCCCCTTTGCGCAGGGCCTCGCGCACGTCAGACCAGTGCCGTTCCATATCTTCCAGTCGGGCCAGCAGGGCGTCTTCCGCCGGGGTGCGCGCCAGCACAGCGGCCACGGCCCCTTGCTCGAACACCAGCCGCCTGTCTGCCGCCAAGGCCAGCACGGGATCGTGCGTCGCCATGACAATAATCTTGTCCGATGCCAGCAGCAGATCAAGGGCCTTACGCTTGTCCACTCCGGCGTTTTCAATTTCGTCAATGAGCAGCACGGGCGACCAGCTGAGCAGGGCAGTATCCGCAATCATCAGGGCGCGCGACTGCCCGCCGGAAAGCTGGGTCAGCTGCGTGCTCCCGCCAAAGGATTCGCCAGCCAGTTCGTTGGCGGCGGCAAAAACCCTGGCCGCAGCGGCTTCGGGGTCTGGCACCTCGCGGCTCAGGGCGTGGGTGCGCAAAAAATCCATGACGCCCATGTCCAGCACAAAGTTCATATTCTGGGTCAGCTGGGCCACCAGCCGCCCCTGCAGATCAAAGCGCGTGTCTTCATCGGGTTCCGCGCCGTTGAGCAGCACGGTGCGGCCAGTTGGGGTATCGCCTGCGGCAAGGGATTCAATATCGCTTAAAAAGCGGCTCTTGCCAGCGCCCGTTGGCCCCAGCAGGGCCGTGATTTCACCGGGGCGGAAGTGAATCTGCGTTTTTTCCGGCTGGCCTGCCTTGTCGCGGCCTGGGGTCAGGCTCAGGCTGCGCAGGGCCAGTTCCATATTTTCACGCTCCATGACCTTCTCCAAATTCCGCCTTTTTGACGTTGCCCTTCTGGTAACGCGCGCCAATGCGCATTTCGCTCAGGCAATAGGAGCAGATGGCTGCGGGCATGGCGAAGCGCAGCCGCATGTCGGTAACGGAGGCAATGTCCGGCGCGATGGCCATGATGGCGGCAAGCTCCGCGCAACCCTGCCCTGTCAGACCGTTCACGTGCCGGATAACGGCCCGTTGGTTCATCTGCCGGATGCGGTAGCGGTAGACCTCGCGTTCTGCCTGCGAAACAAGATCACCCTTGGTCACGGCCACCACATCGGCCAGCCGCAGCATGGGGCCAATTTTTTCCGGCGCGTCTATGCCCATGAGGTTGTCGATGACGCACAGGGCCAGGGCCCCGCGCAGATGCGGCGAACAGCGGTTGCACAGGCCCGCAGTTTCGATAATGCAGATGTCGGCCCCGGTTTCTGCGGCCCAGGCAAAGGCTTCTTCCAGATTGGTGGCAAAAAAGTGGTCGGGGCAGAGCCCGCCGGAAAGCGCAACGGAAACGGGAATATCAGCCGCGGCGTAGAGTTCGTCATCGCGGGTTTGCAGGCAGTCAAACTTGATGACGGCGCAGGTCGCGCCCCGCGCCTTCAGGGCCGCGCCAGCCCTGACCACAAGCGAGGTTTTGCCGCACGCGGGCGGCCCCGCCACGGTTATGAGACGCATGCCGTGCCCGCCTGCAACCGCCGGAACTTCAAGGCCAAAATATCGCGCAGGCTGTTCACGTCGTTGCTTTCCACAAAATCCCAGCCCACCCATTTGAGCTTTGCCCCTGCGGGCAACTGCGAGGGGCGCGAACCGTCCACAGGGATGAACCAGGCGGCGCTGTCTATGCCGCCAAAGCCATTGGCAAAAAAGTTCAGCACCGGGGCCAGACGCGCCTTTTCTGATTTTTTTGCCAGCAGATAGAGGGGGCTTGCGGCTGCGCCGTCCTCGGGCCAGACAATTTCCACATGCTCCGGCAGCTTGGTGCTCTCGGCAAAAAACAGGGGGATGATAAAGATGCCCCCGGCATCGGGCGCGGCGGTGCCGCAGACCTTTGCCATGCGCGAGGAGTGCATGAAGCTTTTGATGTTGGCGGCAAGCCCGGTAACGCCCGGTTCGCCAAAATCCTTGTACTGGTTGAGCAGCACGGCGTCGGCCATGTCGTCGCCATCGCCGCACATGACAATCTGCCCGCGATAACGGGGGTTCATGAGGTCTGCCCAGTTTTTCGGCGCTGGCAGGCCGTCCAGCTTTTTGTGGTCTACCAGAAAAATGTACGGGGTCACACCGTAGATGGTATAGGCCCCGGCAGGGTCAATCAGCCCGGCATCGGCATACAGGGGGTTCAACACGCGTGGCTGGACGCTTTCAAATATGCCCGTGCTGACAAAACGCCGCACAAATTCGCCGCGCCAGAAGTCGCCGTAGCCAATGGACGCGATAACGGCGGGCAATTTGTTTGCATCAGATTCCATATACAGCGGGTCGTAAGGATCAACCGAGGTGCAGCCCATGGGAATATGCACCGTCAGAGGCGGATTTGCCGCTGCGGCAATGGCCTCGATGCGCTCCTTGACCACAAGCTTTACCGGACAGGGGGCATAAAGCAGCAGGTCGGTTTTGCCCATGACGGGGATGTCCTCCTGCTGTTGCAATGCCTGCATGAGATGTTCAAGCCTTTTCATGGTGCCTCTTTCCGCAAAAAGTTTGGGAACCGCTCTGGGTAGAGCAAGGAACATGCCGATGAAAGGCCTTGCTCAACATACCGATATGTATCTTAATTTACAGTTCACCTTCAGTCGGAGTCCAAACAATATTGTACTATAGCCGCACGGCAATACAATATTGTGTCCGCTGTCCGGGACATATGGTGGGTGGTCTCCGAAGCGTCGCTAATCCAGCGCGCTGAAGAGCAGCATGATGTTCAGCACGGTCACGATGCCTGCGAGCGTGTAGAGCAGCAGCTTTGTGCCCTTGCCGTTGGCGTATTTGCCCATGACCTTGGGGGACGATGTCAGCGCCACCAGCGAAATCATGGTGATGGGCAACTGTACCGAAAGAGCCATCTGCGAAAGCAGCAAGCCCTTGAAGGGATCGCTGGTCAGCCAAATGAGCACAAGGCCGCAGCCCAGCGAGCCAACAATGCCCATGACGCTGTGCTTGTCCTTGGTGTTGTAGGCTTCGCCAGCCATGCCCGAGGTCATGATGCCGCCAGCCATGCCCGATGTGACGGACGAGGCCACCCCGGCAAACAGCAGGGCCACGGCAAAAATCACCGAGGCGCTGTCGCCCAGCAGGGGCTTGAGCAGGTCGCGGGCCTGTTCAAGTTCCGTCACGTGTTCCCCCGCCGTCCAGAACACCGCAGCAGCCAGAATAATCATGGCGCTGTTGATGGCCCAACCCACCAGCATGGCAAAGAGCGTGTCAAAAAATTCATAGTCGAGCCTTTTTTCGATAAAGGCATCGCCCTCAAGATTCCACTGACGGCTCTGAATAATTTCGGAATGCAAAAAAAGATTGTGGGGCATGACCACCGCGCCAAGCACGCTCATGATCACCAGCATGGAACCTTCGGGAAAGGCTGGCATCACCCATCCCACAGCAGCCTTGGGAACCCACCCGGCAGGCACCAGCCACAACTCGTACAAAAAGGCAATGCCGATCAGCGACACAAAGCCGATGATCCACTTTTCAACCTTGGTGTACGAATTGAACAACAAAAGGCCGCCAGCCAGAAGGGCCGTAAGAGTTGCGCCAATGGGCAGGGGAATGGAAAAGAGCATGCGCAGGGCAATGGCCCCGCCGAGGATTTCAGCCATGCTGGTCATGACCGAAGCGCCAAAGGCGCTAAACAGCACGAGCCGGCCAATGGTGCAGGGAAAATACTCCGTTATGGCCTCGGCCATGCACTTGCCCGTCACAATGCCCAGATGCGCCGCATTGTGCTGCAATACAATAAGCATAAAGGTGGAAAGGCTCACCATCCACAGCAGGGAATAACCGTACTCCGCCCCGGCGGCCAGATTGGCGGCCCAGTTGCCGGGGTCGATAAAACCCACTGTCACCAGCAGCCCAGGCCCCACAAATTTGAGGAACTCCTCGCCCTTGTGGGTAATGCCCGACACATTGCACTTGCTCCAAAAGCTTGTTGCACTCATGCAAACCTTCCCGATCTTTAATTTTGATTAACCGGCGGTGTGCAGCCTGACCGCGCAGCAACACCGGATGCTGACGTATTGCAATCTGACGGTATACGCACTCATGGGCCGCAGGCAAGTGCGGTCTGCCCCTTTTGCGCGCACGGGGGGGTAGTACGTATGTGTCTGCCTTCGTCGTTTTTTTCATGTTACATTTGTATTTCAGATGTTAAGATTCCAAAAAACAAACCGATAGTCATGTTATGCGTCAGATCCGCCAGACTGGCCGCAAGTCCACTTCAGATTGAGCAGGAGCCTTGCTATGACTATCAGACTGCGCGTTATTCTTGGATTCCTTTTTACAATTATTGTGATGGCAGCAGGCACCCTGCCCTTTATGATCATGACCATGCGCAACAATGCCGAGGAAAGCTATACTTCCAATTCCTCAACCCAGTTGCGCCTCATGAACAACTATGTGGAAACATTCATCAGCGGGGCTGAACGCGACGTCGCCCTTCTGGCGCAGGAACCTTACATTGCTGAAGCTGTGGGTCTTTTCCCCAACTTCTCCAACAATAAAGAGGCGGACGTTTTTCTTCGGGCCGATCTTTCGGTAGATGCCTTCAAAACCGTTCAGCCGCTGGTGCGGCTTGACGAAGGCTCCGAAGATTACGTGGAAGCCTACGCAGGCTACACTGACGGCAGCTACGCGACCTCTGCCGACAATACCAAGGTGCCCGCTGGCTACAATACCAGCAAGCGGCCCTGGTACACGCAGCGCGCGGCTTCGTCGCAAAAGGTCGGCCTGGCCGACAGCTACCTTTCCATCACTGGTGAACTGGTGGTGGCCATCACGCACAAAATGTTTTCACGCCGGGGCGACTTTACAGGCGTTCTGGGCATCGACGTTTCGCTCAACGGCCTGTCGCAGCGCTTTGCCGAACTCAATTTCGGCAAGACCGGCTACTTCATGCTGCTCGAAAACACGGGGCGCATCCTCTGCGACCCGCGCAACAAGGATCTGACGGGCAAGATCATTGGCAAGGACATACAGGATCCCGGCCTTGTAAAGCTGTTTGGCGCCAAGGACGGCATGCTGCAAACCGTTGTAAACGGGCACGAAGTACGTGCCAATGTGCTCACCACGCCGCACGGCTGGAAGATCCTCATGCTCCAGTCTGAGGAAGAAATTCTTGCGGCCACCAACACCGCCGTGCGCGCCAGCGTGATCATTACCCTCAGCGTGGCCCTGATCATGCTACTGATCGCCTGGGCCATAGCGCGCTCCATCAATCGGCCCTTGAGCCTTATTGTTAAGGAGGCCGACAAGGTCGCCACCGGCGATCTCAACGTGAACCTTGACGCCCGGCAGTTTTACGGCGAGCTGGCCGAGCTGCACGCTGCCCTGCTGAACATGGTTGGCAACCTGCAGGAAATGATCACCACCGCCCGCCAGAAAGGCGAGGAAGCCGAACAGCAGACCGCCCTGGCAAAAGCCGCCACAGAGCAGGCAGAGGCCGCCCGCAAAGAGGCGGAAAACGCCCGCCGAGAAGGCATGCTCTCTGCCGCCATGCAACTGGAAGAAGTGGTGAAGGTCGTATCCTCCGCGTCCAACGAGCTTGAAGCCCACATCGGCCAGGCCAACCACCTTTCGAGCGAGTCGGCCCTGCGCCTCGGTGATGCTGCCACAGCCATGAACCAGATGAACGCCACAGTGCGCGAGGTGGCGAGCAATGCCTCGTCCGCTTCCGACATGTCTGACCAGACCAGAGCCAATGCTGAAAACGGCGAAAAAATCGTGCAGCAGGCCCTGCAAAGCATTGACCGCGTACACTCGGTTTCCATGGCGCTCAAGGATGATATGGGTACGCTCAACGAGCATGCCCAGGCCATCAGCCGCATCATGAACGTTATTTCAGACATAGCCGACCAGACCAACCTGCTGGCCCTCAACGCCGCCATTGAAGCCGCCCGCGCTGGCGAGGCCGGGCGCGGCTTTGCCGTGGTGGCCGATGAAGTGCGCAAACTGGCGGAAAAAACCATGGCTTCCACCAACGATGTGGGCAACGCCATTGCGGCCATCCAGCAAAGCACATCCAAGAGCGTGCAAAGCATGGACAACGCCCTTGAACAGGTGCAAACCGCCACAACGTTTGCCAACAAATCGGGCGAAGCCCTGCGCGAAATCGTCAACAACGCGCTTTCCACAGCCGATCAGGTGCGCGCCATCGCAACTGCCAGTGAGGAACAGTCCGCAAGCAGCGATGAGATCAACAAGTCCATTCTTGAGGTCAACGAGCGCTCCGAGCAGACGGCCCACGCCATGAACGCCGCTTCCGGCTCTGTGGCGGATCTGGCAACTCAGGCCAACACGCTGAGCCAGCTGGTGGCCGACATGAAGCGCGGCTGACACATTTTATAGTATTGAGATGTCTTACGGGGGGGACCCTCCCCCCTAAAACCCTTATTACTGTTTTCCCCACAAAATTCTTGCAGGGCCAAGACGGTAAAGTTGTCTATTCTTACACACGCACAAAATTAAAGGGCGGACGCCATGCATAGGCGGACGCCCTTTTAATTTGGCGCGCGGCAAATGCGGCAAAGCCTTGCCCGCGCATCGACAAATACGGGCTTGCGCCACGCAATTGTAACAAATCCATCATACATAACAGTCGTAGGCGCGGGTAGTTATTGCCCTGATGTTTACGTCAATGCCACGGGAGTACACGATGAAGCCTTCGGCTGTTATGAACAACAGGGAATTGAGCTGGCTCAGCTTTAACGAACGAATATTGCAGGAAGCCCGCGACCACTCCACGCCGCTTATGCAGCGGCTGCGCTTTCTGGGTATTTTTTCCAGCAATCAGGACGAATTCATCAAGGTTCGCGTGGCGTCCCTTGTGCGCCTTACCCGCTCCAAGAGCAAAATAAAGCCGCTGCTCATGGGCGGCTTGACCCCGGATGAAGCCTTGCAGCGCGTTAACGACAAGGCCGCCACCGCGCAAACGGCCTTTCGCGAAACCTACGAGGAAGTGCTGGACGCCATGGAGCACGAGGGCATACGCGTGCGTGATGAAACCGAACTCAGCGAAGGCCAGGATGCCTTTTGCCGGGGATATTTCGGCAATGTGGTCTATCCGCAGCTGGTGCCGCTTATTCTGAACAAATCCGCCCGGCTGCCCTTTCTGCAAGACAGCCAGATATACCATGCCATCAAGATGGAATCAGATGCGGCCCCCGGCAAATGCCGCTATGCGGTATTGCGCATCCCCGTCAACGCGGCCTGCCCGCGCTTTGTGGAAATGCCCTCGTCACCCGGCTGCCACGATATCATCTTTGTGGACGACATCATCAGACTGTGCCTGAACAATATTTTCTTCATGTTCAACTACGACCGCATTTCCGCATACACCTTCAAGGTAATGCGCGATGCGGAGCTGAGCCTTGACGACGATGTGTCCAAAAGCCTCATTGAAAAAATGGAAGAAGGCCTGGAACACCGCCTGCGGGGCCGCCCGGTGCGCCTTATCTACGACAGCGCCATGCCCGAAGACCTGCTCTTTCTGCTGGGCTCAAAGCTCAACCTTAAAAAGAGCGAACTTGACCCCGGCGCGCGCTACCATATGATGCGCAGCCTCATGAACTTTCCGCGTGTGCGGCCCGATCTGGAAAACGCCGTCATGCCCGCCCTCACACATCCGGACATCAAACCATTCTCCAGCATTCTCAAGGTAGTGCGCAACAAGGATATTCTGCTGCACTTTCCCTACCACACCTTCAACCATGTGGTGGAATTTCTGTGCGAGGCGGCCATCGGCCCCAAGGTGACGGATATTTCCATCACCCTGTACCGCATGGCAGACCATTCGCGCATCATCAATGCCCTCATCAATGCCGCGCAGAACGGCAAAAGGGTTACGGCCTGCGTGGAGCTCATGGCCCGCTTTGACGAAGAGCGCAACGTCAAAAGCATCGACATGCTGCATCAGGGCGGAGTGCGCGTTATCCACGGTCTCAAAGACCTCAAGGTGCACAGCAAGGTCATTCTTGTGGAGCGCATCGAGGGCAGCAAAAAAACAGGCTATGTCTATATCGGCACCGGCAACTTCAACGAAGACACGGCCCGCCTGTACAGCGACATGGGGCTGCTGACAGCCAATCCCGGATTTGCGGAAGACGCCCGCACCATATTCAATTTTCTCAATGCCTCGCACAAGCCGGTTTCGTGCCGGGAGCTGGTGGCGGCCCCCCAGTGCATGCGCGCCTTTTTCACCAACGCCATCGAGCGAGAAATACGCAATGCCAAAGCCGGGAAAAAGGCATACATCCACGTAAAACTCAACAGCCTTACCGATGAATCCATGATCCGGCTGCTTTACCGCGCCAGCAAGGCCGGGGTGGAAATACGCCTTATCGTGCGCAGCGCCTGCTGCCTCAAGCCGCAGGTTCAGGATCTGAGCGAAAACATCCGGGCCATCAGCATTGTGGACAAATTTCTCGAGCATGCGCGCATTGCGCTCTTTTGCAACAACGGCAGTGAACTGGCCTATATTTCAAGCGCCGACTGGATGCCCCGCAATCTTGACCGCAGGCTGGAGGTGGCGGCGCCTGTCCACTGCCCGGCCCTGCGCCAGAATCTGCGGGACATTTTTGACATCCAGTGGGCGGACAACGTCAAGGCCCGCATTCTTGACGGCACCGGGGCCAACAAATACAGCAAGGGCGAATCCGTGGCCCCCTGCCGCTCGCAGACGGTGCTGCACGAATATTACAGCCGCATGGCCGCCCGCCCTGCGGCAGATACGCCTGCCGCTCAGAACGAAATAAGCCGGGCCAAAAAGTCGCGGACACCTGCAACCAAAAGCCGAAAGCCCGTGCGCAAGCCCCCCTCCGCCGTGCAGGGCGATACCGCTGGCGCACTGGCCGAAACCTAGAGCGATTATCCTTCAATGGATTTGCTGCCGTACGCGGATTATGAAAACAATCCGCACTCTGGACGCCTGCACGGCGATCCAGCCTTGCGGACAGGCAAATTCGACACAATGATGCTCTGGAGACGCAGGCTTTCCCGCACGCTCCGCCCCAAAAACCAGTGTATATTCCTGCGGTTTTGGTGTAGTCTTGCTGAACCGCGCCTCAGGGCGTGCGGTAACTACCACAAGGCATTCCACACCCTGCCGCAAGAGCAGTTTACGAATGAAGTGAGTTAATTGCTCTGCAAGGATTTTTCTGAAAATCCTTGCCACGAAATACGCGCAGGCAGGTTTTGCCTGCCGTAAGCGAGTATTTCAAGTGTTAAATGCTCCAGAGGAGACCGAGTGAAACCCAGCATGCTTGCCGCCATTGACGTGGGCTCCAACGCCATACGCTTTCTCATCAGCAACGTTGAAGAGCTGAGCCCCGACAAGCCAGTCAAAAAAAATGCCTACCTTCGCATTCCCATTCGCCTTGGGACGGATGTTTTCCTTTACGGGGCCATCTCAGAACAAAAGCAGGCTGCCCTTGTGGACGCCATGATCGGCGTTGCCCACATCATGCGGGCCTACGGGGTTGACCACTACCGCATCTGCGCCACCAGCGCCATGCGCGATGCCGCCAACGGGCAGGACATCATGAATCTGGTGCGCGAAAAAACAGGCCTGCGCATAGATATCATCAGCGGGCTGGAAGAAGCGCAGATTCTCTTTAATGCCAACGCCCTCGCCAGATATGCCGATGTGGAAAGCGCCCTATATGTGGATGTGGGCGGCGGCAGCACAGAGGTGGTTGCCCTGCGCGATGGCAAGCTGCAAGAGGCTTTTTCCTTTCAGCTCGGCACGGTGCGCATTCTCGCCAATGCGGTGAACCCGGCGGAACGCGAGCGCTTTGCCGCAGAAATGCGCAGACTGGGTGAAACTTACGCGCCGGAATGCGTCATTGCCTCTGGCGGCAATATCAACAAGGTTTCAAAGCTGCTCGAAAAACGGGACGGCAAGCCCGTTGGCGCGCCGGAACTGCGCGCCCTGTACAAGGATCTGCTGGCCCTGCCGCTGGAAGGCCGTATGGAAAAATACGGTCTCAACGCCTACCGCGCGGACGTTATTGTTCCGGCACTGGACATATTCCTCGGCGTAGTCGACATGTCGGGCGCAAAGCAGTTTGTCATACCCAAGATAGGCCTTGTGGACGGCATCATCCGCCATATGTGGCTCAATGCGGACAGCCTTGAAGACCGGGCCTGCCCTGGGCTGGCGCACTAGGCCGACACGCGGCCTCAACGCACGAGGCTGCCGCGATTCTGCACATGTTCTGTGTGCGTGCCGATCACCTTGCCATACGGCCCTGTATACTTCTGTACCATTTGCTGCTTGCGCCTCCCCCCGGCGCAATCCGGCAGCACCCGCCCCTGTTTCATGACCGCCGTAGACAAATACTGCCGAATCCGGCATTCATAGCATAGCACCTGTTAACGCGTAGCGTTAGCGGGCACTTCCTTCATAATTCCACCTGTTTTGCAGCGCTCCGGGCCATGCGGGCACCGGATTTTCGCTCCTGCCCTCTACCGCACTGCGGAGGAATCATGCCGACAACGCCACTGCGTTTCCTGTTCATAATTCTGGCCGTGTTTCTGCAAGCCGCACCCGCGCTGGCCGGGCCTGCCTACAGGGTGGCTGCGCCCAGCAATCCGCAGGAGGACAACTGGCTGCGCCGCGAAGGGTTTTCCATAACTTTTCAGGTGGATGAAGCCCGCTGCAAAAAAGAATACGGCGCGGACTGGTCGCGCCAGTGCGCCTCTTCCCCCGCAGGGGAGGAAGGACGCGTTGTGGATGCCGTGCGCATGACCCCGCCTGTGGCTGGCGTGTGGCGCTGGGTTGACGACTCCACCATGGAATTCACCCCCAAGGAACACCTGTCGCCCGACACCCGCTACACCATTTCTCTGGAAAAAATGGCTTTGCCGGGGCGATTCTCTCTCAAGCGACAGACTGTGTACGCCACCCAGCCCCAGGCCGTGCGCGTTGGCAAGGAAACCTTCTGGATTGATCCCTCGCCCAAGGGCGCGCATGCCGTTTCCGTCCCCTTGCGCTTTATCTGGCCCGTAGGCACGCAGGATATGGATGGCCGCATCACCATTGCCCCCAGCGATGCCAAAAGCGGCCTTGCCCTTGGCGCGCCCCGCCTTGTGTGGAACGAACGCCGCGACGAGGTGGTCGTCACCGCGCCCGTAATAGCCCTGCCGGAGAACAACGCCGCCGCCCGCATCAGCATCAAGGGTTTGCCCGCCTTTGCCGAAGGCTCGGGCAAGTGCGTGGTTGCCGCGCCCAAAAAAGACGCCAAGGCCCCGCCAAGCGTGGAGGCCCTCTTCTCCATCACCGGGCGTGCCCGCCTGATGGATGTGGCTAAAATTACTATTAATCCCGTCTATGACGACAAACTGGACAAAAAATTCCAGCTTGAGGTCAAAACCACCCTGCGCGTCCTGCCCACAGAGCTGCTGCGCAAGCTTGAGCTTATCCAGTTGCCCCGCAAGCTCACCGCCGAGGCAGGGAAAGATGCTGACTGGACAAAAATGCCCGCCATCAGCCCTGAAGACGTCAAAAATGGCACTCGCCTCAAGCCGGAGCTGATGCAGGCAGCCGATGAACCGGCAGACCGCATCCTGCTGCGCATTCCCGCAGAGGCCGGGCGCGGCCTGCTGGCCGCAGTGGACAAGGGCCTGCCCTCCACCGCAGGGCCGGAAACAGCGCAGGTTCGCCGCTTTATCATGACTGTACCCTCCCTCGGAACCGAAGTGGGCTTTTTGCAGCCCGGCAACGTGCTGACCCTGAGCGGCCAGAAAAAGCTGGATATTTACGCCACGGGCCTTACCTCCGTGGCCTGGCGCGCCGAGCGCGTCCGCGATCCTTTCCTGGCCCTTGCCGCAAAAGAATCGGGGTTTGAATACCCCACGGCAGATATGGACGTGATGAGCGATGTGGTGGAAGGCCGCATTGAAGTTCGCAAGGAACAGGCAGGCGTTTCATCCTTTCCCGTGCTTGATCTGGCCCCGTTGCTGCGCGGCGGCAAGGAGCCGGTGCACGGCCTCATGCGCATAGAGCTGACCGGGTACAGCGGCGATAAATCCATTGCCTACGCTGCCCGCCTGCTGCTTGTCACAGATATGGGCCTGACCGTTAAAATGGCGGGGGACGGAGCGCGTACGGTCTTTGTGCAGCATCTGGGCACCGGCAAGCCCGTGCAAGGCGCGGAAGTGCGCCTGCTGGGCCTTAACGGTTTGCCGCTGCAAAGCGCCGTCACCAACGCGCAGGGCCGCGCCGACCTGCCGCCCGCCAATGGCCTTGAACGCGGAAAACGCCCCGTGGCCGTGGTGGCTCTGGCCCCCGCAGCCGGGAAGGCCGCCGATGCGGGCAAAGATACTGGCCCGCAGGATCTGGCATGGATCTCGCTGGACGATGCCACCCGCATGGTGGATTACAGCAACTTTGCCATTTCTGGCCGCCACACCTCGGCCGATGGCCTGAGCGCCTCGGTTTTCAGCCAGCGCGGCATCTACCTGCCGGGCGAAACCCTGCATTTTGGCTGCATTGTGCGGCGGTTTGACTGGCAGCCCATGCCCGCCGGTCTGCCGTTGGAGGCGGTGCTTGTCAGCCCCACCGGGGCAGAGGTCATGCGACGCGCCTTTACCGTTGGCGATGACGGCCTGAACTCCTTTGACTGGGCCTGCCTCGAAGATGCAGCCGTGGGCTCGTACCAGCTGGATGTGCGCCTGCCGGGCGACACTACCCGATCCGGCGCTTCGCCCGTGCTGGGCAGCACCCGTGTGCGTGTTGAAGAATTTCAGCCCGACACTCTGGCCCTTGCGGCCTCGTTTACCCCCGCAGCGCCCAAAGGCTGGATACGCACAGGGCAGGACGCCCTGGCTGTGGAAGCACAGGCGCGGCTGGACAATCTGTATGGCGAACCTGCGGTCAATCACCGGGTTCAGGCCACCCTGCGCACGGAAAAAAGCCGCCTGCACTTTGCAGGGTACGAAGACTATACATTCTATGAGCCTGCGGGCTTTGAGGGCGAAGGCCAGTCGCTGGAACTGCCCGCCGCATTTACCGACAGCAAGGGCATAGCCGCCTTTGCCCTGCCTCTGGGCAGGTTGCAGGCCGGTACCCTGCGCGGGGCCGTGCAGATCGAAGGCTTTGAGCCTGCGGGCGGCAGGGCCGTTACCCGCCAGCTTGATGCGCTGTTCTCGCCTCTGGCGGTGGCCCTTGGCTACAAGCCTGAAGGCGAGGTCAACAACCTTGACTACATCCCGCAAAACGCCAAGGCATCCCTGCGCCTGCTGGTGCTGAACAACGACCTTGCGCCCGTAAACCTTGCCAAGGCCGAAGCCGTGTTTTCCGCCCGGCGCTACGTCAACAGTCTGGTGACGGATTCCAGAGGCGAATACCGCTATGACGCCACGCCCATCGATACGGAACTGACGCGCAAAACCCTCGATCTCGGGGCGCAGGGCCTCTCCCTGCCCCTACCCACTACGGATGCGGGCGATTTCCTGCTCACCGTGCGGCAGCCAGACGGGGCCGTGCTGGCGGTCATTCCCTACACGGTGGCTGGCGACAGGCTTGCCCAGCCTTCGGCACTTTCCACCGAATCCCTTGCCAAGGGCGATCTGCGCCTCAAGCTCGACAAGCAGCAGTACGCCCCGGGCGACACCATCAAGATGCGCATTTCCACGCCCTACGCGGGTGCGGGCCTCATAACCATTGAACGCGAAAACGTGCTGGCTCAGGCATGGTTCACGGCCCAGGCTGGCGAAAGCGTGCAGGAGATCCGCATTCCCGATGACTTCCAGGGGCGGGGCTATGTAAACGTTTCCTACGCCCGTTCGCTGGATTCGGACGTGGTCTATATGAAACCGCACGTGGTCGCTGTGGCTCCCTTTATGGCGGGCATTGACCAGCGCGATCTGGGCCTTGCCCTCACCGCCCCGGCGCGCGCCTTGCCGGGCGATACCGTCACCGTGCGGCTTACCTCCCGGGTGCCGGGCCGCGCGCTGATCTTTGCCGTGGATGAAGGCGTGTTGCAACTCACGGGATTTACCACGCCAGACCCGTTGCGCGACCTTTTGGGCGACCGGGCGCTGGATGTAAGCACCGCCCAGATATTTGACTTGCTCATGCCCGACCATGCGCGCCTGCGTGGCCGCATTCCCGGTTTCGGCGGCGACATGTCCGGCCCCGGCGGGCGCTTCCTCAATCCTTTCAAACGCAGGGGCGAGCCGCCCTTTGCTCTGTGGCAGGAAATTGTGCCTGTGGACGCCAAGGGTACTGAGGTGCGCTTTACCGTGCCGCAGTACGCCAGCGGCAAAATCCGCATCATGGCCGTGGGCAGCGCCGCACCCAGGCAGGGCATTGCCCTGGCGGGCAGAACAGAGGCTTCCATGGAAGTGCGCGGCACGCTTATTCTCAAGCCCTTGCTGCCGCTGGCAGCCGCCCCCGGCGATGAGTTTGACGGCGCGCTGGTTGTGGCCAACACCATTGAAGGCAGCGGCTCCGGCGCGCGGGTACGCGTGAAGATGGAAAGCGCCTCCGGCGGGCTGGCCTTTGCTCAGGAACCCGCACCCCAAACCGTGACCGTGGATGAAAACGGCGAGGCAACCATCAACTTCCGCATGCGGGCGCAGGATATCCTTGGCGAAGCCGCCGTGCGCTTTACCGCAAGCCTTGAAAACTCCAAGGCAGACAAAGCCGGGCCAGACAACATCGGGGCAGACAAGCCCATCATTCGCACGCAGACGGTATCCATACGCCCGCCCATGCCGCGCCTGCGCACGGAGAGCGTTACCCCGCTGCGCGGCCCCACAAGCGTTGACCTGCAGCGCAACCTGTATCCTTTTGAAGCTCAGGGGCAGGCCAGCGTGGGCGCTATGCCCGTGCTTGCCCTGCGTTCCCTGCTTGCAAAGTTGAACACATACCCTTACGGCTGCACGGAGCAGCTCATCAGCCGAGCCATGCCCTACGCCGCCCTGCTGGGTTCGCCCGAGGCACGGCACGAGGTCTTGCGCAATCCCAACCTCAGCCCAGAAACCATGCTCAAGCGCGGCAACAAGGTCATCAGCGCCGCATTGAGCACCATCATGGGCAACTTTACCCAATATGAAGGCGTAAGCCTGTGGCCCGGCGGCACGGCCAACGACTTTGTCACCGCCTACGCGGCGGACTTTCTGCTGACCCTGCGGGACAGCGGAACCGTCACGCCCGAGGGGCTTTCGCACAACCTGCTCGATACCCTTGAATCCATTGTGGGCCGCTCGCCCACCGACATGGCCGATGCCCGCGTCAAGCTCTACGGAGCCTGGATTCTGCAACGTGATGGCCGCATCATGACGCAGGATCTGGAGCGCATCGAGCAGTGGCTCAAGGACAACTTCAAGGGATGGGAAAACGACATAGCCGCCGCCTTTCTGGCGGACAGCTACGACATGCTGCGCTTACGGCGCAGGGCCGAACAGCGCATGCCTGCGGTACTCACCCGCTGTGATGACGAGTTCATGAGCAACGGCGCTGTCCGGGCGCTGCACGCCCTCATGGTGGTGCGTCACTTCCCGGAAAAGAAAAAACAGCTCCGCATGGCCGACCTGCTGGACAGCGCCTTCAGCACTTACGCCACCACTGTGGATATGGGCCTTGTGGCCAGAACCCTGCTGGTCATAGGTGACGCAACTGCTCTCAAGGCGGACAGCCTCAGCCTGACCTGCCAGCAGTACGCGCAGGGCTTTACCCCGGCGGAGGGCAAGGCATCGCCCCTTGGCGGAGCGCTTGTTCTTGATGCGCCGGGCTGCACCCGCTACCGCGCCGAAATGCCGCAGGGCGAGCCATTGCTCAGCCTGCTGGTAACCACAGAAGGTTTTGACCGCGCGGTCATGAGCGATGCTTCCAATGGCATCAGCCTGCAAAGGCGCTACCTTGATTCCAAAGGCGAGGCCATTACCACGGCCAGACTTGGTGATGTCATCACTGTTGAGCTGGCGGTTCAGGCCAGCGGAGAAATCAACAACGTGGTGTTGCTGGATCTGCTGCCCGGCGGCTTTGAACCCGTGCTGGAAAAGAACGGGCAAAGTCAGCCGCAGGACGGGCTGGTGCGCTACGAACGCCGCGAGGACAGGGGCATCTTCTTTGTGGATCTGAACGGCGACCGCCAGACCTTCACCTACAAGGTGCGGGCGGCCTCCAGAGGGCGCTTTGTGCTGCCCGCAGCCACTGCGGAAGCCATGTACAACCCGGCTGTAAACGCCCGCACGGGCGGCGGTAATGTCACTGTCGAATAAACTTCTGGCCCGGTTCCGTATGGCTTTGCCGCTTGTGCGGAACCGGGCTGCCCATATGCCAGACGCTTTCTGTGCCCTGCTGCGGCACAGAAGGCGTTTGGCAGTTGCGGCAGGCCTGCTGGCTCTGCCGCTGGCGGCCCTGCTGCTTTGGCTGGCCTTTGCCCCCTGCCCTCACCCACTGGCGGGAGTGGAGTTCTCGCGCATGGTGCTGGACAAACGCGGCGGCATCATGCGGGTCAGCCTTTCCGCCGATCAGAAATACCGCATCCGCACACGGCTGGCGGATATTCCCCCTGCTGCCGTGGACACCGTTCTTCGCTACGAGGACAGGTTCTTCTGGCACCACCCCGGCATCAATCCCCTTTCGCTCTTCCGCGCCGCCGCAGGCATAGTAACGGGGGGCCGCCGCATGGGCGGCTCCACCATCACCATGCAGGTGGCCCGCCTGGCATACGGGCTGGAAACCGGGAAAATGGGGGCCAAGCTGCGGCAGATGCTGCTGGCCCTGCAACTGGAATGGCACTTCAGCAAGGAAGAAATCCTCGAGGCCTACTTCAACCTTGCACCTTACGGCGGCAATGTGGAGGGTCTGGGCGCGGCGGCGGTGTGCTATTTTCACAAAACAGCTGCCCAGCTTGCCCCTGCGGAAAGCGCCGCCCTTATGCTGGTGCCGCAAAACCCCTCCCGCCGCAGACCGGCCCGCGACAACAAGGCCTTCAGCCAGGCCGTGCGCAGGCTCAACGAAACGTGGTTCGGCAAAAAGGAATCCGCTCCCCTGCGCGTTTACAGCCCGCAGGACATGCCCTTTATCGCGCCGCATCTCAGCACCGAACTGTTGCAGCGCCCCGGCGCAGACATACTGCGCACAACACTGGACACCACGGCCCAACGCCGCATAGAGCGCCAGCTCGCCCGCTTTGCAGCGCGGCACAGCGCCTACGGCCTCACCAACTGCGCGGCCCTCCTGCTGCACTGGCCCAGTATGGAAGTCCGCGCGCTGGCTGGATCCGCCGACTTTTTCAACAAATCCATCGAAGGGCAGGTGGACGGCACTCGCGCGCGGCGCTCCCCCGGCTCCACCCTCAAGCCCATGATCTACGCTCTTGCGCTGGAGCAGGGCCTTATCCATCCGCAAAGCCTGCTGGCAGACACGCCGCACAGCTTTGCAGGCTATGATCCGGAAAATTATGACGGAGCGTTCCGTGGCCCCCTTTCTGCGGCAGAAGCCCTGCGCGCCAGCCGCAACGTGCCAGCCATAACCCTCGCAGCCAAACTGACCCGCCCAAGCCTCTATGAATTTTTGCGTCGCGCCGGGGTGGAGTTTGCCGATGGCGCAGACCACTACGGCCTGTCGCTGGTGCTTGGCGGAGCGGAAGTGAGCATGCGCGAACTGGCGGGCCTGTATGCCATGCTCGCCAACAAGGGCGTATGGCGGCCCCTGCGCTTTCTATCGGACGAAGCGCCGTCAACACCCGCCCTGCCCCTGCTGACGCCGGAGGCGGCCTTTGTGACCCTCTCCATGCTGGAAGCGCCGGACCCGGACAAGATGGCCCGTTCGCAGGGCGGCGCTGTGCTGCCCGTACGGCTCAAAACCGGCACGTCCAACGGCTTTCGGGATGCCTGGGCCGTGGGCCAGTTCGGCCCCTATGTGCTGGCCGTCTGGGTGGGCAATTTCAACAATACCGCCAATCCGCTGCTGGTGGGCGGCATGGTGGCCGCGCCGCTGTTTATGGATATGGCCCGCGAGCTGACGGCAGCGGAACTCATGACAGATCCCTTCCGCGATCCGGCCCCCAGCCTCAATGTGGAAAAACTGCGCGTCTGCGTGGCAACTGGCGACCTTGATACGAGCCTCTGCCCGGAAACCACCCTCACATGGTTCATCCCCGGAGTGTCGCCCGTGGCACCCTCGGGCGTGTTCCGCACCATCCTGATAGACAAGGTCAGCGGTCTGCGGGCCTGCGCCCCGCAGGATGGCCGCACGGAGCAGCGCGTATGGGAGTTCTGGCCCAGCGATCTGGCCCGCATGTTTGCCCGCGCGGGCATGCCCAAACCGCCGCCACCGCCATTTGAAGAGCAGTGTCGCCGCGAGCAGAAAATATCCGGTCAGCCGCCCACCATCATTCAGCCCAAGAGCGGACTTGTTTACCGCCGCACAACGGACGCGCAAAACGGCAGCATGGTTTTTATGGCCCATGCCGAGGCTGGTGTGAACGAACTTTTCTGGTTTGCCAACGATAGTTATGTGGGCAGCACCGCACCGGGCGAGCCGCTGCTCTGGCAGGCCGCGACAGGTGATGTGAGCGTGAGGGTGGTGGACGATGCGGGCCGGGCGGCACGCCGCAATATTCGCGTGAGGCCTGCACCCTAGGGGCTGCTTCTCAATAATTCTTTTGACCGATCCCTGCGTCATCCAGCTTTTTTACTCCAGTCATGGACAGGAAAAGTCCACTCTTATCGTAAAAAACATTGTTTTCCTTGTCCTCGGCGCAAAATTATTCATGGAGAAACAGCCCCTAGAAGGGAGTGGCGGTTTGCCATTCTGGAGTGTTGCGGAGAAGAAGGAAATTATCCGCCGACCGCTACTTCTGGCAGTGAGGGCAGTACACGGTGGCGCGACCTGCCACCTTGATTTTTTCAAGGGCGCGTCCACAGGCCTTGCAGGCCTGACCGTTGCGGCCATAGACGGCAAAACTGTTCTGGAAAGCGCCCACATTGCCGTTGGCATCGCGGTAATCGCGTATGGAGCTGCCGCACTGCGATATGGAAAGCTCCAGCACATCCTTGAGACAGCGTAGCAAACGGCTGCGTTGCGCTGCGGAAAGCGAGGCAGCCTTGCGGCGCGGGTCGATGCCTGCGGCAAACAGGCTTTCGTCCGCATAGATATTGCCCACGCCCGCAATGACCTTCTGATCCAGCAACACGGCCTTGATGGCCGAATTTCTGCCGTCAAGCCGGGCGGAAAAGGCGGCGTCCATCAGTTCCAGCGGTTCAGGGCCAAGCTCCCGCCAGAAGCTCCACTGCTGCATGGTTTGGGGCGTTCCTGCCAGCAGCAGGCCAAAGGCCCGCACATCATCAAAAAAAAGGCGGCGCACGTGCCCCTGCGCGTCCGTGAGGTCAAACACGCAGCGCGTATGCGGGCCGGGCGCGGTATGGGCGGCATAGGTCATGAGGCGACCCGTCATGCGCAGGTGCAGGGCAAGGCGCAGGCCGGTTGCGTCGCGCAGGTCAGCCCTGGCGGCTTTTGCGGCGTCCAGCTCAAGCAGCAGCAGCTTGCCACGTCTGCCCACGCCAGTAATGACGCAACCCTGCAGATCCTCGGGCCGCAGACTCAGGGGGTGCAGGCTTGAATCACGCAGCAGGGTTGCACCCGTGATGACGCAGCCTTCCACATGGGGACGCAAGGTGCGTGCCACTGTTTCAACTTCTGGCAATTCCGGCATGATCATTCCTGTGTGTGGCTGGCGGTGCGTACAATGACTTCGGGGGAAGAACCTTCCGCCGAAAGTTCCTCCCCCGTTTCAGTGCGGCTCATGCCGCGCAATCAAATCTTGCCCGCCAGAACAGCAGAAAACCTTGCGCCGCACAGCCTGCGCCGTGCCTTAACTGTTTTCTGCCTTGTCCTCTGGCTTGCTCTTGGCCTTGCTCTCGGCCTTGCTCTCGGCAAGATAAATATTCAGCAGGCCTTCGGGCGGGTCAATGACCACAGCGGGAATTTCCAGATCAAAGCCCGCAATAAATTCAGGCCGCGCGGGGAAGAGCACTTCCTTGTCATCGTCGGTCATGATGACCCACATTTCAAGGCCCGCAGGATACTCAAAATGGTCGAGTCTGCCGATGCGGGCACCGTCAGGCAGCACCACGTCGCAGCCGAGCAGATCTTCCAGATAGACTTCGTCGTCATCAGGCTCCGGCAGATCTTCGCGCCGCACAAACAGCTTGCAGCCGCGCAGGGCTTCTGCCGCCGTGCGGTCGGCCACGCCCTCAAGCAGGAGCAAAGGCCGCTCCTTGTGGCTGCGCACAGCCGCAATCTTGACACGGCGCGGCGCGTCCTTGCCCTTCTGTAGCCAGAGGGGGGTGTCCAAAAGCAAGGGGGAGTCCGCATGCCAGTCGATGCAGATCTCCCCTTTGATGCCGTGGGGCCGCGCCAGCGTGCCCATATGAATCCAGGTTTCCGTCATACTTCCAGTTCTGCCGGGTTTCCGGCGGGCTGAGGCGTAGCTGCAATGCCAGGCATTGCAGCAGGCGGAACCGGGTTTTTCCCATTCCCCGTTTCCGTCAGGGAACAAAGGACTGGAAAGAACGCGGCGCTACTCCAGAATTTCCAGCACTGTGCGTTTTTTGCACTTGATGGAAGCGGCGCCCAGAATGGTGCGCATGGCCCGGGCCGTGCGCCCCTGCTTGCCGATAACCTTGCCCAGGTCCTCTTTGGCGACCTTGAGCTCAAGAACCGTGGTCTGCTCGCCTTCTACTTCGCTGACTTGCACTTCTTCGGGATGATCCACCAGGGATTTGGCAATATATTCTATCAGGGCCTTCATGTGTACCTCCAGTGGGGGTCAGCCAGTGGGCCTCGGGCGCGCCAAGCGCGCCCCCGGCTCAAACGGGGCCTGCTTGCAGACCACCGCCGGTTCTGATGAACCGGGACAGATATTGCCTGAGCTTTCCCAAAAAACAGCCAGCAGCAAAGTTCTCCTTCAGGGCATGCCTGAAAGAGATTTGCCGTAGGCTCTGCGCTGCCGCAAAGATAAGCCTAATAAACTAGCCCAGGTGCTCTTTGATAAGAGCGCGAACAGTGTTGGTGGGCTCAGCGCCACGACCCAGCCATTCCTTGATCTTGCCAGCGTCAAGCTTCACTTCAGCCGGATTGACCATGGGATTGTAGTAGCCCAGAAATTCCAGCGGACGGCCATCACGACGGGTTTCGTCATTCGCGGCCACCACACGGTAGAAGGGGTGCTTTTTGCTGCCGAGGCGGGTCAATTTCAACTTTACTGCCATGAGTCCAACTCCCTTTTGATTGATGTTATGTTAGCGTTGCGCCCGGGAAAGGGCAAGGGCGGGAAGCCCTGGCGCAAAGAGATTCATCGCCGCGCGTGGCGGCGCTCCTTGCCCCGTAAATATTGTTACTTTTTCTTGCGCTTGGGGCGCTCTTTTTTCTTGCGCTTTTTGGGCGCAGCCTTGGTTGCGCCAGCGCGAGCGCCGGGCATACCTTCCATGCCGGGCATTCCAGGCATTCCACCCATCCCCGGCATGCCGGGCATTCCGCCCATGCCGCCAAGATTGGGCATACCGCCAAGCCCCTTGGGCAGGTTCATGCCAGGGGGCATACCACGCATGCGCGGCATTGCGGGCATTTTGGCGCCCTTGCCGCCCATCATGCCCTTCATCATCTGGCGCATCTGCTCAAACTGGCGCACAAGCTGGTTAACCTGGGCAACAGCAACACCTGCGCCCTTTGCTATGCGCGCCCTGCGGCTGCCGTTGAGGATGTCGGGATTGCGGCGTTCAGCCATGGTCATGGAACTGATGATAGCCTCAGTGCGCGCCATTTCCTTTTCAGGCATGGCCCCGCTGGCCTCGGCCAGCTTGTCGCGCAGGCCGCCCATGCCGGGGATCATTTTAAGGATGCTGTCGAGCGAGCCGAGTTTTTTGATACGGCGCATCTGAGTGCGGAAATCTTCAAGATCAAAGCTGGCCTTCTTCATCTTGAGGGCCAGTTCTTCGGCTTCTTCGGCGTTAATGGTGCTCTGCGCCTTTTCAACAAGGGTGAGCACGTCGCCCATGCCGAGGATGCGGCCAGCGATACGGTCGGGGTGGAAGACTTCCATCTCCGACAGTTTTTCGCCCATGCCCACAAACTTGACAGGCGCGCCCGTAACCGAGCGGATGGAGAGAGCAGCGCCGCCGCGCGCATCGCCGTCCATCTTGGTGAGCACCACGCCGGTTATGCCAAGGCGCTCGTTAAAGCTTTCGGCCACAGTCACGGCGTCCTGACCGGTCATGGCGTCGGCAACAAACAGAATTTCCTGCGGCTGCACGGCCTGCTTGATGGCGGCCAGCTCCTGCATGAGCGGCTCGTCCACGTGCAGGCGGCCCGCGGTGTCGATCAGCAGCACGGTGGCCTGCTCTTCGCGGGCTTTTTCAAGCGCGGCCTTGGCAATGTCCACGGGGTTCATGTCCACCGTGGAGGGGAAGCAAGGCATGTCGAGCTGCTTGGCCAGCACGGTCAGCTGATCAATAGCCGCCGGGCGGTACACGTCAGCAGGCACCAGATAGGGGCGCAGCTTCTGCTTGCGCAGAATATTGGCGATCTTGCCCGCAGAAGTCGTTTTACCAGAGCCCTGCAAGCCCACAAGCATGATGACCGCAGGTTCGCGCCCTTGCAGATTCAGCCCGGCGGTTTCGCCGCCAAGCAGCTGCACAAGTTCATCGTTAACAATCTTGATGACTTGCTGGGCAGGGCTCACACCCTTGAGCACCTCTTGCCCCAGGCACTTTTCGCGCACGCTTTCCACAAAGTCTTTAACGACCTTGAAGTTGACGTCCGCCTCAAGCAGGGCAAGGCGCACCTCGCGCAGGCCAGCCTGCACATTTTCTTCGGTAAGCTGCCCGCGCCCGCTGAATGTGCGGAATACGCCTGAAAGTCTGTCGGAAAGGCTCTCGAACATGAAGTCCCCATTGCACCGCAGCCTCTGCGGCGAAAAAATCGGCGCTCTCGCACCCGCCCTGCGGCAGCCGCTGTTCACACAGTGCAGCCGCGCATTGGTCGAAGTGCTGATTCATAGGCTGTTTGATGCACCACGTCAAGCCTTAGGCGCAGAATGCCCGCGCAAAGCCCGGCTTTTCAGAAGGCCGCCTGCTGAACCGCACCATACAACACACGGCGGGCCTCTTGCAAATTTTCGCTAAAAGCTGTACGTCGCCAGCACCACATTGAACTACAGCAGCGCACCACACCCTGCCGCAATTCAATGCCATCAGCCGCGCCACACTGTGGCATATTGCGGCATACCCAAGCGGATTGACACAAAAACCAGTAGCCCAAGGGCGCAATACCGCCCTTACATGCCTCTGATTTCTGGTCGCGCTGACTTTACCTTCACCCAGCGGCGCAAACACGATTGCCTGCTGACGCGCCCCGCCATGCGGGCCTTGCACAGTCAGCACAAGCACCGCCCGGACGTAAAGCACGCCTTCATGCTTTAGCGCTGAAACCGCCACCGGCAGGAATATCCCGCGCACCCGCTACCCCTTGAAACACAAGGGCTGGCGAGCGCTGCCATCATTGACATATGGGGCACAAGGGGATAGTCTTTTGGATTATAATTTGCATAATTATCACAGCCAATTACGAGGACGTCATGTTCACCAATCGCGGTAAGGCGCTGACCTTCGACGACATTTTGCTAGTCCCCGGCTTTTCGGACATCACCCCCGACGCCGTTGACATCTCCACCTGGCTCACCCCCGAAATTCCCCTGCGCATCCCCCTGCTCTCCGCCGCCATGGACACCGTGACTGAAGCGGCCATGGCCATTTCCATGGCCCGCATGGGCGGCATCGGCATCATCCATAAGAACATGCCTGTTGCGCGGCAGCGTCTTGAGGTGGAAAAGGTCAAGAAGAGCGAAAGCGGCATGATCCTTGACCCTGTGACCATTTCGCCCAACAACACAGTGCAGGAAGCCCTGGACCTCATGTCCGACTTCCGCGTGTCGGGCTTGCCCGTGGTTGAGAATGGCCGTCTGGTGGGCATTCTTACCAACCGCGACGTGCGCTTTGTACAGGACGGCGCGGCAGTGCGCGTTTCTGAAGTGATGACCAGCACCAACCTCGTGACGGTGCCCATGGGCACCTCGCTTGAAGAATCCAAGCGCCACCTGCACGAACACCGCATCGAAAAGCTCCTGGTGGTGGATGAGGAAGGCCTCTTGCGCGGCCTCATCACCATGAAGGACATCGACAAAGTCCAGAAGTACCCCAACGCCTGCAAAGACTCCAACGGCCGCTTGCGCGTGGGTGCCGCCATCGGCATCGGGCGCGACTGCGAATCACGTTCCGAGCAGCTGATCGAGGCTGGCGCGGACGTGCTGGTGCTCGATTCTGCCCACGGGCATTCGGTCAACGTGCTCAACGCCATCCGCATGGTCAAGGGCGCGTTCCCCAACTGCCAGCTCGTGGCAGGCAACGTTGCCACCTACGAAGGCGCCAAGGCCATTCTTGAGGCAGGCGCTGATTCCGTCAAAATCGGTATCGGACCCGGCTCCATCTGCACCACCCGCATTGTGGCTGGCGTGGGCGTGCCGCAGGTTACCGCCATTATGGACGGCAGCCGCGCCGCGCGCGAGATGGACCGCTGCTGCATTGCCGACGGCGGCATCAAGTTCTCCGGCGATATCGTCAAGGCCCTTGTGGTTGGCGCGCACTCGGTGATGATCGGCTCCCTCTTTGCCGGCACCGAGGAAAGCCCCGGCGAAACCATTCTGTATCAGGGCCGTACCTACAAGATTTATCGCGGCATGGGTTCCATTGACGCCATGAAGGATGGCAGCTCTGACCGCTACTTCCAGGAAAAAAGCAAGAAGCTCGTGCCTGAAGGCATTGTTGGCCGCGTGCCTTATCGCGGCCCGGTCATGGAAGCCGTGTACCAGCTCATGGGCGGCCTGCGCTCCGGCATGGGCTATGTGGGCGCGCACAACCTGAACGACCTTTTTGAAAACACCACCTTCTGTGAAATTTCACCTGCGGGCCTGCGCGAAAGCCATGTCCACGATGTTGTTATCACGAAGGAAGCGCCGAACTACCGCATCGAGAACTAGGCAAAACCGCTGCCAGCGGTCTTTTGCCCTCCGGCGGTATCAGATTTCGCCTGCTTTTCCGGCAACGTGCCGCTAAAGCACCAACCGGAAAAGCAGGCGCGTCTTGTTTGGCGGAGGACAAAAAATCCTGCGGCAACACATGCGGCAAACGCAGCGGCCCACAAAGCCGCACATTGCCCGCAGGCCCCGGCATCACTACCATCGGGCAAAAGATCAGAAAAAGATCAGGAGCAAGATCAACCGGGCGCGCAGTAGCGGCGCACAGCAACAGGCCACGGCCAGCACCAGGCGAGGACACATATGCCCAGCAAAGTCATAATTATTGACTACGGCTCACAGGTTACCCAGCTCATCGCGCGCCGCGTGCGCGAAGCCGGGGTTTACTCCGAAATACATTCCTGCATCACCACCGCCGCCCAGGTGGCGGCAATGAAGCCTTCCGCCATCATCCTTTCCGGTGGCCCGGCCAGCGTTGGCGAAGCCGATGCTCCGGTTCTTGACCCCGCTTTTC
Organism: Desulfovibrio desulfuricans DSM 642; assembly: GCF_000420465.1. Classification (NCBI taxonomy): domain Bacteria; kingdom Pseudomonadati; phylum Thermodesulfobacteriota; class Desulfovibrionia; order Desulfovibrionales; family Desulfovibrionaceae; genus Desulfovibrio; species Desulfovibrio desulfuricans. The sequence continues at coordinate 152,758 of NZ_ATUZ01000016.1, read as the reverse complement.
TTGAGCTTGGCGTGCCGGTGCTCGGCATCTGCTACGGCATGCAGCTGCTGGCCCAGAACCTTGGCGGCCAGCTTGCCCAGTCGCTCACGCGCGAATACGGCCCCTCCGACCTCACCCTCACCGCGCCCTGCGCCCTGTGGGAAGGCATTGAATCCACCAGCCGCGTATGGATGAGCCACGGCGACAAGGTGCTTGCGCCGCCGCCAGGCTTTACCGTGACGGGCCGCACGCCGACTCTGGATGTGGCCGCCATGGCTGACGAAGCCCGCAAAATCTACGCCGTGCAGTTCCACCCCGAAGTGCACCACAGCGTGGACGGCGAGCGCATGCTGCGCAACTTCCTGTTCAAGGTTGCGGGCATCAAGCCCGACTGGACCATGTCTTCGTTTGTGGAGCGCGTGGTTGCCGAAATGGCCGAGCAGGTGGGCGACCGCCACGTGGTCTGCGCCCTTTCTGGCGGCATAGATTCCACAGTGGTGGCCGTGCTGCTCAACAGGGCCATCGGCAAGCGCCTGCACTGCATCTTCGTGGATAACGGCCTGCTGCGCCTTGGCGAAGGCGACGAAGTGGTCAGCTACCTGCGCGAACACTTTGACCTCAACCTCGACTTTGTGCAGGCTCAGGAACGTTTTCTTTCCAAGCTTGCAGGCGTGGATGATCCCGAAAAGAAGCGCAAGATCATCGGGCACACCTTTATTGAAATTTTCGACGAAGAATCCAAAAAGCTGCCCCAGGTGGACTTTCTGGCGCAGGGCACCCTGTACCCTGACGTTATCGAATCCATCTCGCACAAAGGTCCCAGCGCCGTTATCAAGAGCCACCACAACGTGGGCGGTCTGCCCGATACCATGAAGCTCAAGCTCATCGAGCCCCTGCGCGAACTCTTCAAGGACGAAGTGCGCAAGGTTGCCGCAGAGCTTGGCATGCCCGACTCCATCGTGTGGCGGCATCCCTTCCCCGGCCCCGGCCTCGCCATCCGCGTGCTTGGCGAAATCACCGAAGAACGCCTCCAGATTCTGCGCCTGGCCGACAAGATCGTACAGCAGGAACTGCGCGAATCCGGCTGGTACCGCAAGGTATGGCAGGGCTTTGCCGTGCTGCTGCCGCTCAAGACCGTTGGCGTCATGGGCGATGGCCGCACCTACGAACATGTTATCGCCCTGCGCGTGGTCGACAGCGTGGACGCCATGACAGCTGACTGGGCGCGCCTGCCTGCGGAACTGATCGAGCGCATGTCGAGCCGCATCATCAACGAGGTCAAGGGCGTCAACCGCGTGGTGTACGACGTTTCTTCCAAGCCGCCGAGCACAATTGAGTGGGAATAAGGGGGCAGCATGTTCGGGATAGGAAGCACTGAACTTCTGGTCATCCTTGTGGTGGCCCTCATTGTACTTGGCCCCAAAAGCCTTGCCAACGTGTCGCGCACACTGGGCAAGGCCATGGGGGAGTTCCGCCGCGTTTCCACAGATTTTCAGCGCACGCTGAATGCTGAGGCAGAGGAAGAGGAACAGCGTAAGCGCAAGCAGGAAGCCGCCAGAGCGGCAAAGGAAGCTGCTGCTGCCGCCAAGGAAGCCCACGCCGCCGAAATGGCTACCGCTGCCGCAGCGGCAACCGAGGCCCAGCCTGCTGCAACGACAACAGCACAGGCTGACAATATTCCTGCCTCAGAGGTGGTTATTGACGCCACGGCTACCCGGCCTGTCGCCGATGCGGGGCAGAACACAGCCACTCCAACAAACGAAACGGCTCAGCCCGAGGCCCCAAAGCCCACGGTTGCGGACGCTCCGGTTGTCGAAGCAGCCCACACCGCAGAGGCCAAGGCCGAAGCCCAGCCTGTCGCGGGCACGGCAGCATCCGCCGAAGGGGCAGCCCCCGTTGCTCCGCCTGCTGGCAGCCCTCTGGCTGAAGCCCTTGCCAAAACAAAGGCCGAGGCAGAAGCCGCGGAAGCCAAGCTGGCCTCTGCCCCCTTGGGCGCGCCCCAAGCCGCCGCTACCCCTGACAATGGCGGCAAGGCATGAGTGCGGATAAACCCTTGAGCCCCGAGGTGGCCGCATCCCCGTCTGCCCCTGAGACCGCAGGGGAACATTCCGATCTCAACAAGACAAATGAAACCGCAGCGGAGCCGTCCATCCAGGGGGCGGCCCCTGCGGATACGCCTGTAGAAGCGGCAGAAGCGTCTGCCGCGTCAACACCCGAAGCCCGTGCTCCATCGGGCGCAGAAACTGCACCCGAACTTGTGGCGGAATCTTCAGGAGAACCCGCGGCAGCAGCTGCGCCAGAAGCCACGCCGGAAACACTGGCAGGCGGGCAGCCCCCTCTGCCCCCGGTTCCTCCGGCAGGTGCCGTGCAAAGCCCTGCGGCAGAGCCTGAAAACCTGCCCATCCTGAGCGAAAGCACGCCTCCAGCCACGCCGGAAGACGAGGCGGAGAAAGAAGAGGCTGACGACAGGCCCATGGGCCTCATGGACCACCTCTCGGAGCTGCGCGGTCGCCTTGTGCGCTGCTGCCTCGCTGTCATGGTGGGCTTTATAGCCTGCTGGGCCGTGGTTGATCCCATTTTTGACGCCCTTGTGGCACCTCTGCTGAGCGTTCTGCCTGACGGCTCGCACGCCATTTACACCACCCTGCCCGAAGGCTTTTTCACCCGCATGCATATTGCCTTTGTGGCTGGCGTGTTTGTGAGCAGCCCTGCAATTTTTTATCAGGTGTGGGCTTTCATCGCTCCCGGCCTGTATGAAGAAGAAAAACGGAGCATCATACCCGTTGCCGTTATGTCGGCCTTCTTCTTTGTCAGCGGCGGAGCCTTCTGTTATTTCATAGTTTTTCCCAATGCATTTGCCTTCTTTATGAGCTACGCCACAGACACCATCGTGGCCATGCCCAAGATCAGCGATTACCTGAGTTTTGTACTCAAGCTCATTCTTGCCTTTGGCCTTGTGTTTGAAATGCCGCTGTTTGCCTTCTTTCTGGCGCGCATGGGCATTATTACCGCAGAACTCATGCGTCGTGTACGGCGTTATGCCATTCTGGCCATTTTCATCGTGGCGGCAATTCTTTCACCGCCCGATGTGGTGTCGCAGCTGCTCATGGCCGCGCCCATGCTTGTTCTTTATGAAGTGAGCATCTTTGTAGCCGCTGGCTTTGGCAAAAAGCCTGCGAAGGAAGAAGACGAATCCAAAGAAAAGTCTGAAGGCGAAGACGGCGAAACCGCCGATGCCGAGACAAAAACGGGCAAGGATGAAAATACCTCGGAGAAGCCATGAGCGACACCGCCCCCAGAACCTCCACGCAAGAGCGCAAAAGCGCCGAAACCGACATCCGGCTTGAACTGAACATTGACGGTCAGGGCATTACGGACGTGAAAACAGGTTTTGGCCTGCTCGACCATATGTTGACGCTGACAGCTTTTTGGGCTGGTATGGATCTGCGTCTGGTGTGCGAGGGCGACATGGAAGTGGACGCCCACCACACCACGGAAGACGTGGGGCTGCTGCTCGGCAAGGCGCTGCTTGAAGCCCTTGGCGACAGGGCGGGCATTGCCCGCGTGGGCTATGGGCGTGTTCCCATGGACGAAGCCCTGGCAGAAGCCACTGTTGATATCTCGGGCCGCCCCTGGCTTGAGTGGCGAGGCGGCGAATTGCTGCCCCCGGTTCTGGCCGGGGAAGAAAAAGACCTCTGGCGGGAATTTTACAAGGCATTTGCAAGCAGTGCGCGCTGCAATCTGCATGTGGAGTTCCGCTATGGCCAGAACGGTCATCATCTGCTGGAATCGGCGGCCAAGGGCCTGGGGCTTGCCCTGGCCCAGGCAGTGCGCCGGAACGGCACAACCATCAGAAGCACAAAGGGAGGTCTTGATTGATGCAATCCCGACTTCGTATGCTGTTGCTGCCCGCGCTTTGCCTCATGCTGATCGCCTGCGCCTGCAGTCGCCGTCCCACAAGCACGGCGGACGTTCCCCGCGTTATTTCGCCTTCGTATGTCATATCGGTTGCGCCCTTTACCCAGCCGATCAACGCAAGCCAGCTTATTACCGGGCGTATCCCTGATAATCAGGGCCGCATTGCTGATGAGCAGCTGCCCTCGCTTGACCGCCGGTTCCACAATGTGCTTACCGCCGATTCCAAGCGTCAGTTCAAATTTATCAATGCCATTGATCTGCCCAGGGATCTTACGCGCTTCCATAGTTCCGAACAGCCGCAGGCGCTGCCGCTCTGGATTGCCTATGGCAAAAAGCAGGGCGCGCAACTGCTGCTGGTGCCGCAGATTCTTGACTGGCACGAACGCCAGGGCTCCACTGCCGGTGTTACCGAGCCCGCCCATGTGCGCGTGGAATTTTTCCTCATCAACGTTGCCAATGGCTCCATCATGTCGCGCTCTGTCTTTGAAGAAAAGCAGGAAGGCCTTGCGGACAATCTGATGAACGTCGGCACGTTCTTCAAGCGGCGCGGCCAGTGGGTCACGGCCGAAGAACTGACCGGAGACGGCATGCGCAAAGTAGTAAAGGATATGGGTTTATGATTCTGTTTCCCGCCGTGGACATTCAGGACGGCAAGGCCGTGCGCCTCAAGCAGGGCCGCGCTCATGAAAGCACCGTCTTTGCCGAAGACCCCACAGATGCCGCCAAAGCCTGGGAAGCGCACGGCGCTCACTGGCTGCACGTGGTTGATCTGGATGGAGCCTTTGACGGCGCGGCCAAAAGCCGCGAGATCGTGCGCCGCATCTGCACCGCGCTGTCCATTCCAGTGCAGCTTGGCGGCGGTATCCGCGACATGGCGACAGCGCAGGCCTACTTTGATGCGGGTGTTTCACGCCTGATTATCGGCACCCTGGCTCTGGAACAGCCCGAGCTTTTTGCCGAGATGTGCCGCGCCTTTCCTGGCCGCATTGGCGTTTCGCTGGATGCGGAAGGCGGCAAGCTCAAGACACGTGGATGGGTTGCCGACACCGGCCTGACCGTTGATGGGGCGCTGCCCCGCCTGCTGGCCGATGGCGCTGCATTCATCATCTATACCGATATCGAACGCGACGGCATGCAGTGCGGCGTTAACGTGGCTGCTCTGGAGCATCTTTCGCGCCTTTCCACGGTGCCTGTCATTGCGGCGGGCGGCGTTGCAACGCTGGCAGATGTGCAGAAGCTCTACCCCCTCACCCGCACTACCAGCCTTGTGGGCGCGGTGAGCGGCAGGGCGCTGTACGAGGGCACCCTCAACCTTGAGGAAGCCAACGCCTGGATCGCCGCTCAATAGTCGGCATGCCATTGCAGATTCAAGGCGGGCCGCATGGCCCGCCTTTTTTTATGCTGAACTTTCGCTCGCTTACGCCTTCAAGGCGCAATCATAGGGCGGCTTGAATGATCCTGCATCAGTGAGTATCGGGAATAGCCAGCACATACTGCAACCTTGACTCCCCCATCTCACGGCCTTATGATCTATGCATGTTATGCTTCAACTCTGCTTTTATGCCTCTTTTACGCCCATGCGTTTCAGGCTTTCCTGAAGAACGCTACTGGCGTTCCCTGCTCTAGCATCTCTCGCTACTTCCTCTGGTCATAGCCATTGTTGTCCTTCAATGCTGAAGGATTGTCTTTCTATTTTCCGCGAGAGATTTTTATGCTTAGATCAAAACCGTACCATTGGTGCTGCCTTGTTGCCTCCGTATTTCTGGAGGTGGGCGGAACACTTGTCATGAAGCTGGCGCAGGGCTGGGCTTTTCCCCACGCACAGATTTTGGGGCTGGTTGTCATGTGGCTGGCCATCGCCATGTCCTACTTTTTTTTGTCCAAGGCCGTTACGGGCATTCCCGTCGGCGTGACCTTTGCCTTCTGGGAAGGGCTGGGCCTGACCTGCATCACTCTGGGCAGCGTGCTTTTTCTGAACGAAGCCCTGACCTTGCGCCGCGCGTTGGGTCTGGCCTGCGTGCTTTCTGGCGCTTTGCTGGTCAATTACGGAACCGGGCACGGAACACCCAAGCCCAGTCGCGAGGAATCCCCCACGGCCAGCGGCAAGGCTGTAGCCCGCAAGCCGCGCGCAGAAGGGCCTGCCCTGAATAACGGCCTTGCTGCAGGAGGGAACAGATGATGGATATTTCAAGCCTGTTCCAGAACGCCGCCCTGCCGCTGGTTTTGCTGGCCGCCGCGCTGGACGTGACCGTCAACATGCTGCTTGTGCGCTCCGACAGCTTCCGCCGCCGCGCCGTGGGCCTGCTGGCCCTTGCGCTGGTGGGGCTGGCTTTCTATTGCCTTTCACTGGCAGTTCATCATATGGATTTGGCCGTGGCTTACGCCATGTGGGGCGGTTTTGGCGTGCTTGGCACATCCGTGGGCGGATGGCTGTTGCTGCGCCAAAAGCTCTACCCCTGCGCATTTGCAGGTATTGCCCTGCTTGTCTGCGGCATGGTGCTGCTGCACACAAGCTGATTTAGGGCCGGATAGCTGCTTTCAGGAGAACGTATGAGCAAAGGTTTTTGGGACTACCTGTCGCACTGGCAGAAGATCTTTCCCCGCCGCCGCGCCGTCAACTGGCGTGAAGGCTGGCTGCAAAACGGCTATTGCCGCGATTGCCGCTATTGCTGCGGCCCGCAGGATTCCAACGAGCTTTTTCCCATGGGCCTGCTGCCCGAGCAGTTGCGCCCCGGTCTTGCCAACGACTTTTATCTGCTCAACAAGGATACGGCCTTTATGGACGGGCGGGGTTGCCGCTCGTGCACAAATCAGGGTTGCCGCCTGCCCCGGCCAGAACGGCCTGTGGCCTGCGGGCTTTTTCCTTTTGTGCTGAACGCGGGAGAGATGTACCTTTATCAGATTTGCCCGGCTTCGCTCTTTACGCCGCAGGCGCGCATGGCGGAACTGGGACGCGAAGCGGCGGACTGGCTGGCAAAATTCAGCCAGCACGAGCAGGAGCATATCGCCCTGAATCTGCCCGCAGAGGTGCTCACAGACCGTTACATCAAGCTGCACATCCGCGTGTACAATCCCACGGCCTGGATCTGAGGCAAGGAGGAGTGCTGCCAGCGCGTACTGGTTGCGGCTAGCAGACTACCATTCCGGCACAAAGGCGCGGCACCCGTAGTATTGGGGTATGCGCAGCACATCCTTGAGCGGCAGGGCAAGGTAGTGGGCCAGCAGGCTGCCCAGAATACCCGCATGCGAAACCATGAGCAGGGTTGCACCGGGGTAAAACCTCCTCCAGCGCGCCACAGCCGCCAGAGCGCGGCGCTGGGCCTGCATGAAGCTTTCGCCATGCGGGGGGCAAAAGTGCGCCATATCCTGCCCGCGCGCGGCATGCGCTCCGGGCCATGCGAGCTCAATTTCCGCCTTGGTCATTCCCTGCCAGAGGCCAAGGTCAATCTCGCGCAGACCGGGCTCCACATGCAGGGGAGGCCGCCCCGGCAATGCCTCCATCAGGATGGCGGCAGTCTCCCGGCAGCGGTCAAGATCCGAGCAGATGACCGCGCCAAGCGCGCCCTGCACCGCTGGCATGAACTGCCGCGCCAAAAGGCGTATCTGCTCCCTGCCCGCAGGGCTTAAGGGGATATCCCGCGCGCCGACCATGCGCCGCTCCGGATTGGGCGGCAACATGCCGTGCCGCACCAGCCAGATGCCGCTCATGCAACCTCACGCCGGGCAGCATTGCTGCGCGCTGCATTGCAATTACGCACAAGGGCGCGTTCCGCCACCAGGGCGGGTTCTTTGCCTATTTCGCGGGCAATGCGCTCTTCCAGCGCCTTGACGCGACCAAGCCGCCCATGGATGGCCTCGCAGGCCGGGGCATCCTGGGCGTAAGCCTCCATTTTGAGGCCAAAACGCCGCTGCACGGGCACAAAGTTGCCGCCGTAGCAATATTTGTCCGCCAGATAGACCAATTCGCGCTCTGTGACCGGTTCGTCCTCCGGCAAGGACAGATCGCGGTGATCCTGCACCAGACGCGCCATTTCCGGCAGTTCCAGCCGCCGCAAAAATTCCCCAGCAGCCGCCTCATGCCTGGGCTGGCCTTTGCAGATATCGTGCAGCAACCCGCCAGCCAGCGCCAGACGGGGGTCCACCCCGGCATCATAGCCTGCGGCCTCACGCGCATGCGCCAGAGCCTCAGCCAGACAGCAGGCCACAGCCCCCACTGCCCGCGCATGGCGCAAGCCTTTTTCCGGCACATTGCACGTGTGCAGCAGGCATTCCGCCTCCACAGGCGAGAGAGTATACCGCTCACGGGCCAGCACGCGCAGGCGCGCATAGTCATCGGGGGTGTCCATATCTTCCAGAATCAGGGCGTCAGCCACAGGTACATGCCGCAGGGGTGCGCCTTCCAGCGCCCCGCGCAGCCCGTTTTGCCCCTGGTGCGCCAGAATATGCGTGGCCAAAGTCATGGGAATCAGGGGAGGATGCCCCTCCTGTCCGTCAAATGTCGGCACAAGCACCGGCATGGGCGCGGCCTTGCCGCTCACGGCCAGAGCTGCCGATTGGTTGGCCTCTTCCTGCCCTGCGGCATCAAGCAATGCCGTGATGGTCAGGGGCCGCACCAGCGGCACATCCACAGGCTGCACAAAAAACTGCCCGTCAAAACCGCCCTTCACCAGGGCCTCCACACCAGTCTGCACAGATGAAAACATGCCCCGCTGCGGGTCGGGATTCCGCACTGCGGTCAGTCCCAGCACCAGTGCCTCTGCTTCCACAACTTCGGCGTGGAAGCCGCTGATGATCACCACATTTTCCACACCAAGGGCGCGGTACAGACAGACCAGCCCCCTCAGGGCGGAGCAGCTCGCGCCTTCGGGCAACGATGGCAGGGAAAGCAGGGCCTTGGCTGCGCCCATGCGCGAGGCCATACCTGCGGCAAGAATCAGAACGGCTGGTTTCATGTGCTTTCTTCTTCGCGTTTCTGCGCTGAAAACAATCAAAGTATGGAGCAGATACAATAAGCCCCATTGCCGGGCATGGCATCAGACGCTAAACACCCCGCCCCTTGGCGGGACGCACGATGCGCGTCGGTTGCCCGTTTTTGCGCTCAATGCGTCCACGCACAGGGCCAAGCCTGCGCAAAGGGCTGCCGCAGGCGCAAGGAGCCGTGAGCAGACAGGCCACATCACCGGTTCGATATCGCACCAAGGGCATGGCCTGACGTTGGAGCGTGGTAATGACGACCTCGCCCTCCTCGCCTTGGGCCAATATTTTACGCCCTGAAATATCTACTATTTCTATCAGAACGTCCAGTTCGCGCACATGAAAGCCCTGATGCGCCCGGCATTCCACCGCGCAGCCGTAAGCGGTTTCGGTAAGGCCGTAGTGATCCAGAATCTCGCATTGCCACGCCCGGCGCAAGGCCAGACCAAGCGCATCATCCAGAGGCTCCGCGCTGGTGAGGATGCCCGCAAGCCCCTGCGGCCCCCGGTGGGGAAAGTACTTCAGTAAAAGGGCGAGTTGCGCCGGCGCGGCCACAAGGCAATGGGGCTTTGCCTGCTCCAGCCATTGGGCAAGAGCTTTGCCCGGGGGTGGCATACTGCATGGCTCTCCGCCCGCCTCCACACAAGAGCCAGCATCTGGCGCTGGGGCCGCGTGGACTTCCGGCGGTGGAGCCAGCACTTCCACACCCGCCGCGCTCAAAGCCTGCCGCAGCAGGTCGGCCACGCCGTCAGGCCGCTCCGCACCGGGCAACAGCACTGCCAACCGCTGCCCCGCGCCCACAAGCTGGCTCATACCCACGGCAAAAAAATCGCGCGTACGGGCCAAGTCCTCATCAGTAAAGGCAAGCCGTTTGGGCTGCCCCGTGGTGCCTGACGTGTGCAGCGTGACCATACGCTGCACATCCCCCTGCGAAACGCACAAAAAATCCCCCCAGTTGCGCAGGTCTTCCGCAGTGGTGAAGGGCAGGCGCTCCAGATGATCCATACTGGTTATATCCAGATCGCACTCCCGCAAATGCCTGGCATAAAACGCCCCGCACAGGGCCTGCCGCAAGGTGCTGCGCAGCAAGGCCGTTTGCGCAGCCTCCAGCTTGCCGGGCAGTTCCGCAGGGCTGTACGCGCCGCACTGACGGGCCAGCCAGAGATTAAGCGGGCAGGAGCCGAAACCTGCTCTGGAAGGATGATTTACGTCATCTGTCACTAGGCATCACCATACAGGCGCGTGCCATCGCTGGCAGTGAGGTTGTGCAGGCAGAACGGAATCATGCGCCCGTCTGGCCGCACCACATGGATGCAGCAGCCGCGCACGCGGTCAAGGTCGAGGCTCAGGGCATCCTGAAAGGCCATGGCCGAAAGCGTGAAGCGCTGCTCTGCCCCGGCCTGGGCAAGAAACCGGCTGAAGCCATCCGCACTGGCATTGTTGCCTGCGCTGTCAGCGTCAGAGCCAGAGGCTCCCCCGCAGGCACAGGCAGATTCCCCACAGCCGGTGCCGCCCTTCCAGTGCAGGGCCACAAACTGCTTGGCCTTACGCGCCCCGTCCTCAGCGGGCGGAGGCACTTCCGCGCCAGCGGACTGCGGCGCAGGTGAACAGCACGACTGCCCCGCATCGGCCAGCCATTCCAGCGAAGGTACGCCGTTCTTCTGCACCCGGCGATACACGGCACTAAAGGAACACAGCTCGTTTTCGCATCCCGGCGGGTGCAGGTGACTGAGGCTGACTATTTCCGGTGCCTGCCGGGCAAGCGCTGCCATGACTTCGGGCAGGGTCAGGCGCGGGGCTTCCTCCAGCCGCCAGGGGTAACGCCCAAAAAAGGCGGCTGGCTGCATGTGCAAACCCCGCACCGCGGGGCCAAGCTCCAGCGCCATGCGCAGCAGATCGCCCAGTTCACCATCATTGACGCCGCGCACAAGGGTCGCCACCAGCACCACGCCAAGCCCGGCCTCTGCGCAGTTGCGCACGGCACGGCGCTTGAAATCGAGGCATTCCCTACCCCGCAGGCTTGTAAAACTGCTTTCGCGCACGCCGTCCCATTGCAGGTAGATGGAATCAAGCCCGGCCTCGCGCAGCGCATGGGCATAGCCCTGCTCACGCGACAGACGCAGCCCGTTGGTATTGATCTGCACCAGCCCAAAACCGCGTTGCCGCGCAAGCGTGATGATCTGCGGCAGGTCATGGCGCATGGTCGGCTCCCCGCCGGATATCTGCACGTTGCAGGGGCCGGACGCTCCCTTGAGGGTGTCCATTTGCGCGGCAATCACGCTCAGCGGCACGTCAGCCGTCGCTCCAGAATTTTGATTCGACATAGAACCAGCAGAGGCATAGCACACAGGGCAGGCCATGTCGCACCGCATGGTCACTTCAAACAGACCGGTGCAGGTATGCTGGGCGTGAGCAGGACAAAGGCCGCAGTCAAAGGGGCAGCCCTCGCGGATTGGCGTGTGCGGATTGGCCGGGTAGGAGGGGCTTTTGGGCCGTGACCATGCTGTAAAGGGCGGCGTAGCAACCTCTCCTGGCTTGGCTTCCTGCCATACGGGGACGCTGAACGTGCCATGATCCGGGCAGGTTTTGCGCAGTACGACAGTGAGTGCATCCTTTGCCGAGCGTTCATAGGTCGCCTCTACCCGGCGCAGGCATACGGGGCAGAGGCTCTGGGTGCGGCGCAGGGTCATGCCTTTTCCGTCAGATCCAGCTCGTAACTCTGAACCAGTTCCATAATTTTTCCCCAGCATTCTGCCAGCAAGTCGCCGCAGGCCACAGGATTTGGCTGCTCGCCCGCAGCGCCGGAAGTCGCGCCAAGCCCAGCCGCAATCTGCCCGCAACGCTGACCGCCGTAAGCTTCCGTGCGGTCATAAAACCACGTGGCGTAATCATTGAGCAGGGGGGTGAGCATGGGATGCGGAATTTCATCTTCCGCTCCTTTACCCGCAACCAGAGCCAGGGCGCAGGCCCCGCCGGTCAAGAGACCACAGGGACCGTCCGATTGACCGATGCCGTGACACAGGCCTTGCGCGGCGCGCACAACACCGGGGTTCTGCCTGTCCTGAGCCTGCAACATGAGCAGGAGCAGCAACTGGCTGCAACAATAGCCCTGATGCACCAGGGGCAGCAATTCCATCATCATGGGATTCATAGCGTCTCCTTTCGGGCAATCCAAAGACCGTATCCGTAGGCGCGCCAAGCTTTGCCGGGGGCAGCGCCCCCGCATGCGCAGCCCTGGCTGCCGTAATTCGCCACGGGCCGGGTTGCATCATCGCCGTACCAGATCATGCGGGCGGCCAGCTCCACCAGAGCGCGGCTGTTGTCCTCAAAATGCAGCAGGCGCAAGCCAGCCGCTTCCACAAGCCCCCGCCACGCTGATTCAGGCCGCGCACCCGCGAGGCACGATGAACCCGGCGCAGCGTATTCTGCCGGAAGGGCCTGAGCCGTTTCTGTTTCCAGCGGGCTGTATTGGGGCGCACCTGACTGCAATCCGCTTGCATGCCCGGAACAGGAACAACCTGAGCGGGAAGAGCCTGTACCAGAGCAGCCACCGCTGGCGGGGCGTTCATACCCTGGCCGCAGCATGAGGTCGCTGACCACCAGCAGACCGCCGGGGCGCAGAGCGCTGCAGGCGGCGCGCAAGGTTGCAAGAGGATTGTGCAGCAGAGAAAGAACGCACTCGCACACTATGCAGTCGCAGGAGTTTGCGGCCAGCGGCGGGCGCTCAAGGTCGGCCCGCACAAGGCGGCAATCATCACTATGTGGCGCGTTGACTGAGGGGCTGGCATCGACAGAAATCCCGGCCTCAGCGTGTTTGTCCAGCCCCACGGCGCGGTAGCCCATCTGCGTAAGCAGGCGCAATGTCGCCCCTGCCCCGCTGCCAAAGTCAAGAACCAGCCCACCGGGCGCGAGCAGGCCCGCAGAGGCGCACCACGCCAGGGCGCGGCGCGTCAGTTCCACGCCGCCGGGACGCCATGCGTCACCAGCCGCGCGGCGAAAGTCGGGCCTTTCCCACAGTGCGTTCATTTATCTTCCAGCAGTGCTTCCACCTCAAGCATCTTGCCTTCGGCCAAAGATTTGGGCACCTGCGTCAGCCCGCACTTGGGGCACCGCGGCAAAAACACGTCAAAGGCGCTGTTGAGATAAAAAACCGGAACCTTCACCTGCTCAAGGGCAACGTGGCAACGCCCGCACACCCACTGGCCGCCGTCCGGCCCGTAGTTTGGCCCCATGCTCATGACTGTTCACCTCTCTGCCCGCCATTTTGCGCACCCTGCATATTGGGACGCTGCCCATCGGTGCAGCACTGGTGGCTGTTGATGACATCCGCAGCTTCCTGACCGCCGGAACCCGGCACCACCATACGGTGGCACCACGCATCGTGCAGGACAAAGGCCTCGCCCTGCGCTTCGTATTCCACCCAAAAAGTCACCTTTCTGGGCCGCCACGAACCAAGACGATGCCCGTCATCCAGATTTTCAAACCAGTGGCCGCTGGCCTCGGCCCCCACAACGGCCCCTTCCACGTCTGAGAGCAGGATATGCCGCTCTTCCAGCCGCGCCAGCACTTCCTCCGTCACCAGCACCCTGCCCTTTCCCGCCTGCTCGGGCGTGTTTGCAAGCAGGGCCTGTTGCCCGGCGGCACTGCCGTATTTCTCCAGCAGTTTGCGGCGCAAGGCAGCCCTGTTGGCGCGGCGCGCCGAAAGACCGGGGCCTTGAGCCGCGCCGGACTGCGCCTTGGCTGACACGGGCAGCAACAGATCAAGCAGATGCCAGCATTCCTTGCCGCTGGCCGCCATGCGGTCACGGCACATGATGCATGAGGCAAGGCCGGGGTGCTCAAGCTGGGCGGCCCGGTGATCGCTCATGGCGCGGGCGGTTTCCGGCTGGGCGCACCACACAAGGCCGCCGTAGCCGCAACAGGCTGTGGAAGCACCGGAAAGGCGCGGTTCTTCAATTTTTGCCCCGCATTTGCCAGCCAGGCTGCGCACAGCGGCAAGCCATGACGCATCGTGCCGAGCGGTACAGGGATCCTGAATGGAAAAAACCGAGGGCAGGGAATTACCAGCAGTGGGAGCCTCAAACGGCAAGCTGTCCAGCACCTCCCACACGGAAACAGTCTGCGCTTCCGGCAGGGCCTCGCGCAAGGCCGCAATGCAGGAAGAACAGGCCGCCATGATGCGCGGTTTGCCCAGCCCCTCCCAAGCCTTGCGCAGTTTGTCCGTATGCTCCTTGAACAGGGTGGTTCTTCCGGCCCAGCGCGCTGGGATGCCGCAGCAGGAAAGCATGATGCCCACGCCGGACTTCAAACCGTTGCCAAGTTTTTCGCGCAGCAGATCATAAAGCGCCGCCGTTTGTTCCACGCGGGCTGCAGCCAACTGACAACCGGGAAAAAACAGCCACTGTTCGCCTGCATCCAGATTCGCGCCAGCGCCCTGGGATTCTGCGGCTGGCAACAAGGGCGGCAGCACAAGGGCGCATTCCGGCCCGGAGGCGCTTTCCATATCCTCAAGCGCAAACTCGTGGGCCGTGGGGGGCATAAAGCCGCGGTCCACCATGTCTTCCCGTGCGGAAAGGCACAGTTCGGCCATGGAAAAATTCTCCGGGCACAGTTCCTCGCACTGACCGCACAGGGCGCAGCCGTTGATGAGGGCATTGGCCGTGTGCAGCCCCTTGACGATGGACGCGTTGTTATTGACCTGACGCGCGTAGAGGCGCGGGTAGCCCTTGTATTTCTGCAGGTACACGCATTCGCGCACGCAGATCATGCACTGGCATTGCAGGCAGCGCTCCGCCTCGCGCGCGGATTCCTCCGCCGAATAGAGCGACTCGCCGCAAGCAGCCTGCGCGGCAGGTTCCACACGCGGCACGGGGCTTATGCCCGTTACATCGGTGTGCAGCGGCCCCTGAGATTTGTCCCGCGCGGCTGTGAGTGAAACGCCGCTGGTCACGCGTTCCATAGTCTGCGCCGCATGCCGCCCCTGCCCGGCCTGACGCGAAGGTGAGGCGAAAGTGTGGCCTGTGGGGGTGCGGCTGCGCCAGCCAGCGCAGCAGATATTGTCGCGCCAGAGCAGGGTTTCCGCATCCACCTGCGCTTCGTCTGGTACAAGGCCGGGTGCAAGCTGCTGCACGGCATCGGCGTCCACCAGCACGGCGTCGTACTCCGCAGCCAGCTTTTCCAGCAGCGCGGCATCAAGCGTCGCCTTTGTAAAACTGACCTTCTGGCGGCCAAGGGTTTCCATGTCTTCCGCCAAAAAATTCTTGGCAATGCCCGCCGTATTGACTGCCGCCAGAGCAGGATGCGCTGCCAGCAAAAATTCGCCCGGCGCGCCCGAGTGAAAGACTGCAACAGGATAGGCCTTGCGCGACAGATCCCAGGCTGCCGTGAGCCCGGCAAGCCCGGCGCCCATCACAGCCATACGAAATTTTTTGGGTGGTAAAGGCAACAGACGGGTCTGCGTACCCACCGCAAGCATGCACGAGAGTTCAAGCCCATGCATGGCAAGGCTGCCGCCCAGATCCTGCCGCAGACAGGCGTTTTCACAGGGGTGGTCGCAAATGCGGGCAACAATGCCGGGCAGGGGCAAATGCCGCTCAAGCACCTTGCGGGCCTCGCCCTGCTTGCCTTCAGCCATGCGGGCCATGAAGGCGCGCACATCCAGATCAAAAGGACAGGCCACCCGACAACGGGGCGGGCTTTCCTGTGTACAGTGCGACTCTATTTCGTGCAGACGTTGTTGATCCATCATGGCGATTGTTCTCGCTGGCTTGGTGCAGACAGGCGCTGCGGCAAGGGCAGGCGGCGCAGATTGCCGCCGAAAATACAAACAGGGCTTTCAGAGATACCCCCGAAAGCCCCGCTGCAAAAAACATTGCACACCGTAACGGCGCGCGGTAAACCTGACGAATAAACATGGGGCTGGGATATGGGGAGAATCCCTTTTCAAGCAGGATTCTCCCCAGTGTCTCCAGATGTTTACCGCAATCTTACGCTACTTGGGCATGGCCGCCAACACCTTTTCGGGGCGGGCGGGCAAGTGGCGCACACGCGCGCCGCAAGCATTGTAGATGGCGTTGATGATGGCAGGATGCGGCGCGGTAAGGGGCATTTCGCCCACGCCGGAAGCGCCGAAGGGGCCAGCCTTGCGGGGGGTCTGCACATAGACGATTTCCATGTCGTCAGGAATCATCTTGATGGTGGGCACGCCCGCGCCAGCAAGGGTGCTGTGCTTCTTCAGGTCTTCGTAGTCTTCGGTCAGGGCAAGGCCAACGCCCTGCGCCAAGCCGCCGTAGATCTGGCCGTCAACCACCAGCTTGTTGCACAGGGTGCCGATGTCGGCCACGCACACAAGCTTTTCAACCGTGGTCTTGCCGGTCGCGACCTCAACGGCCACTTCGGCAAGGAACAGACCGTACATGTAGCAGGCAAAGGGTTCGCCCTGGCCCTTGGCGTCGCAGTCCTTGGCCGGAGCAGACCACTTGCCGTCATAGTGCACGGGGCGGCCTTCGGCCTTCATTTCCTCATAGGTGAAGAAGCCGCCACTGGGCTTGCGCATGCCTTCAATAAGCATTTCGCAGGCCACGCGGGTGGCGTTGCCCGTGACAACCTGGGAGCGCGAACCGCCAGCAGGGCCGGAATTGGGGGTCTTGCTGGTGTCGTTCATGACCAGATGGATGTTTTCGGGCTTGACATTCAGGGGGCGCAGGGCTTCGTGAGCGGTACCCAGGGTGCCGGAATCCGCGCCCTGACCGTGATCTTCCCACGAGTTGCCCACGGTTACGCTGCCATCGGGGTTCAGTTCGGCCCAGGCTTCGGAGGTGTCCGGCCCGTCAAGGCCAGCGCCGTACACGCCAAGGGCAATACCCACGCCGCGTTTGACTTCGGCGGTGGACTTGGCCTTGACGGTCTTTTTGGCTTCTTCGTAGTAGGGGCGCATTTTCTGGAACATTTCGGGCAGGCTCATGACTTCAGGCACCTGACCAGAGGGATTGGTATCGCCTTCGCGGTAGCAGTTCAGCTCGCGGATGTCGAAGGGATCCATGCCCAGCTTTTCAGCCAGTTCATCCATAAGCACTTCGGAGGGGAATTCGGATTCCGTCGAGCCGTAACCGCGGAAAGCCGCACCCCAGCAGTGGTTGGTGGCAACGGTGCGGCCCTTGCCGCGAATGTTGGCGATGCCGTAACCAGCGCCGATGTACTGCGCACCGCGCAGGGTGAGCAGATCGCCAAATTCGGAATAAGGACCGTGGTCAACGCTCCAGTCCGTTTCCATGGCAAGAATTTTGCCCTGCTTGTTGGCGGCAAAACGCACGGTCGTCCAGAAGGGCGAACGTTTGCCGGTGTAGTTCTGCTGCTGCTCGTAGTTGTAGCGCAGATGACAGGGACGGCCGGTAGCCATAACGGCCACGCCCACAAGGGCTTCCATGGTGGGGCTGAACTTGTAGCCAAAGGTGCCGCCCGTGGTGTTCTGCACCAGCACGAGATCCTTGGGGAATTCCAGGCCGAGGCCGGGGGCGATCATCAGCGCGTGCAGATGGATGGCAACGGACTTGGAGTGGAGAACCACCTGGCCCTTGTCGTTCACATAGCCATAGCCCACATCGGGTTCGATGGGCAGGTGGGGCTGGCGCTGGGTGTAGTAATCGCCTTCCGCGACAACGTTTGCCGGATCATTGAAGAAGGGAGCGGTATCCGCGCCTTTTTCCTCAATCTGGTCATAGTAGATGTTGGGGGTGCCGGGGTGGATTTCGATGGCGTCCGGGGCCATGGCCTCCGGAGCGCTCATGTATTCGGGCAGCAGCTCAAGGTCAAACTTGACCTTTTCAGCTGCGGCGCGGGCGTTGCATTCGGAGTCAGCGCAGACGATGGCAAGCGCATCGCCGTACTGGAAGATTTTGGTATCGTTAAGGATGGGACGTTCCCAGCCGTCGCCCTTGTTGGTGGGGAAGGTGATCAGGCCGGTGATGCGGTTCCTGCCCTTCACATCCTTGTGGGTCAGCACCTTGTACACGCCGGGCATTTTTTCGGCTTCAGAGGTGTCGATGCCCTTGATGTTGGCATGGGATACCTTGGCCTGGGCAATGGCGAGGTGCAGGGTGTTGGCGGGCAGGCGGTGCGCCGCGTCCGCGCCGAATTCGGCGGTGCCCGTCACCTTGGCGACGGCAGAAGGACGGGGCATGGTGGAGCCCCAGATGCGGCCATCGGCAGGCATCTTGAAGGTAACGTCGTCCAGCGTTTTATCGCCGCGCATGAGGGCGGCTGCGTCCATGACCGCGTCCACCAGGGGCTTGTAGCCCGTACAGCGGCAGACGTTGTGATTTTTCTGGAACCAGTCGCGCACGTCTTCACGGCTGGGATTGGGATTGGAATCAAGCAGGGCCTTGGCCGAAACGATGAAACCAGGGGTACAGAAACCGCACTGGGCCGCGCCGTGGTAAATCCAGGAATGCTGGAGCGGATGCAGGTTGCTGGGGGTGCCCACGCCCTCAAGCGTGGTCACGGCGGCGTTTTCCGCCACGCGGCTCATTTTGACCACGCAGGCGCGTACAACCTTGCCGTCAAGGATCACCGTGCAGGCACCGCACTGGCCCTTGCCGCAGCCAACTTTGACACTGGTGAGCTGCAACTGGTCGCGCAGCACGTCCACAAGCATATCGTCAGGGTTAGCCAGCAAGCGCCGGGGAATGCCGTTAATCACAAGGGTTTTTGTTTCCATGCGCGACTCCTTTTAATGATGAACAAAGGTATATGCCTGCGCGGTAAATCCGCGCCCGGGGTCAGATTTCCGCCTCCTATTTCCCGAACGGACAGATCGGATAGCGGCATTCTTCACACTGGGAGCAAAAGCCCCCGTGCCCCAATGCCGCCACATCGGCAGCCGTTACCTCAATGCCGGCCAGCAGGCGCGGCACAACGAGATCAAAAATACTGGCCTTGTGGTACATGACGCAGCCGGGCAGCCCCAACACGGGCACCCGGCCTGCCGCCCCCTGGGCATAGGCCAGAAGGAACATGGCGCCCGGATACACCGGCGCGCCATAGCTGACCACCTCCGCTCCGGAAGCGCGGATGGCGGTTGGCGTACGGTCGTCAGGGTCAACAGACATTCCGCCTGTTACCACAATAAAATCAGCACCTTGTTCGAGAAAATCCCTGATCGCTCCGGCAGTCATGGGCACTTCGTCGCTGGTAAGGGTCTGCCCCACCACCGTGCTGCCCAGAGCGACAAACTTTTTGCGCAGCACAGGGCCAAAGGCATCCTGAATGCGCCCGTAAAACACTTCGCTGCCTGTTGTGACCACGCCAACCCTGGCGCGGCGCAGCGGCAGAACTTCAACGACTGGCCCGTCGACGAACGATTCAAGCTGCCGCAATTTTTCATCCTCAATCATCAACGGCACCACGCGGGCTCCCGCTACCGAGCGCCCCTTGGTTACGTGCTGCATGGTGTGGATGGTTGCGACAGAAATTTCGCCAAGGCTGTTTATACGGTTGAGAACAGGCACATCCACCCGCAGCAACCCGTCACAGGCAGCCTTGAGGTCAATACGCCCTTCCTTGGGTTCCGTGCATGTCAGGTTGCCGCCGGAAACGGCAGAAATAACACGCGCGGCGGCATCATTTTCGTGAACCATGCCGGGCAGGGATTCAAAAACATAAAGATGCTCTTTGCCGACCTGCAGCAGCACCTCCACGTCTTCTTCCCGCACAACATGGCCTTTGCGAAAAACAGGCCCTTTGCTTTCACCAGGAATAATTCTGGTGATGTCGTGACACAAAATACTGCCCACGGCGTCATGCACATGGATGGTTTTCATTGCCAGTTTGGACATGACCTCTCCCGAAGCTGACTTCTAGATTGTGCATAAAATACCACCCTTACAACAAATTGCAAAATAAAATTCGTTATTTATTAATTGTGCTTTTGCTAACCATCTGGCTTTAAATGGTATCAACAGATAAATTCCTGTTTTTTGCAAAAAGCGTGACTATTA
Source organism: Desulfovibrio desulfuricans DSM 642 (assembly GCF_000420465.1). Lineage (NCBI taxonomy): Bacteria > Pseudomonadati > Thermodesulfobacteriota > Desulfovibrionia > Desulfovibrionales > Desulfovibrionaceae > Desulfovibrio > Desulfovibrio desulfuricans. The sequence continues at coordinate 132,893 of NZ_ATUZ01000016.1, read as the reverse complement.
TCCCCAGGGCAAATACTGAGCCAAGGTCTCAAATTCGTGCGGCATTGACAGCCGCGCGTTTCTTTGCGAGAGGGAAGGGAAAAAGCCGCTGTATTTACCAAAAAATACGGCAGCCATTAAAAGGAAATGCCATGCAAACGCGTTCAGCTCATTGGCCGATGGCTCTGCCCGGCAAAAGCCGCCTGGGCCTTTCCGGTCTGGCGGTTCTTACGGCCCTGCTGCTCGGCGGGTGCGGCTTCGGCGGGGCTCCGGCCCAGCCCGAAACGCCCCCCGGCCCTGTCACTGGCTTCATGATCGTCTCCGCAGTGGGAGAAACCGCTACTGTTGACGACCCTGATTTTGGCAAGGGGGTGCGCGTGAGCCTGGACGAACTTTTCACCTCGGCCAAAGGCGAGGACTGCAAACGCGGCACCGTACTTTCGGGCCAGCGTGAAGCGGAAGTTATTGTCATCTGCAAAGACGACAAAGGCCGCTGGATCATGGCCCCGCGAGTGTGGGGACAGGGTCTTTCGCAGTAGCAAGACCGAGACTCCGGCTTTTTTGCCAGCAGGCCCTTTGGCAAAAAACGATCAAGGGTGCATTGCCTCTGGCTAAACCGGGCAAATGTGATTATTTATGGAAGCGCACGGCGAATACCACGCCCGTGCGCTTTCCTTGTTGCAGTTGCAGTCTCGCAGCCCTGTTGACCCGGCATGAACCGAGCAGGCCGCAAGGCCTCCAGATACTGGAGATACAAGGCATTACGAGGATATTGACTACGGAACCCTGGGGCCATACAGCCTGTTTGCGGAACCACCTCTGGGGGCCATGCAAGCCCGAATCCATTGCATCAACACTGCCATGTCGCACAGAACTATTTTCACTTTTCTGCTGATCTTTTTCGCCCTGTCCAGCGCGGTCAAGGCCGAAAATGCACCCCAGCCCTACGCTGCCAACCTGTTTCAGGGCAATTTTTCGCAGAGCAAGGACACCGCCAAGGACGCCAAAGACGCCTCCATCATCGCACCGGGCGACCGGGTGGTGCTGCGCCTGTGGGGCGGCGACCTCAAGGTGGACAGCACACTGACTGTAGCCGCCGACGGGCATCTGGACGTACCGGAGGTGGGGGCCATACCCGTGGCTGGCCTTGGCTACGACAAGCTGGCCGAAGCCTTGCGCAGCAAACTTGCCGCCAACGGCCATGGTGATGCGCAGATTTATGCTGCGCCTCTGGATGCCCGGCCTGTGGCCGTTTTTGTCACCGGCGGCGTTGCCAGACCTGGACGTTACACCGGCACCCCCGGCGACCCGTTGCTGAGCTTTCTGGACAAGGCCGGAGGCCTTGACCCCATGCGCGGCAGTTATCGTGACATCCGCCTGATGCGTGACGGCAAGGCCGTTGCCAGCCTCGACCTCTACCCCTTTGCCCGCAAGGGCGTGTTGCCCGCAGTGCGCGTGCAGGAAGGCGACACGCTTGTGGTGGGCGACAAAGGCCCCACCATTACGGCCATCGGCGCGGTGCGCACCTCCGCAAAATTTGAATTTCCCAAGGGAAAATCCACAGGCACGGCCCTGATTGAACTGGCCGAACCTCAAAACAGCGCCTCGCACATCGCCCTTTCCGGCACCCGCAACGGCGCGCCTTACAGCACCTATCTGCCGCTCAAGGAACTGCGCAACCTGATGCTTGAAGACGGCGATCAGGTGCAGTTTATTGCTGATGCGCCCGGCAATACCATGATGGTTGAGGTGCAGGGCGCAGTGCGCGGGGCTTCGCGCTTTCCCGTGCGGCGCGGCGCCCGTTTGCAGGAAGTGAAGAACTTTATTGCCGTGGAGCCTGGCCGCGCCAACCTTCAGGCCATGTACATCAAACGCAAGAGCGTTGCCGCCCGACAGAAAAAGGCCATTGCAGATTCCCTGCGCAGACTGGAGGAAACAGCCCTCACGGCTTCCTCTGCCAGCGCGGATGAAGCAGCCATCCGCGCCAAGGAGGCGGAGATGGTCTCCAAATTTGTGGAGCGGGCCAAGAGCGTGGAACCGGAAGGCGTGGTTGTGCTTGACGGCGGGCCTGACAAGGCCGACCTCTCACTGGAAGACGGCGATATCATTGTGATCCCGCCCAAGAGCGACGTGGTGCTGGTAAGCGGCGAGGTCATGATGCCGCAGGCCATGCTGTGGGGCAAAAAGAAGGATGTGGACGACTACATCAAGGGAGCTGGCGGTTACACCAACCGCGCAGACCACGACAAGGTTCTGGTGCTGCACCAGAACGGCTCGGTGTCGCAGAACGGCGATGATATCCTGCCCGGCGATCAGGTAATGGTACTGCCCAAGGTGGAATCCAAAAATATGCAGGCAGTCAAGGACATCACCCAGGTTATCATGCAGGTGGTTGTTTCCGCCCGGTTGCTGCTGGGCATGCCATCATTGTAAGCTTTTACGTAATTCATCAGAAGGGGGCTTTTGCCCCCTTTTTTATTTCATCCGCGCAGGGTGCAAACGTGCGGTTGCGTCACAAGCTGGATATGGGTTATGGTCCATGCAAGGTATGCAGAATCTACAAGAGGAATACATGGAACGCGCCCTGGAAGCATCCCCCCTGTTTTCTGGAATGACCGGACAGGAGGCGCGCATGTGCCTTGCATGCAGCGGCGCATTTGAAGAACACCACGGCAAGGGCGCGCTGATTTTTGCAGAATCCGACCCGCCGCAAAGGCTGTATGTGCTGCTGGAGGGTGCGGTGAACGTGTGCCGGGAATCAACCGAAGGCAGACGCGCCGTCATGGCGCGCGTGGACGCACCCGGCGACCTGTTTGGCGAGGTGCACGTTTTTTTGGGCCGCCCAAGCTATGGTTGTAGCGTCTTGGCCGAAACCCCTGTGCGCGTACTGGGCATACCCGCCCGGTTCTTCTACGCCACCTGCGAAAAAGCCTGCTCCGTCCATTCACGCATGATCCGCAACATGCTCGGCATTTTTGCGCACAAGGCTTTTTTTCTTACACGCCGCATTTCACTGCTGTCTTCCGGCAGTTTGCGGCGCAAACTTGCAGCCCTGCTGCTGGAACACCGCCGCCCTGACGGCATGGTTTCACTGGCAATGAACCGTGAACAGATGGCTGATTTTCTGGGTGTAACCCGCCCCTCACTTTCGCGCGAACTCGCAGCCATGCGCGACGAAGGCCTTCTGCAAATGGAGGGTAGAAGCATTCGCGTGCCTGACATAGCCTCACTGAATTTTTTGTGCGAATATTTCCCGGCCTGATTGAATTTATTATTTTTCATAAGTTATTTCAGGTTATTGCACATCGCCTCCTTTTTCCTCCCGCGCCAAAAATATTTTCATTTTCTTGAGCATCCGTAACATTTGTTACAGAACCATTGTCCCAGCCTTGATAGAACGGAATCGTCAACACAAGGAGGGCCTCATGGACCACATTCTCAAGAACCTTGAATTCGCCGCAGCGCTGCCCCTGGCCGCGCAGGTCGAGTGCCAGCCTGGCCAGATCGCCAGCAAGACCCTTATCCAAAACGCCTCTGTGGGCATCACCCTGTTTGCCTTTGACGCCAACGAAGAAATCAGCGCCCACACCTCCACGGGCGATGCCATGGTTCTCGTGCTCGAAGGCTCGGCGCAGGTAACCATCAGCGGCCAGTCACATACCGTGCAGGCGGGTGAAGTTATTATCATGCCCGCCGGTCAGCCGCACTCTGTACGCGCGCAAGAGCGCTTCAAGATGCTGCTTACCGTTGTTTTTCCTACCCCCAAGACCCCCGCATAGGCGGATCACCCCCCAGCCTCCGCTTTGCGGAGTATCAGGAGACATCCCATGAGTAACGCCATGTTCTGCTATCAGTGTCAGGAAACCGTGGGCAACAAAGGCTGCACCCAGGTGGGCGTATGCGGCAAAAAGCCCGAAACAGCCGGCCTTCAGGACGTGCTGGTATATGTGACCAAAGGCCTTTCGCAGGTTGCCACCAAAGTGCGCGCCCTGGGCAAGACCGTGAACCACGAAATCGACCGCATGGTCGTGGGCAACCTTTTCTGCACCATCACCAATGCCAACTTTGACGATGACATGATCGCCGAGCGCGTGCGCAAGACCTGTGCCGCCAAGAAAGCCCTGATGGCCGAGCTTGGCTCGCGCGACGGGCTGGCCGAAGCTGCCCTGTGGGAAGCGGACGACAAAGCCGCCATGCTCGCCAAGGCTGCTACTGTGGGCGTTCTTGCCACAAGCGATGACGATGTTCGTTCCCTGCGCTGGCTCGTGACCTTTGGCCTCAAGGGCATGGCCGCCTATGCCAAGCATGCCGATGTGCTGGGCAAGCATGATCCCGCCGTGGACAACTTCCTGCAGGAAGCTCTGGCCAAGACCCTGGACGACAGCCTTTCCGTGGCCGATCTCGTGGCCCTGACCCTTGAAACCGGCAACAAGGGCGTAAGCGTTATGGCTCTGCTTGATGCCGCCAACACCGGTACCTACGGCAATCCCGAGATCACCAAGGTCAACATTGGCGTGGGCACCAACCCCGGCATCCTGATTTCCGGCCACGATCTGCGCGACCTGCAGATGTTGCTCGAGCAGACCGAAGGTACGGGCGTGGACGTGTACACCCACTCCGAAATGCTGCCCGCCCACTACTACCCCGCTTTCAAGAAGTTCAGCCACTTCAAGGGCAACTACGGCAACGCGTGGTGGAAGCAGAAGGAAGAATTTGACACCTTCAACGGCCCCATCCTGCTGACCACCAACTGCCTTGTGCCGCCCAAGGACAGCTATAAAGACCGCGTGTACACCACAGGCGTTGTGGGCTTCCCCGGCTGCAAGCACATCCCCGGCGAAATCGGCGAACACAAGGACTTTTCGGCCATTATCGCTCACGCCAAGACCTGCCCGGCCCCCACGGAAATTGAGACCGGCGAGATTGTGGGCGGCTTTGCGCACAATCAGGTGCTGGCCCTGGCCGACAAGGTTGTTGACGCTGTGAAGTCTGGCGCCATCAAAAAGTTTGTGGTCATGGCTGGCTGCGATGGCCGCGCCAAGGGCCGCTCCTACTACACCGAATTTGCCGAAGGCCTGCCCAAGGATACCGTTATCCTTACCGCCGGTTGTGCAAAATACCGTTACAACAAGCTTGACCTCGGCGATATCGGCGGTATCCCCCGTGTGCTTGACGCCGGTCAGTGCAACGATTCCTACTCTCTGGCCGTGGTGGCTCTGAAGCTCAAGGAAGTGTTTGGCCTCGCCGACATCAACGACCTGCCCATCGTGTACAACATTGCCTGGTACGAACAGAAGGCTGTTATCGTACTGCTGGCCCTGCTCGCCCTTGGCGTGAAGAACATCCACCTTGGACCCACGCTGCCTGCTTTCCTTTCGCCCAACGTGGCCAAGGTGCTGGTGGAGCAGTTCGGCATCGGCGGCATCAGCACTCCGCAGGACGACCTTAAGGCTTTCTTCGGTTAATCCCCGGTTCAAAGGGGCGGCAGATTGCCCTGCCGCTCCCTGCATACAAAAGGCGGCGCATCTGTAACGGGTGCGCCGCCTTTTGGCGTTCATACGGCTGGGTCATATGCGCAGTTGCTATTGATCGTGCCGCAGCAAATGCACCAACCGGAGAGGGCACAGCATGATGACAGGCAACCTGGATGTCCCAGGTTAATGCATATGACGCTCGTGTACAAAAAATAGAGAAACGTCGTGGGGAATTGCGGGGCCACTGACGTTTCATACTACGCACCACTACCCGATTCCCGAACTGTATCAACCCTCAAGTTGCAAGCATCCAGAATCAATAGAATGCAATACCGAGAAACAGCAGCGCATCAATACACTTTGGGGACACCGCGAGATGAGGAGCAAGGATAAAACAAGTAGGGGCACAGCAGCTATCATGACTAACGCTGCGGGCTTGCAGAAGCGTCCTGCGTGCCGGGCAACAAAAAAGGGGAACCCGAAGGCTCCCCTTTTAATCGTAAGGCTAGGTACTCTTAGAAGGAGTACACGAAACGGACGTTCACGTTCCAGGGATCACGTTCCTGGTCGCTACGGCCGTTCATCTTGCTGGTGCCCCACACGCCCTTGGACTGGTCAAGCCAGGTGGCGATGTAGGCCGCGTCAAGAGCCACGGTGAAGTTGTCATACATCTTGTATTCGTTGGACAGACCAATTTCCAACGCGGTGTCGTTGGTGGTCATGTACAAGGGGTTCATACCGGCCTGCTGGGAGTTGGGACCCTGGGTGGTGATGGCCTGGTAAGCAGTATTACGACCAGTAAGGTAACGGGTCATGGTCGTGCTGTTGGTACCACCGATGAGGTTCAGGCGGAAGGTGTGCTTCAGGTTTTCGATGAAGCTCATATCCTTCAAGCGGGCGCCGATACCCCAGGTGCCGGACATGTCGTAGCCGAGGATGGCTTCGCGGCCGATCATGGGTCCGCCGTTGAAGGCGAAGTCAGAGAAGCCGTTGTTGTTGTTGTTCACGCTGATGGAAGGCATGCGTTCGGAACCGTTGGACGGGTTGCTGTCGTCGCCGGAAGCGTACCAAGCGTACAAGCCGGGGATGGCCCAATCAAGCTTGTATTCAAACAGCAAAGAACCCAGCCAGCCAGCGCGGTTGGCGCGGCTGTCTTCATAGGAGACGGAACCGTAGTTGAAATCCCACGCGAAGCGGAAGGGATCAAACGCGGTCACTTCGCCAGTCAGGCCAGCCCACACGGCGTTGCCGTAGGTGCCCATGGCCTTGGTGCTGGCGGTGCCGTCCTTATGCAGGGCGCCACCAACGGGGATCATGCCAGCGGCAGGATACTTGTTGCTGGTACCGGTAACGTTGCCGTAGTAGTTGTTGTAGCCTTCTTTGCGGAAGGTATTGGGACCAATGGCGCTGTACATGGCCCAGGGGGTCACTTTCACGCCATCAAAGGTCAGAGGCACCAGCAGGGCAAACACGTCCATGTTGTCCATGTAGTTGGTGCGGTTGCTGTTGTGGTCAAAGCTGTTGCTGTAGTTGTCGTTGTAAGGACGGGCCCACAGGGCGGTCACGCCAACGGTTTCGTTGAACTGGTAGGAGGCGGTGATGCCGGCCACGTCATCGTTGAAGATGTTGCTGCCGGTGGTGAAGCTGGGCAGAGCCATGCCCTGAATGCCCATGCGGATCTTCAGGTCGGTCTGGGGAACGAGCCAGTCGATGTAGGCGTTCTTCACTTCGACAGCGTTGTTGCCGTCAGCGCCAAGGGAACCGCCCTGGTCGGAACGGCCCCAGGTCTGGTCGCCGATTTCAAAGAACACGGTGCCGGACAGGGCTTCAGAAGCCACGGCGTCCAACTGCAGACGAACGCGCTGACGAGCTTCAAATTCGTCTTCGCCCTTGTAGGCCTTGTTGGACTGGTTGAAGCCCGTCTTACCGTTACCGCCGGTGAAACCGCCGTTCTGGCCGTAGTCGAAGCTCATGAGCCACTGGCCCTTGGCCTTGAAGTCGATGGCGCTGGCGCCCGTGGCAGCGCCGAACACAAGGCCGGCCGCCAACAGAAGAGTAGCGATCTTTTTCATGGTTATCCTTCCTTTCTTTTGCCCCGCTTGGGACTATGGTTTCATACAAACGCCTATGGAGCGGTTTCCCGCTTCGGTGTGAATATATGGAAGGCCTAAACACTTTGCAAGCCCTATCGTGCAAAAATTTTTACCAAAAAAGAGCAACTTTGGCTCAATATTGCATATTTATCTATATTTAAGCAGGTTAAACAAACTCTAGATATAAAAAAAATTTCTGACACATACCTGTCACAGTGTCATTTTTTTGCAGAACGCAGCCAAATTTCCGCGCTGCTGGCTTACAATCTGTCAGAGGGATGCCGGTTAAAATTTTTTTCACCCCCCGCCTCTGCCGCTGCAAAGGCAAATCATGGCCGCTCCCGGCAAGCATTATCTCAAAAACGCAAAACGGCCATGCGCAATCTCCAAAAATGCGCATGGCCGCAGACTGTGCAATCAGGTCAGGCCTTCTGGTGAACCACGCTTCTAGCTGGCAGCATCCACGGGGAACCACAAGGGTTTTAAAAAGTGCAGGCGGCAAGTGCCTTACTGTGGGCCTCGAGCGTACCGCCCCTTCTGCACCCACACACACCTGACAGTCGAGCGGTTCACCCCAAAAAGTACACCGTTCCACAATGCCGGGCACGCCCCCCGCAAGACGGTTCCGAAACATTTCCATGCGTGGTAGCGTTCTCTATCCGCCGTCGCAGCAAGCGCCCGGCATGGACCTGCCAGCGCAGGCCCCCACACAAACCAGGAGATTGTCATGACCACGGTTTTCGGAACACTGGACCATGTGCTTCTGATGGCCCCCGGCCCCAGCCCGGTTGCGGCCAACGTGCTTGAGGCCATGAGCCTGCCCACTCTCGGGCATCTTGACCCTGACTGCATCAAGGTTATGGACGCCCTGCAAGAGCAGCTTCGCGCTGTGTGCAAAACGCGCAATGCCGTGACGTTTCCCATTTCAGGCACAGGCTCCGCAGGTATGGAAGCCTGCTTTGTCAATCTGGTGGAACACGGCGACAACGTGCTTATTGTCAACAACGGCCTGTTCTGCTCGCGTATGGTTGAAGTGGCCTCGCGCCTTGGCGCGCTGGTAGACACTGTGGAATGCCCGTGGGGCGCGCCCATCTCTGTGGACGCAGTGAAGAAACAGCTGGCGCAGAAAAAATACAGGATTCTTGCCGTGGTGCATGCCGAGACATCCACCGGCGTGAACAATCCTGTGGCCGAACTCGGCGCGCTGGTCAAAAACAGCGATACGCTTTTTCTGGTGGACAGCGTGGCCGGTCTGGGCGGTGTGGATGTACGCGTGGACGAATGGGGCATCGACGCTTTTTACAGCGGTTCGCAAAAATGCCTTTCCACTCCTCCCGGTCTTGCACCCGCCTCGTTTTCCGAGGCAGCAATGGAGGCCATGGCGCGCCGCAAAACCAAGATCCCCAACTGGTATCTGGATGTGCCGCTTATCCGCAAATACTGGGAAGGCACACCGCGTACCTATCACCATACCGCCCCCATCAATATGTATTATGGCTTGCATCAAGCCCTGGACAACCTGCTGGTCGAGGGCCTTGAGGCCTCGTTTGCGCGGCATCAGGCCATGCACGAAAGGCTCAAACTGGGAATGGGCAAGCTTGGCTTCAAGCCCTATGTGACTGAAGGGGCCGCGCCCCAGGTCAACCTGTTTGTGCCGCCCGAAGGCGTGGACGCCAATGCCCTGCGCGCCAGCCTGCGCAAGGATCACAAAATTGAAGTGGCTGGCGGCCTTGGCGCCCTGGCTGGCAAGGTGCTGCGCGTTGGCGTCATGGGCGAAGGCGCGCGCGAAGAACCTATTGACCGCCTTGTGGCGGCAGTTGCCGCCTGCCTGTAATCCTTTATATTCCCTGCCCCCCGGCCCATGCCTGTGCCCTGATTGCGTTCAGGTTGACAGCCGGGGGGCAAAACGCGTACCGCGGCCTCCGCCTCCCGAAGCGGCAGGCCTTCTTTCGGTGATGACTCCGTACTCCGTGGAAGCGTTTGACTTTTTCGCGAGCAGCACCCTATATTGAATGCATCATCTCCCTTTGGCGCAGAATGCAAAGGCCGTCCGTGACTCCGGCATGCTCCCGGCCGTAGCCAAACAGCCTAATATGGGGACACTCGCAACCATTGGCAGCACCTACGCCAGGAAGACCGAGGACACCGTCACATGAAGACACTTCGCCTCCGCCTTTCCCCGCTGATGCTCCTGCTCTGCTGCCTTTTTGCGAGCCTGATGCCAGCGCAGGCAGCCGCAGATTCCACAACCGCGCAGGATGCATCCTCCGCAGCCGTATCAACCTCTCCATTCAACGATCAGGCAGGCTTGCCGGTGTACCCGCCGGAAGAAGAGCACTCCCTTGCAGCCCGTATGGACCAGTGCATAGACTGCGCCGTTCGGAAGCATCCTTTCCAGGTTATTGGCGGCCTCATTGCCTTTTTCCTGGGCGTCATCATCTTTCTGTTCTACTGCCTGGGTTCCAAGTGCAGCCGCATCTGCCGTATGGAAGCCCAGATGAACAAGGATGAACTGACCGGCCTGCCCAACATGGAAAAATTCAAGGTGCTGTGCGACAGCCTCATAACCACCCAGGTCACCTCTGACTACATGCTGCTTTCCGGTGATATCTGCCAGTTCAAGACAATCAACGACCAGTTCGGATTTGGTATGGGCGACAGGCTGTTACAGGCCTACGCGGCGGTTTTGCAACGTAACATCCTTCCAGAAGAGTGCTGTGCCAGAATATCCTCTGACCTCTTTGTTCTGCTCTTGCGGTTTGATACATGGGAGCAGCTTTCGGGCAGGGTCCGCGAAATGGACAGGGAACTGGACGAATGGCGGCGTAGTCAGGCGCTGCCCTACACAGTGCGCACCGTCTACGGAGCCTACCGCGTACCCAGGGAGCAGGAAAGGGACGTGCAGCTTATGCTGGATCTGGCCAACTATGCGCGGCTGGAAGCCAAACGTTCGTCCGGCATGCCCATGGTGCTCTACAACGAGCATATGCGGCAGGAAGCTTTGCTGAGCCATGAACTGAACGGCAAGCTGGAGGACGCCCTGACCAACGGTGAAATGCAGGTGTGGTATCAGGCCAAGGTGAACATGCGCACAGGAGCAATTACTGGCAGCGAGGCGCTGGTGCGGTGGGATCATCCCTCACGGGGAATGCTGCTGCCGGGCAGTTTTATCCCCATGTTTGAACGCAACGGCCTTGTGACGTCCATTGATTTTTTTGTATTTGAGCAGGCCTGCCGCAACCTGCGCAGCTGGAAGACGCGCAACCTTCCGCTGCATTCTGTTTCATGCAATTTTTCGCGGCTGCATTTTGACCGTCCCCACTTTACCCAGCGGCTTGCGGATATTGCCGACCGCTATTCCGTGCCGCACCACCTGCTGGAAGTGGAAATCACCGAAAGCGCCATCATGAACAACCCTGAAGCTGTCTGGCTACAGATCGTTCAACTGAAGGAAATGGGCTTTAAAACGGCCATTGACGATTTTGGCGCAGGCTATTCGTCCCTGGGTATTGTGCAGATGCTTGACGCGGACTGCCTCAAGATTGATCGCAGCTTCATCCAGCGCGACCTGCCGGGGCAACGGGCGCAGATAGTGCTTGGCAATATCATTCGCCTGGCTTCGGATCTTGGCATGAATGTCATCAGCGAAGGGGTGGAAACAGCAGAACAGTCTGCCATCATCATGAAGCTGGGCTGCTACACGGCGCAGGGCTTTTTTTACGCCAAACCTGAGCCTTCGCACGAATTTGAAGCAAGGCTCGCCATGCAGGGGTTGTAAGCCGGACTATTGCCGGTCAGCCCCGCGCAGCATACCGCCCGGTGCAGCAAGGCCGTCCCGGCTGGCCTGATGTCAGCCTTCTGCCCGGGTCTTCATGCTTGCGCTGATCAGATCCATAAATCTGCGCGTCTGCACATCCGCGTCATACGAGCGCAGCACAGTCTGCCGCGCATTACGCCGCACATGTCCCAGCTGCGGAGCCCGCGCCAGCACATCGGCCAGTTTTTGCGCCATGTTTTCATGATCCCAGAAGTCGCACAAAAAGCCGTTTACGCCGTCCTGCACCACTTCGCGCACGGGAGGCGTGTCTGATGCCACGACCAGTGAGCCGCAGGCCATGGCCTCAAGCAAACCGGTGGAAAACACATGCGGCGCCGCCAGATACACATGGGCGGTGGAATGTTGCAGCATGGTCCGGTATTCCTTGAGCGAACGCGCGCCAAGCAGGTGCACACGCGCCCGGAAGCTCTGGTCAATGCCCAGAATATCCACCGCGCGGCGCATGGCCTTGCCGGTCTCGGAGCATTCGGCTGGCGTATCTGCGCCGCCATTCTGCTTGCGCCCGGTCTGGGCAATATCAAGCCAGGCCAGCACCACCAGACAGTTTGGGCGCAATTCAAGCAGACGCGGCAGGCACTTGCGAAACTGGTCAAAGCCGCGCGCGGGATCGTGCATGGGGCCGCAAAAGGTCACCAGCTCATTGCTTGCGCATCCCCAGGAATCAGCAACGCCATCGCCGGTGGCATCGCCATCCTTTTTTTCCTCGCCGGGCAAAAAAAAGCGAGTGTTGATGCCGCTGGGCACAACCTTTATGTCGCGTTGCAACGCGGGGGGATACTGGGCGCGCTGCCAGAGGGAGGAGGTAACGGCAAGCTGGCATTCGCCCAGCGCGTTGTATTCCCACAGATTGGAAACCCGCAGGGGGGCAAAATCCGCCGGGGGGCGAGGGTTGCCACGCGTAAAAAAGCAGTGGCTCTCGCCGTTGTTGTAAAACCAGTCGCCCTGAGCCACATAAAAAGCCTTGGGGAAGATGTCGCGCACGTAAAAGCTGCCGCCCATGCTTGCCGCAGCGCAGATAATATCTGGGACAAAACCGTTTCTCCGCAGCGACAGCAGGGCATTGCCCGCCCGCGCGCCACGCCGCAGGCGCGTTACGATTTCCTTTTCTGCCGGGTCATCGCTTTCATAGGGTGCAGGCGGCGCCAGACGCAGCCGCCGCACACCGGGAATAGCAAGTTTTTGCCCGGTTTCTGCAAGAAACAGCACGGTATTGTTCTGGGATGCGCCAAAGGCCTGGGCAAGAGAACGAAAGCGACCAGGAAAAACAGAATTCAGAAAAAGAATGCGCATTGTTAACCCCTGTACCTATTAGGCGCTGTTTGGCTGCGGATCGCCAAGCAAATGCTCCAGAAAAACCATACCCGGCTCTGTTTCCAGAAAAGCCCGCAAAGAGCCAACAACGGTGGCGTCATACTTGGGCGGAGTTTCGGACAGAATATTCAGGGCATCTTCCGTACTGTGCGCCTCGCGGTAGGAGCGTGGCCGCATAAGCGCGCAGAAGGTATTGGCAACCGCCAGAATACGGGCGTTCAGACAGATGGCCCCATCATTCAGGGCAAGGGGATAGCCGCTGCCGTCCAGGCGCTCGTACATCTGGGTGATGGCCTCCAGCACCGGCAGGCCAAAGTCGATGTCTGCCAGGGCCTCGCGGGCAAATTCCACATGCTGTTGCAGCAAAGCCCGTTCCTGCGCCGAGAGTGCGCCTGTCTTGGTGAGCAGATCCTTGGGCAGCTGGATCATGCCCACATGCGAAAGATTGGCTGCCGTGCGCAGGGTGGCAAGGGTTTCCGCATCGTTGCGGCCAAGCCCGCAGGCCAGAGAAACCGCCAGTTGCGCCGTAAAGGCCGACTGCCCGCGCAGATAGGTGTCAACGGCCTCGATGGCCTTGACGAAAGCGTTGACGGTCTGGGCGACCATCTGCTGCGAACGCTGCTGCGCCACAGCAATATCCGTCATGTCGCTGTACACGGAGACCATGCCCGAGAGGCGCCCGTTTTCATCCCGAAACGGAGTGCAGGAGGTAAGGTAATAGCGCAGCTTGCCATCCACCAGAAGGGCTTCGGCAAAGCTGAAGGGTTCACCCGCCCTGTGTACGGCCAGCGTGTGGGTTACAAGGCTGCGGGCAAGCTCCATATCCAGCTCGGAATATTTCAGCCCGCGCAGTTCCGTGGCTTTTTCCCTGCCGCACAAACGGGCAAAGCTCTGGTTGGCGTAATGGATGACGCCGTTCAGGTCGTTGAGCACGATGCCTGCCGACAGGGCGGAATTTACGCCGTCCATGATCTGCTTTTGCTGGTTGACCACCAGATAGAGCTTGTGCATCTGCTCCGCCACGGCGCGCTCGTTACGGCTCACAAGGCTCCACCACAGGGCGGCCAGCAGGCCGCCAACCAGCGCAGCCATGATCAGTGAAGCCACAACAACGTTCTGCTTTATGCCGGCAAATCTTTCATCAATACGGCTCACGGGCAAGGTTTGCTCCACAAGCCAGGGCAGGTTGGGCACGGGCAGGGCAAGCCCGTATATCTCGCGCTCGCCTTCCGGCAGGCCGGGATCAATACGTGTGCCAAGCGGCAGTTTTTCATCATGCAGCGACCAGCCGGGCAAATCTGACACGCCCGACACTTCGGTAGGTGCAATGCGTTGCAGCTTTTCACCAAAGGATTGAAGAATAAATGTATTGTACTGGCTGCCATTGCCCGCTTCGCCCGTTGCCGCAGCGGTTACAGGCAAGACGCTGTAGGTGGCCAGCAACAGGGAAACCACCCTGTCGCCGGTTGAATCCACATACAAAGGCGCAAAAATGGGAAAGGCCATATCCATGACAAGCCTGCCGTTTTCACGCCGCACAGGCATGAGAACAGGCTGTTTGCTGTTCAGGGCCTGCTGCAAATAGGGCCTCTGCTCCTCATCAGGCGGCTGCACTCCTTCCGGGGCGAGGTACATCTGCATGTCTGTGTTAACCAGGCTCGCGCCGCTGAAGCTGTTTTTCTCCATGAAGTCGCTGAGATAGTCGACCATCAACGGAAGGCGCGGGGCAATTTTTTTCAGGGGGTCACTGTTGCTGGCAGTGCCCGCCGGGGGCATCGTATCCGCTTCGGCCCCATTCTGGCTTTGCCGGGCCATCTGCAGCATATCCGTGGCGGGCACACCCGCACTGGCAACCTCTGCGGCGAAAAGCCGCAGCATATCCTGCGTGACAAAAATATTTACCTGACCGGCAAGGGTGCCAGACCACACGGTGAGCAGGGCCACCTTGCCCGAGGCCTGGGAGTTCATGTCCTGTCCCATTTCACGCAGCAGCTGGGCGCGCGAATCATGCAGATACCAACGTGCAAAAATAAAAATCAGGCAGAGCGCCAGCACAAACAGTGCCGACATGGTCAGCGCCGCCTTGCGGTTGCGCTGGGCTACGCCTGGGAGAGTCAGTTCTTGGGGTGCCATATATTTTCCTTCATCGGGCTGCGCGTCTCGATAAACCTGTATAATAACCCAGAGGGTACATGCCCGAACGGCTTGCCCCAGACTGCGCCGATTTCTGAATCATTGAACACTGAAAATGCTGGCTTGCGGCAGGATAGGCATGCCCGCCCGCATTTTCGCTCTACCGCTCGCGCAGGGCATTCTGCTTGGCCTTGAGAATGGGCTTGAGCAGATAATCCAGCACGGTTTTTTTGCCGATCATAATGTCTGCCGTCACCACCATGCCCGGCATAATGGGCAGAGATTCATTATGGTAGACAATGGCGTTTTTCTGGGTGCGGATCTTTACAAGATAAAAATGCTCGCCCCTTTTGTCTTCAATGGTATCGGCGCTGATAGATTCAAGCTTGCCTTCAATCCCGCCGTAAATGGAGAAATCATAGGCTGAAACCTTGACCATGACATTCTGCCCAGGGCGCAGAAAGGCCACATCCTGCGGTTTGACCTTGGCTTCCACCACCAGTGTGTCGTCAAGCGGCACAAGGTCCATGATGGGTTCTCCGGGTTTGACCACGCCGCCCACGGTGGAAATGTATATCTGCTTGACCGTGCTGCGCACAGGAGCGCGCAGTTCTGTGCGGGTTACGCGGTCGCGCCCTGCCGAAAGATTTTCGCGCAGTGAATTGAGTTCCTGCCTGCGTTTGTTGATCTCGTCAGTAACCGCCGCAATCTGCTCGGCCCTGCGGGATGCTATGCGCTGCTTGGACTCGTCCGCAGCGGCCTTGGCCTTGGGGATTGTGGCGGCAAGAGAATCTATCTGGCCCTGCAATTCCACAACCTTTTGCTGCATGCCGAGGTATTCCAGCTTGGAAAAGTTGTTGCGCTGCACAAGGGCGTAGGCAGTATTCTTTTGCTCGATGGAAAGCTCGAGGCTGCGGTCAAGCTGCACCTTGCGGGCCGTCAGTTCTTCCACATCATGCAGGCGCTGCACATACTGGGACTGCAAAACATCAATTTCCGCATTGAGCTGATCGCGGCGGCTGTGCCAGGCATTTTCCTGATCCTGAACGATCTGGTGGATGCGCCCCAGCATGCCAGCCTCAACCCTGCGGCCAATGACTTTTTCTGCCCACATGTCAAAATTTTCTGGAAAAACAGGCTTGTCGCCCTTGATCTCGGCTTCAAGGCGGATGATGGCGAGGCTGTTTTCCATGGCCTTGTTTACGGCGTCGCGGTAGGCGCTTTCGGCCATCTCATTGTCCAGTTGCGCCAGCACCGCCCCCTTGTCCACAATCTGCCCTTCGTGCACAAGCACTGCGCGCAGAATGCCGCCCTCAAGGTTCTGGATGGTCTGGGTACGCTGCGAACCAACAACCGAACCTTCCGCATGGGTCACTTCATCCACGCTGGCAACAGCCGCCCAAATGATCAGGCACAAAAAAAACGCGCCAACGCTGATGGACAGCGCGCGCACGCCGAACTTGGGCCGCCGGGCGAGGGCTGCGTCCACTTCGTTGGCAAAAAGGATATCATCGGGCGTCAGGCCGCGCAGGGGCGCGTCCATGGCTGCGAACAGGCCGGGATTGCCCTGCTGCTGAGCGCCCGACATGCCGCCAGCTCCCTGCTGACCGCCTTTGCCCAAAATTCTGTCTACAGTTTCATGCAACGACTGCCGCAGGCTTTTATCCGGGTGTTGTTCGTGCTCCCCGCCCAGCAGCAACTGACGCAAAAAAAGCTCAAGATTGCTCGGTTCTTTCTTTTTGGCGGCGGCAGCATCCAGCCCCATGGGCTGCATGTCTCCGGCATTCTGGCCCAGATCGGCCATCAGCGCATCCAGATCAGGTAATCGGCCAGCGCCAGCATCCGGGCCTGACCCAATGGGGGCGGCTGCGCCAGAATCAGCGGCAGGTTCCAGCATGTTATCGCTGCCGGGCATGGCGGGCAGGGGCGCGTCAATATTGGGCCGTGAAAAATGTGAGCCAAAGGGCATGCCCGGCATGCCGCCCGGCTGCGGAAAGACCGAAGGCTCCACGCCAGGGGGCAGGAGCACATCGGGCTTTGACGTGCCGCATTGCGCCCCTGCTTTATGTTCTGGCTGATTTTCAGCCCCGGTCATATCCATAGTTTTCTGTGGCAACTGCATGCGCCCTTCTCCAAAAACCGCTGGGCGGTCATTTCAAAACAAAAAGCCAAGGTCTTCAGCAAAGCCGAATTTTTCAGGCGTTGGCGGCATGGGCAAAGGCGTCCGCAGACTTTTTCGGCGGGGCGGTCTGCTGCACATTGGTCACGTTCTTTTTCGAGCGGTCGCGCAGGCTCTGCAATACAGCATCGCGAGGGCCGTCCAGCTTGATCTGTCCGCCTTCCATAACAATGAGCCGATCCACTATGCGCAGCATGGAGAGCCGGTGGGTCACAAGCACAAGGGTGCGCCCGCCAATGACCGATTGCAGCCTTTTTTGCAGCAGCAGTTCTGAATCCGTGTCCATATTGCTGGTGGGCTCGTCCAGAATGAGCACCTCAGGGTCGCGCACCAAAGCGCGCGCCAAGGCCACCGCCTGACGCTGCCCGCCAGAAAGCGCCTTGCCCTGCTCGCCCACCTGCGCGGCAAAGCCAGCGGGATTGTTGCGCAAAAAGTCTGTGACGCCAGCCAGGGAGGCGGCGCGCAGAATGAGGTGATCGTTGATGGTGGGGTCCCCCAGGGCAATGTTGTCGCGAATGCTGCCGTAAAAGAGCACCACATCCTGCGGCAGTACACCCACGCGGCCACGCAGTTCCATGCTGGGAATCTGCCTGATGTCCACGTCGCCAAACTTCACCGCCCCTTCCTTGGGCTGGTAAAGGCCGATGAGGAGCTTTGACAGCGTGCTTTTGCCTGATCCCATGGGCCCGATAATGCCCACGCGCTCACCAGGCTCAATGCGTAGTGAAACATGCTCCAGAGCCAGGCGCTCCTGCCGGGGGTAGGCAAATGAAACGCCTTCAAGAGAGAACGAAGGCCGCAGCATGCCAAAATCCATGCAGGTTTTTTCCGCCTGATTTTCAGAAGGCAGCATCATCAGCATGTCCAGCGCCTTGAGGGCCACATGCGAATTCTGCATACGGGTCAGCAGGGAGGCCATCTGGAGCAGCGGAGCCATTGTGCGCCCCACCAGAATATTGCAGCCGATAAGCGCGCCCATGGTCATGAGGCCATCAGATATGCGGTACACGCCCCACACCACCATGGCCACAGTAACCAGCTGGGTAATAAGCATGGAAGATGTGACCGCAAGATTGTTATACTTGCGGGATTCACTGTTGGAGCGGGCCGAAAGGCCTACCACAGATTCCCACAGCTTCTGCATGCGGCTTTCGGCCATGCAGGACTTGAGCGTTTCCAGCCCGCCCACAATTTCCACCAGCAAAGCATTTTTTTGCATGTTCTGCTTGTAGCTGGCCTCGGCGCTCATGCGCGAACGGTGCTGAAGCAGCAGGCCAATGCCGATCATGATGGGCATTGCCCCAATGGACAGCAGCACCATAGGGCCGCCAATGAAGGCCGTAAGCAGCAGAAAAATAACCAGAAAAGGCAGGTCAATGCAGGCAAGCAGACTTGAGGAACTGAAAAATTCGCGCAACTGCTCAAATTCGCGCAGGTTGTTCACCAGCGCCCCCGTGGATTCGGGCTTGGCATCCAGCCGCATGGAAAGCACCTTTTCCACCAGCGAACTGGAAAGAACGATATCCGCATTGCGGCCCGCCACATCCACAAAATGCGTGCGCAGCGCCGAAAGCAGAAAATTGAACATGTAGATAATGCAGATGCCGCTGGCCAGAACCCACAATGTTTCTATGGCATTGTTGGGAACCACACGGTCATAGACATTCATGACAAACAGCGGGCTGCCCACGGCAATGAGGTTGATGACCACGCTGGCCAGGGCCACGTGCCTGTAGATGGGCGCGTAATACCGCAGCACATCCCAGAACCAGCGCTTGCCTCGGGCAATACTGAGACGTTCGGAACGGTCATCCGGCGCGGCTTCCACTGCTGCAAAGAGCGCATAGCCGGAGTATTCGTCCGTCAATGCCTCTACTGGCACCAACTGCGTGCTTTCGCTGGTTTCGGGAAAAATCACCTCGGCCATGTCGCCGTCAAGGGCTGTGAGCACGCACGAACGGTCGTGGGAGAGCAACAGAATGCACGGCAGCACAAGGCCTGGGATATCTGCGATATCAGGGCGATAGGCGATACGCCCGGCCAGCCCAGCCTTGCGGGCCGCCCGCAGGCAGGCCTGAGGCGTTACCTTGCTGCCCGAAAGCCCGGCCATGAGCACATGCGGCGACACTACCCGCCCGCGCAGGCGCATCAAGACCGAAAGGCTGCGCAACAAGCCGGGCATAAAGTCCACGTCTGAAGGCCGCAACGGCCCCATGGTCGGCGCTGCGCGCGGTACCTGGGTTGAGTTGTGTCCTGCAAGGCTGGAGGCTTGCTCCGGTGCCGTGTCTGCTTTTTTTTGCGGAGCCCGGCTGCCGCCGGATTCCTGTTCAGGTGATGTGAGCTGTGCCTTTTCTTCTGAATCCGCGGAAATTGTATCCATGCATATTCCATTGATGCTGATGGGGATAACTCAGCATCATCCTTTCGTTATCTTCGCGCAGAGCGGCAAATCCCGTCCCCCGAGGGGATTCCCTCTACAGGCCTGGGGCACAAGGCGCGCCGCATGGGTCAGCCAATGATCCCGACCTGGTAAAGAAGGATTTGCGCCCTTTAAAAAGCGCCGCATGCCCCGGCTTAACCGGGGCATGCGGAATGGTTTATCAGTTGAACCAGCCAGGAGCGAACTCCTCGCGGGGATCTTCCGGTTCCTTGGGCGCGCTGTGCCCAAGCGGGCCGGTGTTGATGGACATTTCTGGCAGCATATTGCCCGTGAGCGCCGAAAGCCTGTATGCGCCCACAAGAATATTGCCCCGGGCAGTTTCTGCCTGGGTTGCAGAATTGTACAGCTCACTTTCTGTATCCAGCACGTCCAGAATACTGCGCTTACCAATCTGGAACTGTTCAATATAGGCGGTGCGCGTGTACTTGTTGTACTCTATGGCTTTGGAATAGTGGTTGTACTGTTCCTGGGCAGCAAGATAGTTGACCCAGGTGCTGTCCACATCCAGCTTGAGATCATCAATAAAATTGTACATCACCTGACGCGACTGGCGCATGCGGGCTGAAGCGGCGCGGCGTTCAGCCACGTCTGCCCCACTGTTGAAGATATTCCAGCGCACAACGCCCATGACGTCAAAACTGTACACCCAGCGATCACTTGTGCCGCCAAGATTGGTATAGTTAGGGCCTGCTTCAAGATTGAGCTCGGGAGAAAAGGCCGCATCCGCCAGTTCACGCTCGGCGCGCGAAGCACGGATATCCTGCAAATAGGCGGCGAGTTTGGGATTGCTTTTTTTTGCCTTTTCCAGAACAGCCTGCGATGCGGGGTAAAGCTGGGGCGGCATGGTCACGGTCTGCAAGCGGCTGGCAGCTGGCAAGCCGGTAAGCCGGGTATAGGTTTCCTCGGCCACAAGCAGGGATGCCTTGGCTTCAGAAAGGCTTGAAAGCGCCCGCTGCAAGCGCGACTGCGCCTGGGTTACGTCTGCGGCAGTGTCCGCGCCAAGGCTGGCGCGATCCTGGGCCTGCCCCACAAGAGACTTGTGGTGGACCACGTTTTCTTCGGAAAGCTCGTAGATTTTTCTGCGGCGCAGCAAATCAATATGGGCGATAATCGCATCAAGAGAAAGCGATGTAGCCGTATCGAATACGCGGTATTTTTGGGATTCGAGAGTGGATTTGGCAGTGCGAACGCGCGAACGGGTGGCAAAACCATCCCATATGGGTTGCACAAGCTGGGCGCTATAGCCCACCTTGCCCCACATCTGCGAATCAAGATTCTGGCTGCGGGTGCTTGAATCGCTCAAGACGCTGCCGCCAGCCTGCCCTGTAACGTCAACGCGGGGGCCAAAGCCAGCCTGAGCGCGCGTTACCTCATGATCCAGCACCTCACGGTTTTCGATCATGCCCCGCAGATTGTGGTGATTACGCAGCACTCCATAGATGGAGTCCTCGACCGAAAGCGGCTTCCCCGCTGGCGGGGGTGGGGGATAACCGGTTTCAGCCGCAGTGGCCGCCGTTGCCAAAAGCAGGGAAAAAAGTGCTCCCCAGATAATCTGTTTCACGGTTGACTCCTCAGCTTGAAAAATGCACCGTCCGCATTCTCCCGCTTGTGGGCATATCGACCAGTATGGACCACATTACACAGATGGCAGAGTCCCTTCCCCACCCATATAACGACACGCCTTGTACTAGCTGTAACCAGTTAGTCCCAGTCCTGCAAGATATTTAGATACCTTTCAAATGGCCGGAAACAGCAAAAGACAACTGCCCCAACTATATTTACACGCAAAAACTTTGCATAGTAGATATTTGATTACTTTTCAAATCCAACAAGGCACGCATTAGCCATGCTGCCGCTCAACGGTGACGGCTCTGCGTCAGAAGCATGCCGCTTCGCAAAAAAAGCACCAGACCCAAAAGGCCTGGCGCTTGTGGTCGACGCAGTTCGACTGATACCTGTAGACAATAATTCAAGATAGTTACGGGGAAGACGTCATCTCGTCCGGTGAGTGCCTTTGGCACGCATCCCGTGCTGTCAGCAGCATTGTGCAAACGGGCAAGACAAAATCTCCCGGAGCCAATGCCGCCTAGAACGTGTAGTTAAGCTCTGCAAAGTAGGCCTTGGGATGCGCGCACGCGGGGCACATCTCGGGAGCGTGATCGCCCTCCACAAGACAGCCGCAGTTCAGGCAACGCCATACCGTGGGCTTGGTACGCATGAACATGCGCCCTTCCTTGATATCCTTGGCAAGCGTAAGAAAACGCTTTTCATGGTAGGCCTCGGCAACGGCAATCTGGCGCATGACTGCAGCGACCTCGGAAAAGCCTTCCTTGTCAGCCATAGCCGCAAATTCAGGATACATGACGGTGTGCTCGTGGTTTTCGCCACTGGCGGCTGCGATAAGATTGGCTTCGCTGTCAGCGATTACCCCGGCGGGGTACGCCGCCGTGATTTCTACATCCCCGCCTTCAAGAAATTTGAACAGGCGCTTGGCGTGTTCTTTTTCCTGCAAGGCAGTTTCTACAAAAATTTCCTGCACCAGCACAAATCCGTCATTCTTGGCCCGCCCGGCAAAGTAGTCGTAGCGGTTACGCGCCTGAGATTCACCAGCAAAGGCTGTAAGAATATTTTTTTCCGTCTGGCTGCCTTTCAGCGATTTCATAGCGTCTTCTCCTTGGAATGATTGGTGGCTGCGCGCCTATTGGCGCAACGGCAAAAAAGGGCACGAGCAACAGCGCCCCTCTTGTTGAATCACTCTAATTAGGAATAATTCCTATGTCAAGCAGAAGTCGACTCCGCTTCAGCAAGTTGTGCTTCAAGAGCTGCAATCTGCGACTCGAGCGACTGGATTTTGCTTTCCACCGCCGCGCTGGTGGCGCTGCCCGCGTGGCTGGCCAGGCTGGAAAGCTGGCTCTTTAAGGCCGCAATCTGCTTCTTGATCTTCTCGGCAGGATCGGAAGAACTGTCGTTACCGCCACCGCCGCCAGCGCCACCGGCCTTGGTTGCCCCCCCGCCACCGGCCTCGCCGGTTTCACCATCGGCAGTTTCGGCAGAAGTATCGCCCTTGTTTTCCGCAGATTGCGACGTCGCAGTCGTGGACGAACCCTTGTCATACATGTGGATCTTTTCAGAAAAGAGCTTCTTGGCTTCATCAGATATATCAACGGTGTCGCCTGAATCGGACGAATCGCTGCGTGTGCGAATGGTATTCGACCCCAGACCCACCTTGTAAACCGCCTCAGCGCTGCTGGAACCCAACAGATTACCAATCCCTGTTGTACTCATATGACGCCCCCCGCAGTAATCTTGGCTGCGAAATACCGCATCATTTTTAATAGTGGCTCCCCCACAAAACCCCTGGGTGCGGCTGCCCAACGGGTTTGCACCCGGCAAAACCTGCCGGATGCACCTTTCCGCAGGTAGTAGAGCAACAACCATGCCGCAGGCAGTCTTTACAGCCTTGGCCGCCTCTGGCAGCGTGGCCGCATGCCTGCCCGCAAAGTCTCTGTCGCCCCCCTGCACGATCTGCCCGCCACGGTAGAATTTACCCTGGCCGATGGCACGCGCCTGACGGCGTCAGTGCGCCTTTCACCCCGTGCGCGCAGGGCAAAACTGTCGCTCACGCCTCGGGGCGACCTTGTGCTGACTATCCCGCTGACCATGGGGCCAGCGCAGCTTCAATCAAGCCTGCCGCTCTTTTTGCCCTGGCTGGAGCGCGCCCGCACAACCCTGCTGCGCAGGGTGCCCGCCCCCCAGTTACCTCCAAGCATCACCCTGCCGCTCACGGGCGAAATTTTTGCCGTCACGCCCAGTGGCGACATGGCGGCAGGCCGCAAAGCCGCCACGGCGCAAACCGCCAAGACCGCCACAGTACAGGTTGCCAACGGCGCACGGCGTTTGCTGCTGGTGGAAAGCGCGGATCAGGTGCGCCTGTATGGCGCCGTAGATGACATATCCCTATGCGCGCAGGCCTTGCGCCAGTGGTGCCGCAAAAAAGCAGCCCGCCTGCTGCCGCCGTATCTGGAACAGCTTGCGGCCATGGAAGGGTTTGCCCTTGCAGGTGTGAGCGTGCGGGACCAGAGCGGGCGCTGGGGCAGTTGCGCCCGCCTGCGTCGGGGCCAACCCCCTCAGCCCGAAGCGCAGCGGTCAAAACTGCCGCAAGGGAATTTGGGTCGCCCCAGATCGCTGGAACAGCTCACCACGCGCATCCGCAACTTTTTTTCCACCCCGCCCCTGCCCGCCACACATGACGCGGCCCCATTCTTTGCCCAAAGCGGCTCATATCTCGCCCCTGCAAATCCTGAGGGACGCATCAGCCTCAACTGGCGCGCCTTGCTTCTGCCAGCCCCGCTGCTGGAGCACTTGTGCTGGCATGAGTTGTGCCACTTGCGCCAGATGGATCATTCCCCGGCTTACAGGGAGGAGCTCGCCCGCTTTTCGCCCCAATGGCCCGCGCATGAGAAGGCGCTTAACGCCGCATGGCGGGGCTTGCCCTGGTGGGCGCTCCCCGGCGAGGACGCCTCCCCCAGTCGCTGATTTTCCCCAAGCCTCGCCCCGCGCACAAGCATGCGCAACCCAGCATACGGCGGACAATATGAGCCACGCCGCACACCAACTACCAAGATGCTCCTAAACGCGCGACAGGTGCAAACCAGCGCGCGATGGCGGGTTATATAAAAAATATCCGGAGCATTCCGCAATGCCGCTTAAATATATTGTGTAAGTCCTCACTAAAAATGCACAATTTTCAATGAACCTCGGTCAAACACAAATGGACAAAGTTTATACTTTGAGCGATAAAAGATAGATAGGCATCCAATCTGCATCATCCCCTCACCACGCGCAGCCATTGCCTTCTGCGCACACCCTCTACTTGCCGCTGTGATGGTAAGGAGCGCGCCAATGCCCATAGACAAGCATGAATGGCCTGTGCTGATTGTTTCTGGTGAATTTGATGCGGCAACAGATGAAGGTTGCAGGCTGCGCGACCTGAAAAAGCAGCTTGTGGAAAACAAGGGCTGCTCTGTTCTCATATCCTTGCGATATGAAGACGCAATAAATATTTTTGCATCTCGCGCCGACCTTGGAACTGTCATAATAGACTGGGATATACAGCGTGAAGACCCCGGAGAACAGGCAACGGCAGCGGAGTTGCTTGAGGGCATCCGCCAGCGCAACAAAACCATCCCGGTCGTGCTGCTCACTGACCATTCCGAACTGGAGAATCTGCCCACGGATGTTCTTTCCAAGGTGGACGACTGCATCTGGAAGATAACAGATACCGTGGATTTTCTGGCCGGACGCATTGAAGTGCTGGTCAGCGATTACCTGCAAACGGTGTATCCGGCCTTTTTCGGCGGCATGGCCCGCTACGCCAATGAATACAAATACGCATGGCACACGCCTGGGCATATGGGCGGCGAGGGATTTCTCAAAAGCCCCGCAGGCGTGGCCATGCACAAATTTTTTGGCGAAAACGTCTTTCGCGCCGACCTTTCCATTTCCGTGCCCGAGCTTGGCTCCCTGCTTGACCACAACGGCCCGGTTGGCGATGCGGAAGAAAATTCCGCCAGAGTCTTTGGGGCGGACATAACTTTTTATGTGCTCAACGGCACCTCCAACGTCAACCAGATCATCTGGCGCAGCCAGGTGCTGCGCGACGACATCGCCTTTGTTGACCGCAACTGTCACAAATCGCTCAACTACGCCATGGTCATTACCGAGGCCTACCCCGTGTATATGACGCCACGGCGCAACCGGCGCGGCATCATCGGGCCGTGCAGGCTTTCCGAATTTTCAGAAAAAAGCATCCACAAAAAAATCGCCGCCAACAAGCTCATTCCTGACGAGCTGAAAAGCTGCCGGGTCAAGATGTCTGCCCTCACCAATTCCACCTATGACGGGCTGTGCTACAACGTAACCAACATCAAGAAGCAGCTCCGCAAGAGCGTGGACAACCTGCATTTTGACGAGGCGTGGTACGCCTACGCCCGATTCAGCCCCATGTATGAGAACCACTACGGCATGACGGATGCCGACAATGTGGCCGATCATCCGCCCATTTTCTGCTCGCAGTCCACCCACAAGCTGCTCACGGCCTTTTCACAGGCCTCCATGCTGCACGTAAAGCACGGCACGCATGTACGGATCAACCGCGATGAACTCAACGAATCCTACATGATGCACGGCTCCACATCGCCGCAATACAGCATGATCGCCTCGCTTGATGTGGCTACCAAAATGATGGACGACGACGGCGAGGTGCTGCTGCGCGACACCATTACCGAGGCCGTTCGCATCCGCCGCAAGATCACCCTCATGGAGCGGGAAATGACCGCCAGGGGCGACTGGTTTTTCAGCATGTGGCAGCCCATAAGGGTTCCTTACCAGAAGGGCATGCATGACTTTCTGGAAGTGCCCGCCGAGTATCTGGCAGAGAACCAGCTCCCCTGGGTGCTGAACAGCGACAACAACTGGCACGGTTTTGACGATATTGAGCCGGATTACGTCATGCTTGACCCCATCAAGCTGACCTTCATCACGCCCGGCCTCGCGGAAGACGGCACAATGGCGGATACGGGCATTCCTGCTGCCATTGTCACCAACTACCTGATCCGGCACCGCGTTGTGTGCGAAAAAACCGACTATTATTCCTTTTTGCTGCTCAACTCCATCGGCACTACCAAGGCCAAGGAAGGGGCGCTCATCTCGGGCCTGCTCAAATTCAAGCAACTCTATGACGCCAATGCCCCGCTGAGCGTGGCTCTGCCCGATCTTTATGCCGCCTTCCCTGAAACATACAAGGGTGTTGGCCTCAGAGACCACAGCAACGCCATCCACCGCCACTTCCGCGAACACAAACTACTGGACAAGATGCAGGCAGCCTTTCAGGGCATACCTGATCAGGTCATGCGGCCTGCGGAAGCCTACCATGAAGTGGTGCGCCACAATGTGGAATATGTGGAACTGGCCGACCTGCGCGGACGCGTTCCGGCTGTCATGATTGTGCCCTACCCACCAGGCATTCCCGTCATGATGGGCGGCGAAATCATGAACGAGGTTGCGGAACCCATATTTGCCTATCTTGAGGCGCGCCAGAACTTTGAAAATGCCTTTCCCGGTTATGAAAGCGACATCCACGGCGTAGAGCGCATAGAGCGCGACGGCAAAAAATACTTCAGCGTATTGTGCATAAAAAAGTAGCCATGTCCGCTGATTCCTGCCCCGGAGCGCCGGAGAGCAATTTTTAACCGCAGCAAAAGGACGGCAGCCATGACCACGCCGGGCACGAAAAAACTTGGTCTTTTCGCCTGCATCACTGTTGTGGCGGGCAACATGATGGGGTCTGGCATTGCTCTTTTGCCCGCAAACCTTGCGGGCATCGGCAGCATATCAGTCATAGGCTGGCTTGTGGCCATTCTGGGAGCCATGGGCCTGGCCTATGTATTTGCCCGGCTGGGCATGGAAGACCCGCAGGAGGGCGGCCCCATTGCCTATGCCAGCGAAATAGGGCCGGAGCTGGGCTATCAGACGGGCCTGCTCTATTATCACGCCAACTGGATAGGCAATCTGGCCGTAGCCATAACCGGCGTGGACTATCTTTCGGTATTCTTTCCCGCGCTGGAGCATCCCCTGTGGGCAGGCTTCGCATCACTGGCCCTTATCTGGATATTCACAGGCGTGAACATTCTGGGCGCGGCCTGGATAGGCAGGCTTGTTTCCATCGGGGTCGTCCTGCTGCTGATCCCCGTATTCATCACAGGCACCGTGGGCTGGCTGTATTTTGACCCTGCGGTGTTTTCCGCCAACTGGCTTGCCGGGGGCAAACCCGCAGGCAGCTCAGTCATGAGCGCCGTTGTGCTTTGCATCTGGAGCTTCATAGGGATTGAAAGCGCCTCGGTGAACACAGCAGTGGTGGAAAACCCCAAGCGCAACATTCCGCTTTCCACCCTCATTGGCACGGCTCTGGCCGGGCTTGTGTACATACTTTCCTGCACGGCCATATCGGGTATGTTTCCCGCAAAGCAGATGGCGGAATCCGGGGCGCCCTTTTCGCTGGCCATGGGCCATATCTGCGCAGGGCTGCCTCTGGCCCATCTGGTGCCGGACATGGTTTCGGCAGTGACCGCCTTTGCCTGCCTGGCCTCACTGGGGTCATGGATAATGCTTGTTTCCAACGCTGGCTGCCGTGCCGCGCAGGACGGCACCCTGCCGCCGATCTTTGGCAGAAAAAACGCCAAGGGCCAACCCGTGTCTGGGCTGGTTCTTTCTGCCTGCATGATGAGCGCCATGCTGCTTTTGATGATGGCTGTCAGCCGCTCCGGCGACACGCAGGATCTGTTCAACAGCATTACCAGCGTGGCAGTGCTGCTGACGCTCCCGGCCTATTATTACTCTGCTCTGGCGCTGCTCAAACGGTATGGCCTGCGCAACCGGGCCGCATGGCTTAAGGTGGCGGCATCGCTCGGCGCATGCATGTTCTGCCTCATCGCCTTTTCCGGCGCGGGAAAAAACGCCCTGTCCGGCGCTGTCATTGTCATGCTGGGCACGTTCATTTTCTATGTGGGCAAACCACGCCCTGCCCGTCAGGGATAAGACACAAAAAACGGCCTTCTCCGGTTCAGGGGAAGGCCGCTTTTTGTTCGTATCCGGCAATCTTGTCAGGCTCGGGAAAGTTTCGGGCCCGGTTCCGACATGACTCAGGGCTTGAGCATGCGCATGGAATCGGCCCTTCCCGCCACAACCAGAGAATCACCCTTGTGCAGAATTGTTGTGGCTGGCGGCACAAAAACAAAGGCGTTTTTTCCCGCCGGGCGAATCCCCATGACCATGACGTTGAACTGCTGTATCAGGTTCAATTCAATAAGGGTTTTCCCGTCCCACTCATCCACGCGCAGTTCCTGAATGGCAATGCCGCCGTACTTGGGGATAAGGTCGAGCATGCCGGGATGGGTCAACTGGTGGGCCGCCATGACGGCAGCCTCTGTTTCCGGCACCATTGCGCGGGTAACATGCAGGCGTTGCAGAATTTTTTTGTGTTCTTCGTTGGAAGCTTTTACCCATATTTTGGGGCCGTTCAGCTCCTGCACGTTGAGGGTGATGCTCAGTGACTGCTCCACGCTTTCCCCAACGCTGATCACCACCCAGTCCAGATCCTGCACGTGCAGCGACCGCAGCACGGCAATATTGGTGGCATCGGCCTTGTATACGGTATCCAGCGCTTCTTCCGCCCTTTGCACCCTGGCCTCGGACATATCAATGCCAAGCACTGTATGCCCCAGCGACACCAGGGTGGAGGCCATGCGCAGGCCAAATTTGCCAAGGCCAATAACGCCGATTTCCAGTTTCTTTTCCGCCATAATTACCTCTCTGACCGTCAGGCCACGACCGGGCAGGCCCGCCTACCCGATGGGAAGCTGGGCCTCTGCCACGCTGTAGGCCTTTTTTGACCGCAGGCTCTGCACCGCCATGAGCAGGCTCAAAATGCCCACCCGGCCCGCAAACATGCTGAAAATTATGATTCCCTTGCCCGCAGAACTCAAATCCTGAGTTAAATTTACGGAAAGCCCCACAGTGCCAAGTGCCGAAACTTCTTCAAACAGCAGGCGCAAAAAGGGCGCAGCCTGCGTGCCTGCTCCGGCAACAACATCGCCTTCCGTAATGGCAAGCAGAAAGACAGAAATCCCCACCAACATGGAGTAGGCAAAAAACAGGGTCAGCGCCCGGCTGACGTTCTCTGCCGACACGCCGCGTCCTTCAAGCACAATCTGGCTGTCTCCCCTGAACTGGGCGGCAATGTAGCCCGCAAGCACGCGAAAAGTCACAACCTTGATGCCGCCTGCGCACGAACCGGGGCCACCGCCGATAAACATCAGGGCTATCAACACCAGCAGGGTGGCATCGCCCAGCCCAGCGAGGTCAATGGAACTGAAGCCTGCGGTACGCGCCACCACCGAATGAAAAAACATGGTGATGCCAAGGTCGGCGCATCCATCCACGGTTCTCGGCACGCTCCCCCGCCAGAACTCGATGGCGAACATGCCCACCCAGCCGAGAACAATAAGAAGAAAACTTGTTTTGACTACCAGTCGGCTGAAGCGGCTGAGGCGGCGCACAGGCGCGCCCAGGCGCCCTCCCGTGCAGATGCCCAGAAATTCCCGCAGCACGCCAAAGCCTAGGCCGCCTAGCACGACACTAGCCGCAATAATGGCATTGACGGCCACGTCATCCCGAAAAAGAGCCAGGTTGGCTGTGCTCAAGGCAAAGCCTGCATTACAGAAGGCTGAAACAGCATGAAACACGGCACTGAATGGGTAGAAAAATACAGGGTCGTGCAGCCAGAGCAGGAATGCGGCCACAGCCTCAATGCCAAAAACCAGCCCGAGCACCTGCCGCAAAAATGCGGCAAGACTGAAGTCACCCCACAGCAGGGCCTGACTCACGGCTTCGCGGCTGTTGAAGGGCACGTTATTGCGCCACAACAGAAAAATGATGCTTGTGTAGGTCATGACCCCCAGCCCGCCGGTCTGGATGAGGCACAGCAGCACCCCCTTGCCGAAAGGACTGAGCACCTCGCTTATGTCCAGCGGCGAAAGACCGGTAACGCAGACAGCCGAGGTTGCGAGAAAGCAGGCGTCTATGGGGCTTATGCTCTGGCCCCTGGCCCAGCTTGAAGGCAGGCCGAGCAGTACTGACCCCGCAACGATAACCGCAAGGAATGACAACACCGGCCAGGTGAAGGGACTCAAAAAACGTTTTCTTGCCATAGCTCGTCTATGCCAGCCGGGGCAGGTAAATGCAAGGCATTGCAGGGCGGGCTTTACAGCGGGTGGCATACGGAGTATCCATGTAACCAGTGCTAGGGGAGCCGCGGATCGCAAGATCTGGCGGCTGAGAGTGGGATAAACCCAGACCCTATGAACCTGACGCAGTTCGCACTGCCGTAGGGAAGCCGCAGCCACGACGCTGTTCCGCTGCTTGTGGCTTTTTTTTGCGCCCTGCGTCGCAACCCGCGAGGCACAACCATGTCTGCATCTTTTCGTTCGCAGAATTCCGCTCTGAGCGGCCTGCTGGACAAACACCTCACCAATCTGGCCGAGGAAGAACAACTCACCCCCGAATCCATTGTTGAAGCCATCGAGGCGGGCACAATGGTGCTGCTGGGCAACCCCGCGCATCCCAACCTCAAGCCCATTCTTGTGGGCCAGCCCTCGCGCATCAAGGTGAACGCCAACATCGGCACTTCGCCCCTGTGCAACTGCCCCGCTACGGAAGAACGCAAAATCAAGGCTGCCCTTGATGCCGGAGCCGACACCGTGATGGATCTTTCCATCGCGGGCGACCTTGACTCCCTGCGCCTTGGCATGCTCAAGGCCTGCCCCCTGCCGCTCGGCACGGTGCCACTCTATGCCGTGGGCCAGCAGATTCTGGACGCGGAGCTGGATATCGCAACCATGCAGCCCGATGCCCTGTTTGCCGAAATCGCCAAGCAGGCAGAGCAGGGTGTAGACTTCATCACCGTGCATTGCGGCCTTTCCAAACGCGGCGCCGAAATGGCCGTCAAAAACAACCGCGTGCTGGGCATTGTTTCGCGCGGCGGCTCCATGCTCGCCCGCTGGATGCTTGAGAACAACCGCGAGAATCCGCTGCTGGAATACTACGACCGCCTGCTGGACATCTGCCGCCCCTACAACGTCACCCTGTCGCTGGGCGACGGCCTGCGCCCCGGCGCGGGCGTGGACGCTGGCGATGCCGCCCAGTGGGAAGAAGTCATCAATCTGGGCCAGCTTGCCAAATATGCCCTTGAACGCGGCGTGCAATGCATGATCGAAGGCCCTGGCCACGTGCCGCTCAATCAGGTGCGCACCCAGATTCAGGGCATCAAGCGCCTGACCAACAATGCCCCCCTGTATGTGCTCGGCCCCCTGTGCTGCGATAGCGCCCCCGGCTATGACCACATTGCCGGAGCCATCGGCGGCGCCATGGGCGTTGAGGCTGGCGTGGACTTTCTGTGCTACCTCACCCCTGCCGAACACCTCACCCTGCCTGACGAGGCGGACGTGCGCGCTGGCGTCATGGCCTCACGCGTGGCCGCCCATGTGGGCGAAGTGGCCCTTGGCCGCCCCGCCGCCGTTGCCCGCGAGGCTGCCATGAACGCAGCCCGCAAGGCTCTGGACTGGGAGGCCATGTCCAAGGCCGCCCTTGACCCGCAGATGCTTGAAAAACGCCGCGAAGACCACAAAACGGAAGAAGTCTGCGCCATGTGCGGCAAATTCTGCTCCGTCAAGATGCTGCGCGGCCATTAGAGCATTTAGCGCCTGAAATGCTCTCGTAAGGCGGACAAAAGCCTGTCTGCCCGCATTTCGCGCCAAGAGTTTTCAAAAAATCCTTGCAGAGCAGTTTCCCTGATTTACTGAAGGAGGCCCCCGCAAGGGAGCCTCCTTTTTTTGCCTCGGTGTGCAGCACGTGGCGGCATGCCATAAACCTTGATGACGACTCCGCCCACATCGGAACATGCCCTCTTCTCAAAGTTCTGAGCGCGCTGTGCAGCGCCGTTCTGCATGCCGCCGCCAGCTTCTGCCGCCAATAAAATTTGCATGAAAAATGTTTGTGCGCTCAAAGAGCTTTACTATCTGCCTGAAAGTTTTTATAAACATCACATGTGAAAAAAATAACAAAATTTCAATCAACCCGCCCTCGCGGCGGATACGTACCATAGCACACTGGAGGATCATATGTGGGATCAAGCTGCCGATTACAAGAATGTGCGCGAAATTCGCGTTAAGACAACTACCTATCTGGGCGTTGGGGCCATTGATAAAATAGACGATATCCTTGCCCAGCTTAAGAGCGAGGGCATCACGTCCATACTCTGCGTTTGCGGCGGGCGTTCATACAAAATCACCGGCGCTTGGGACAAGGTTGAAGCCGCAGCACAAAAGCACGGCGTCACGCTCGCGCTCTACAACCGCGTCACCCCCAACCCCACTACCGACAGCGTGGACGAGGCCGCAGCCTTGGGCCGTTCAGTCAATGCGGGCGCAGTGTTGGCCATAGGCGGCGGCAGCCCCATCGACTGCGGTAAGAGCGCCGCCATCCTGCTGGCAAACCCCGGCAAGACTGGCGATGATCTGTACTGCTTCCGCTTTACGCCGCAAGCGGCCCTGCCCATCATTGCCATCAACCTTACCCACGGCACCGGCAGTGAAGTCAACCGCTTTGCCGTGGCAACTGTGACCAAGCTGAACTACAAGCCCGCCATCGCTTACGATTGCATTTATCCCCGCTTTGCCATTGACGACCCCGCGCTCATGACTGGGCTTTCGCCCGACCAGACGCGTTATGTGTCCATTGACGCCGTCAACCATGTGGTGGAAGCCGCCACCACCACGGTCACCAACCCCTTTGCCATTTCGCTTGCGGCAGAAACCATCCGGCTCGTGCACCAGTGGCTGCCCGCCGCCCTCGCCGACCCCGGCGACCTCAAGGCCCGCTACCAGCTGTGCTACGCCGCCATGCAGGCAGGCGTGGCATTTGATAACGGTCTGCTGCACTTCACGCATGCGCTTGAGCACCCCCTGAGCGCCGTCAGCCCCGACCTGTCGCACGGCCTTGGCCTTGCCGTTCTGCTGCCCGCAGTCATTCTGGAATGCTACCCCGCCCGGCCCGATGTGCTGGCGCATATTCTTGCGCCCCTGGCCCCCGGCCTCAAGGGCCTGCCGGAAGAAGCCCCGCAGGCCGCCAAGGCTGTGGAGCAGTGGCTTGCCAGTGTGGGCGTGCCGCAGAAGCTTGACGACATCGGCGTGACCGCTGCTGACGTGGACAAGTTCTGTGATCTGGTGGAACAGACCCCTTCGCTGGGCCTGCTGATTTCCGTTGCGCCTGTGGAAGGTACGCGGGAACGCGTGGCGCGCATCTATAACAATTCTCTCAAGCACATGGCTTAAGACAGATCGCCATTGCCAACGCTTAGTGCGTTGCAATTGAAAGAGGTCAGCGCGTGAGTGCTGGCCTCTTTTTTGGACGCCTGCGCGGCGCACATTTTTGCTGCGTGGCGTGGAGTTATGAGTAGTTGCTGCCCTTCGGGCACGGTGTTTCGCCCTCCGGCGGAGTTTGGGACGCCTGCGCGGCGCGCGATTTCGCCTCCCCGGCGTGGTGTTGTGAACAGTTGCTGCCCTTCGGGCACGGCGTTTCGCCCTCCGGCGAAGTTTGAGACGCCTGTGCGGCGCGCAGCAAGGCGGGGCCGGTTATGGGGCTGCGCCCCCTTCTCGGCCCCCCTTGCATCCCCCCGAAGCACCCCCAAGATGAGCTTTCCAAATTCCTTAGCATGACGAGGGCAACACGGCATCTGCTGCGGAAGCTTCCCTCGCTCGCTGCGCTCGCTCAGGTGATCTCCCTCCGCGCCGCGTTAATGCCAGAGGACGCTTTCGCTTTGAATGTGAGTCCGTTTCAGCCAATAACTTCAGACACCGTTGATAATTAAAAATTTGCGCGCAACGTGAACCCCACCCCGTCACCAGAAGATGGTCGTGGCGTTGCCTTCCTTAAACTCGCCGGAGCGGATGCGGAGGCGATGGCTGGTGTTGGGCGAATTTGCAAAATACGCTTTTTGCGACCTGAAAAGGAAGCGCCGGAATTTTGAGCGCAGCGTACTCATGTACGTGAGCATCAAAATCCCGGCGCTGACGCATTCAGGGCGCAAAAGTCGGGTTTGCGTAAATCAGCCTGACAGGCTCACTCACCCCGCAAAAACTCTCCCCCGGCCTTTGCCTTTTCTTTCGCTGCCTTTCTGCGTTACTTGCCTTTTCCCAAGTTGCCCACACGTCAAAAGAGGCCAACACTTACGTGCTGGCCTCTTTCAGCGGGGTTGCCTGAGGAGGGCATTGGAGGAAGAGAAAGGGGCTGTGTCTGCGTGTGGGAAATATCTGCCTAGATCTTGCCTACAAGATCAAGGCCGGGCTTAAGGGTAGCGCTGCCGGGCTTCCAGCGGGCGGGGCAAACCTGATCGCCGTGTTCGGCCACAAACTGCGCTGCTTCCAGCTTGCGCAGCAATTCTTCAACATTGCGGCCAATAGGCGTGTCGTGGATTTCATAGGCCTTGATGACGCCATCGGGATTTACCAGAAAACTGCCGCGCAAAGCCTGCCCTGCGCCTTCAATCATGACGCCGAACGCGTTGGAGAGCGTTCCGGCGCAGTCTGCCAGCATGGGGTAGCGAATCTTGGCAATACTGGGCGAGGCATCTGCCCAGGCTTTGTGCACAAAAGCGCTGTCTGTCGATACGGAATAGACTTCGCAATTGAGCTTTTTGAACTGCTCGTAGTTGTCTGCCAAATCTTCCAGCTCCGTGGGGCACACAAAGGTAAAGTCAGCTGGATAGAAAAAGAAGACGGACCAGTGGCCTTTGATATCTGCTTCGGTAACCGTTTTCAGCTCGCCACCGTGAAAAGCCTTTACATTGAAAGCTTCAACCGCTTTATTGATGAGATTTCCCATGATTGTATCCTTATGGCGAAGCGTGACGCTCCGGCAGAGGTTGCTGCAAGTTTGTTTTGAAAACAGTA
The DNA here is from genome assembly GCF_000420465.1 of Desulfovibrio desulfuricans DSM 642. Lineage (NCBI taxonomy): Bacteria > Pseudomonadati > Thermodesulfobacteriota > Desulfovibrionia > Desulfovibrionales > Desulfovibrionaceae > Desulfovibrio > Desulfovibrio desulfuricans. The sequence continues at coordinate 97,883 of NZ_ATUZ01000016.1, read as the reverse complement.
TTCAATCCTATTTAATCTGTCAAGAAATTACGGCTGAAAAATCTCTTTTTTTCGCACACGCCCTTGCTCTCCACGCGCCACAACCCTACCATAGTTTGAAGGGCAGTAAAACTGTGCGCAATCGCCTTTTAGGCGCTGCATTGCTTTTTGCCATTTTTTAGGCCAAAAGGTATCCTACATGCTGGCGACTGCAAGCCCTGAGCGCATCGACAGTTTTGACAAACGCACACTTGTTATTTGGGGGTGGGCATATATATGACAACACAGCAAAACAATGCCGGTCTTTCGGAATTTCTGGATTTCATGAGCCGCAAAGGCCTGAACACCACATCCCAGCGCCGCATCATAGCCGAGGCTTTTTTTGAGTTGCCTGGGCACCACTCGCTTGAAGAATTTTATCAGCACGTAATCAAGCGCGATTCCGGCATCGGCCAAACCACCGTATACCGTACGCTCAAGCTGCTTTGCGATGCGGGCCTTGCCATGGAAATCCACTTCAGCGACGGCATCACCCGCTACGAAATTGCCAAGCCGGACAGCCATCACGATCACCTTGTCTGCCTTGACTGCGGCAAGATTGTGGAGATCTGCGATCCGCGCATTGAAAAACTCCAGCGCGAAATGGCTGAAAAATACGGCTTCAAGCTGCGCGGTCATGTGCATAACCTGTACGGCATCTGCAAGGATTGCCGAGACAAGGCCGCCAAGGACGACTAAGACCCACGGTTCGAGCTTTAGCGATTTTTTCGGGCTGCCCTTGGGCAGCCCTTTTTTATTCCTTTGAGGATGAATGTGTGCTTTTCACCCGAGAAGAATTTTTGTCGTCGGCCAAAATGAAGTTGACATTCATTTTCTATTGGGGCAGACTACTCGCACATCCTCCCTGCGCCGCAAGGAAGTTGGGGAGACAAGAGGTGAAGACATGGATATTCAACTGATTATCGTCATACTGTGCATAATTGCTGCTGCATATTACTTTGGCCGCAGGATTTATACGGCGGTCAGCAAGGGCAAATGCGGCTGTTGTGATGGCGGCTGCGGAGATGGCAAAAAAAGCTCATGCGGCTGCACTCCCAACGATGCCGAAGCGCAGCGCCTTGAAAGCAAACGACTGAAACTTGATCCCAAAAAGTAGAGAGCAAGGCAAGCCCCACCCACACACGCCCCCTCCTCCGGTTCGTCATGTAAGCAGAACGCGAACCGGCTCAGCCCCGGACCTGGCCTGTACCAGGTGCCGGGGCTTTTTTCATACTGCCCAATGAGACCGCAAAAAGTCACCGACCTCATCGGCCAGCGGCGCTACGGTGCAAACCCCGCCTGCTCCAATGCTTTGCGGCCTTTCAGCGTCAGGGCTATGCAGGCAGCGACAAAGGGCAGGCAGATCAGCATATTGATGGCAAGGGCAAGACCTGCATACTGGATGACAAGCCCAACAAGGCCAACGCCAAGTCCACCAATGCCGATGCCAAATCCCAGTGAAAATCCTGAGGCCATTGCGGCCTGCCGGAAAAGCAGCTCTTGCGCCAGCACCACAATGGGCGAGAAGGACGAAAGAAGCGTCGCCCCGGCCAGGGCAAACACTACAGGTTGCAGGCCTGCGCCAACATGCAGAAAGAGGTAGAAAAAAATGGGGGAGAGGGCCAGGGACAAGAAAATAACAATGGTTTTACCGAACCTGTCTGAAAGATAACCGCCCGCTATGCCGCCTGCTGCGCCAGAAAGCAGCAGAATAAACAGCAAGTGGGAGCAGACGGACAAGCTCATGCCCTGCTGTTGCAGGTACAGAGGAAGAAAGGCCACAAGGCCGGAATAGGTCAGTGTGCGGACAGCAATAATCAGCACCAGCTTGCTCAGCTCTTTCCAGGCGGGGCGCAGGGTCTCCATCATCGGCACTGTTTCTGCCTGCGATCTTGCGGGGGTTTTCTGAGCCTTGAAGGCCAATAATATCGTAACAATAATGCCCGGCACCACAAAGTAGGGCGTGACGCTCAGGCCAAACCGTTCCACCAGCGGGATGACAAACAGGGGAGTCAGCGCCCAGCCAAGATTCCCCGAAGCACCAAAAACGGCCTGATACATCCCCTTTTTCTGCCCGCTCGCGGCACTAACCATAGCCGATGCCTGCGGATGAAAAGCCGCAGCTCCAAGACCGGCAAGGGCCGCAAGCGCAATCAGCATGGTGGAGCTGTGGGTCAGACCTATGCAGCTCAGCAGTATCGCCAGCCAGGCCGTGCCCACATATATCATCCAGCTCTGGTTTTTTCTGTCCACCATATAGCCAATAAGCGGCTGCGAAAGCGATGAGGTAATGGTAAAGGCGGAAATGGCAAACGAAACCTCCCCAATACCAAAACCAGCCGCAATGAGAAATGGCGTAAGTATAGGAATAATATTCATATACCAGTCATTCAGCATATGCGCGAACGATATGGAATACACAACGCCTTTTCTGACTGTTGCTGAATTCATTATAGTATTCTCCATTATTCATCTTTCTCGCAATTTGTGTAAATCTGTTCAAAACCGCGTTCAACAAATGCGTTAATATCCATGAGGAAACGCAGTATTATCGCCTGTTCATCTTCATCATATTTATCTACGATGCAGACCTTTTCACCAAATGTCTTGTCATGGTTGATTTTGTGGGCTTCAAATATTTTTTTCCCGCCATCTGCAACCCTGAAATAGATATTTTTGTTATTTTCCGGTTCCTGATAACTTTCGATAAAGTTTTTTTTCAGCAGCTTTTTGCATATTTTACTTATGGCCCCACGCGTCATGCCCATCTCGTTAGAAACCTTTGTCACATTGGCATGATCAAGAGTTCCTATCCAATGGATGCAATGAACCTCCGTGAGGTTCAGGTCATCAAAAAAGTCTTCTCTCCCATGCCTGAAGGCATCGGCATGCTCAGAAATTTTGATGAGCTCGGCTACAATCCTGTGAGGCTGATTCATGACTGCTCCTTTTTGTTGACATGGAAACAATCGTAAAAAATTGTTTCCATGTCAACAAAAATTCTGAACGAACATATGACCCGATCCATTCACTCACTCCCGGGATGGCTGACAAAAAAAGCGCATCCGGTAAACCGGATGCGCCCAACAAGGCCGTCATGCAACAGGGCATTACGGCAGTCTGACAGTTTATTTTATTTGAGGATGTTATTCCCGTCTGCGCTTGAGCCTGTCCAGCCGCTCCTGCATGAGGAAGCGCCCGGTGACGGAATTGGGGTCGGCCACTATGGCCTCGGGCGTTCCGGCAGAGACTATCTGCCCGCCGTTTTCTCCGCCGCCGGGGCCCATATCCAGCACATGGTCGGATGCCAGAATCATGTCTGTATTGTGCTCGATAACCACCACGCTTGCTCCCCTGTCCACCAGCGCATGCAGCACCTTGATGAGCTTGCCCACCTCGTGCATGTGCAGGCCCGTGGTTGGCTCGTCAAGAATGTACATGGTTCCCGGCAGGGACCGCTTGCCCAGCTCGCGCGAAATCTTGATGCGCTGGGCTTCGCCGCCCGAAAGCGTTGTGGCGGGCTGCCCCAGCCGCAGATATTCCAGCCCCACCTCTTCCAGCACGGCAAGGCGGCGCTCCAGCGAGGGATAGTTTTCAAAGAGCTGGCGGGCCTGATGCACGGTCAGGTCGAGCACCTCGGCGATGTTCAGCCCCTTGTAGCGCACTTCAAGGGTTTCGTGGTTATAGCGCTTGCCCTTGCACACGTCGCAAGTCACATACACATCGGGCAAAAAGTGCATTTCAACACGAATCTGCCCGTCGCCGCCGCAGGCCTCGCAACGGCCCCCGCGCACGTTAAAGCTGAAACGCCCCGGCTTGTAGCCGCGTTTGCGGGCGTCCTGCGTCATGGCAAAAATATTGCGAATCTCGTCAAAAATCTTGGTGTAGGTGGCGGGATTGGAACGCGGCGTACGTCCAATGGGGGTCTGGTCAATGGCCACTATGCGCTCCACAGGCGCGGAGCCTTTTTCGTATTCCAGCCCGCCGATGGTGCCGGGCTGATCCACGCGCAGGCCAAGGTTGAGGGCCACATGCTTGTAGAGCGTATCCACCACCAGCGAACTCTTGCCGGAGCCGGAAACCCCGGTCACGCAGGTGAGCACGCCCAGAGGAATGCGGCAATCAATATCGCGCAGATTGTTGGTGGTGATGCCGTGCATGACCAGCGCCCCCTGCCCTTCGCGCCGCTCGTCCGGCAGGGCGATCACGTCATCGCCACGCAGGTAACGGGCCGTGAGGGTATCCGCCTTGCCGAGCAGGTCGTCCACCCGCCCCTGAAACATGATTTCGCCGCCCTGTGAACCGGAGCCGGGGCCAAGCTCAATGACCGTATCCGCCGCGCAGATGGTGGCCTCGTCATGCTCCACCACGAGCACGGTATTGCCGCGCGCCTGGAGTGAACGCAGGGTTCCCAGCAGCCGCTCGTTATCACGCGGATGCAAACCGATGGAGGGTTCGTCCAGCACGTAGGTAACGCCCACAAGGCCCGAGCCGAGCTGCGATGCCAGACGGATGCGCTGGGCCTCGCCGCCCGAAAGCGTGGACATGGAGCGCCCCAGCGAAAGATACTCAAGCCCCACGCTGCGCATAAACGACAGGCGGTGGGTCAGTTCCTTCATGAGTGGTTCGGCAATGACAACATGCCGCCCTGTAAATTCGCGTTTTTCCAGCCATTCCAGCGCGCGCTCAACCGAAAGGTTGCAGAACTGCGCGATATTCAGATCGTCCACCCGCACGGAAAGCGCGTTGGTGTTCAGCCGTGCTCCGTGGCAGTCCGGGCAGTCCATGGTCTGCCGATAACGAGACAGGGCCTCGCGCCAGGCATCGCCGTACTGCATACCGCTTTCAAGCAGAGGAATAACGCCGGGCCAGCGTTTTTCGCTCACGCCCACCTGCCCCTGCGCACGCAGTGCGTCAGAAAAATGCTCGCTCTGATAATCGCCGCCAGCACCAAGGGCAACGCTGCCGCCCATCCAGTTGCGGCGCAGGCCCAACGAGGCGCGCGCTGGGCGGCCCTGTTCATCCTCTCCGTAAAAAAGAGCGGAAAGCGCATCTTCACTAAACTGCTCCAGCGGCGTGGAAAGCTGAAATTTGAAGCGCTTGCCCAGAGCCTTGAGGGAGTCCTCATAGCGGCTGAACATTTTGTCCGTGGCCCAGGGCAACAGCGCGCCCGTGTTCAGCGAAAGGCCCATGTTGGGCGCAATGAGGCGCGGCTCAAAATAATCCACGCCGCCGAGGCCCACGCAACGCGGGCAGGCGCCCTGCGGCCCGTTGAACGAAAACAGCTGCGGGCTGGGCGCGGGCAGAGAAATACGGCAATGCGCGCATACCGAGGTGGTGGAATGCACTGTGTCTGCATCCTGCCCTGCGGCGGCTTTGTCCGGCTCGTGCAGCACAAGTCGGCCCTCCCCGTAGCGCAGGGCCAGCTCAACCGAATCCGCCAGACGCCCCCGAATGCCCTCCTTGTTCACCAGGCGGTCAACCACCAGATCAATGGAGTGCTTCTTGTTCTTGTCCAGCGTGGGCACATCGTCCAGCGTATAAAACTCGCCGTTGACGCGCACACGGGCAAAGCCTTCGGCCTTGAGCTTTTTGAACTTGTCCTGGTGCGTGCCCTTCTGAAGTTCCACCAGCGGAGCCATGACCATAAACTTGGTGCCCTGCGGCAGGGCCATGATATCGCCAATGATTTCATCTGCTGCGCGGGCCTCGATGGGCCGCCCGCACTGGGGGCAATACATGCGCCCAAGCCGGGCAAAAAATACGCGCAAAAAGTCGTAAATTTCCGTGACCGTTCCCACGGTTGAACGCGGGTTGCGCGAAACGCTCTGCTGTTCAAGCGAGATTGCGGGCGAAAGCCCCTCGATCTTTTCCACGTCCGGCTTGTCCATCTGGGGCAAAAACTGGCGGGCGTAGGCAGACAGCGATTCCACATAGCGGCGCTGGCCTTCGGCGTACACGATATCGAACGCCAGCGTTGACTTGCCGGAACCTGACGGGCCGCAAATCACCACCAGCTCGTCGCGGGGGATGTCCAGGCTGATGTTTTTGAGATTGTGCTGGCGGGCCTTTTCGATGTGGATGCAGGGCTTGCTTGTGTTCATGAAAGCATATGTAAGCGGCCCAAGGGGCATTGGCAAGGGCAGAGCCAGCGTATTTTTGCGCGCGCCAGCCGCTGCAAAATGCGCCCGCCGCCGCCCAACCGCCCGGATCGCGCAATCCTTTGCCTGCGTGCATGGACAAGCCTTGCCGAAAGCGGTATAAAAATTTTTACAGCACGTCTGTTTCTGCAACCATCTGTCTGCGGGAGGATGTATGCCGCGTCATATACATTGTTTACTGATTGTTCTGTTGCTTGCCGCACTGTCGGATTCTGCGCAGGCCACCGAAAGCGAGGTCAATGCCCGCAGTATCTTTGCACTGCTGCCCGAAAGTATTTTTGAAAACACTCCTGAAGGTCTGAGCCCGCAGGAAAAGCAGAAACTGCTTTCCGCAGGGCATTCGGAATTTTGGGAGATCGCCGGAGAAACGGAGGACGTTCTGGTGTTCGCCTCCATGCCGTTCAGGGATACAGCCGTTGCCCTGCGCCTGTTCCGCAACGCCACGGACGGCTCCGTACTTGCCGCATTCGGCACTCTGGGCGGCGCTGTGTGCACCCTTGAGCTGTGGCGGGTTGACACATCAGGCCGCGCCGTGCCTGTGGACACCCCGCAAGAGCCGGACATAAGCGCCTTTTTTGCCCCGGGCCGCAAAATGCCGCCCGATGTCCAGGCTACGGTCATGATCTGCCTTGGCCTTGGCGGCCTCAAGGCGCAGCCCATGTTCTGGACCAATACGGGCATGGCCCATGTTCCGGTAGACAATGACGTAAGTTTTCAGTGGAATGGCAAAAGTTTTGACAAGCTGGTGCAGCCGCAGGCTGATTAGCAGCTCAGCATAAAAATCAGGGTTGGGTTCCCGCAAGGGAAAGGCCCGTTTCTGCCGGAAACATCCAGCAGAAACGGGCCTTGTTTTTGTGTAAAAAGTCAACGTGGCGGCAACAGCTACATGGCTATTTTATTCTCTGACGTTGCCAGAAAGCAAAAGAACCGTTTAGCCCCGCTTGCCCGCAAGGCTGAACAGTACCAAAGCCCCCATGATGATCGCCCCGCCCGCAAAGGTGGAGGCCTCAGGCAGGCCGCCCGTCACCACGAAATCAAGCAGCATGGACAAAAAGGGCGTCAGGAACATGTAGTTGGTCACAAGGCTTGTGCGCGGGGCAAGGGCAAGGGCTTTTGTCCAGAGCAGATAGGCAGCCGCGCTGGGGAAAATCCCCAGAAAAAGCGCAAGCCAGAGCGCCCTGGCGGGCGCAGCCTGGACCTGGGGCACGGTTTGCGGCAGGCAGTACAGCAAAAAGAGCGTACCCGCAAAGAAACTCCAGGCCGCGATTTCCATGGATCCGTAGTGCCGCGACAATGTGCGCTGCGTAATATTATACAGGCTTATGAGCACTGCGGCCACCAGCACCCAGCCCATGCCGGGAGCCAGCATAAATCCGCGCCCGCCGCCGTTCATCACCACTACGCCGCCAAATGCCAGGGCAAGCGCAAGCCAGCGCAGCACGGGCAAACGCTCGCTGAAGAACAGGCGTGCCAGCGCCGCCGTCAGAATGGGTGCTGTGGAAATGACAATGCAGTTGGTGGTGGGATTGAGGGAGATGGAACCCTCATTGAAGGCCAGCAGATACAGCGTGAAACCGCTCAGCCCTGACGCCGCAAACAGGGGCAGATGCCGGACAGAAGGAACAAAAAATCCCCCGCTCGCCCTGCCCCTTGCCAGCAGAATCCCAACAAATGCCAGCGATGCCACCGCGCACCGCACAAGGCCCAGCGGCCCCGGCGTAAAAAACGCCAGCGCAACCTTGGTGTACACATAGGCGGTTGACCACAGTACAACAGTGGCAAAAGCATAGGCCTGACAGATCAACGCGGGATTGTTCATGACTATTCATTGGCGAATAGTTACATGCGGCGGAAGCCCGAAGTATCGCCCGCATACGCCGCGCGGGCGGCCCAGGCTTTCGTGGCCGGATATCGGCCAGTTCGGGCTATCGCTATTTTTCCAGCCACTCCCCAAGACGGGTTGCGAGAGTTGCCTCATCAAAGCGCGGGGTGGCGTACATGCCTGCGGCCTCGCGCTGGCGGGCTGCTTCTGCAAGAATAATGGCCGAAGCCACAGACACGTTGAAGCTCTGGATCATGCCGTACATGGGGATGTACAGCTCGCCATCGGCGGCGGCCAGCAGTTCCGGCTCAACGCCGCTGTGCTCGTTGCCCATAATCACTGCTGTGGGGCAGGTAAAATCCCATTCCCGCATGGGGCGGGCCTTTTCTGTAAACGAGGTAGCAAGCACCTGCATGCCCTGACCGCGCAGGTCGGCAAGCATGTCTTCGCTGGTTTTATGGCGCACGCTTTCCACCCACTTGCGGGCAGAGGCAGAGGTCTTGCGCCCCAGCGCGGGAAAAGCCGTGTTGGTGTAATACAGGTGCACACGGCTGACGCCAAAGGCATCGCACGAGCGGTAAATGGCCGAAACGTTGTGCGGGTCGTGAATATTGGCAAGCACCAGCGTTAGGTCCGGCTGGCGGTGACTCAGCACTTCCAGAAAGCGGGCCTTGCGCCGTGCCGTAGGTTCTTTGGGCATAGCTGATTCCTTACACTATTGTAATTGATTGCTGCCCTTGTGTGGCAGAAAACGGCCTTTCAGGCAAGTGCGCCGATCTGCAGGGATGGACGGATAATGCCAATTCGGGTACATTTAATGCACTAGTCTTGGCCGATTTTTCTTATCGGCCTGCAATCCATTCACTTTTTTCAGGAGCAACATGAATCTACTCCGCCTCTCTGCATATGCTCTGAGCGCACTGCTGCTTACTCCCTACACGGCTCTTGCCGCCGCCGACCATCTTACAGTTCCCGGCACCCTCTCCGCATGGTGGATCATCCCTTTTGCGGGCATGCTGCTTTCCATAGCCATACTGCCGCTGACCGCCCATGTTTTCTGGGAACATCATCGAGGCAAGATTTCCATTTTCTGGGCGCTCACCTTTCTTGTCCCATGCCTTGCGGCCTATGGCCCCGGCGTGACCTTCTATGAATTCTGCCACATCATCCTGCTGGATTACGTGCCTTTCCTTGTACTCCTTTTTTCGCTGTACACGGTTGCGGGCGGGGTACGCCTTAAAGGCTCCCTCACAGGCACTCCGCCAGTGAATCTGGGCATTCTCGCCATAGGAACCGTGCTGGCAAGCTGGATGGGCACCACAGGAGCCGCCATGCTGCTTGTGCGCCCGTTGCTGCGGGCCAATGCGCACCGCAAGTACCGCGTGCATTCTGTGGTATTTTTCATTTTTCTGGTGGCAAACATCGGCGGTTCCCTCTCGCCCCTGGGCGATCCGCCGCTGTTTCTGGGTTTTTTGAAGGGCGTGGACTTTTTCTGGACTACCTCGCACCTGTTTTTGAAAACCCTGAGCCTGTCCACAGCCCTGCTGGCAATCTATTTTGTTCTGGACATGGTGCTCTATAACAAGGAAGGCCGCCCCGTACCGCCGAGCAGCCCTGCTGACGCCGCGCCAGAGAGGCCGGGGCAGGTACTGCCCAGCCAGGAAAAACTCGGACTTGACGGCAAGATCAACCTGCTGTTTCTGCTTGGCGTGGTGCTTGCCGTGCTGCTTTCCGGTCTGTTCCCGCTGGGAACCATCGCCACGGTGGGCGGTGTGCCGCTGGAAGCGCAAAACGTGCTGCGCGATGCCGCCCTGCTCTTCCTGGCGTGGCTTTCCATGCGCCATACCAGCCGCAGATGCCGCGAACTGAACGGTTTTTCGTGGGGGCCCATTGAAGAAGTGGCCCAACTGTTCTTTGGTATTTTTGTCAGCATGATTCCGGCCATGGCCATTCTCAAGGCAGGAACCTCCGGCGCGCTGGCCCCGCTGGTGGAACTGGTCTCGCGCGATGGGCAGCCGGTCAATGCCATGTACTTCTGGCTGACGGGCATTCTTTCCAGTTTTCTGGATAACGCCCCGACCTACATGGTCTTTTTCAACACGGCGGGGGGTGATGCGCAAACGCTCATGCACCATATGCCCGAAACTCTGGCGGCCATTTCGGCTGGCGCGGTCTTTATGGGCGCATGCAGCTACATAGGCAACGCGCCCAACTTTATGGTGCGAGCCATTGCGGAAGATCAGGGCGTGCGTATGCCCGGATTTTTCGGCTACATTCTGTGGTCGGTCTGCATTCTTGTGCCGCTGTTCGCTCTGCTGACCTGGTTTTTCTTTACTTAGTGTGGATAGGCTGGCCGGGGAGCTGACTGCTGACACAACCTGACAACGCCAACACACAAAAAGGCGGGCATGAAGCCCGACTGATACTGATCAAACGCCGCTTTGCGGCATTTGCGCCGCCAGCGTCAGCAAAGCCGCCGGGCGGAATACACGGAAACCAGTCGCTCATCGGTGCGGCAAAGCCGCAACCGGCTCCTGATTTCCGACTGTGTTGACGCTGTCAACACGCAAAAAGGCGGGCATAAAGCCCGCCTTTTTGCGTTAATAACAGAGTACGCTCGCCGTTGAGGGTTTTATCTGCAAGCGGTCTGTTAAATGAATTCGTCAATACGGCCAGCGCGCACCTTGGTCAGCAGCCTCTTGGCCGCGCCAAGCTCACCCGTGGTCATCCTGTCCATTTTTTCGGCCAACAGCTGTTCGCCAATCATGCGCGTATAAGGCGTTGCGTAGTGCAGCAGAAATTCCAGGAACGACGCCGCAGAGTTGGGGCCGCACTGGTTTTTCATGCCGCACTCGCGCACCATGGAAAGGAACTCCTCGCCCGTGCGCCCCAACCGGGGGCAGGCCGCGCAAAATGACGGCAGGTGGCGAGCTTCTTCCAGCAGAAAACGCACCACTTCATCCACATGGCAGTCTTCGCCAATGGGGTAGGGAACCTTGTGCTCGGGATTGTCAATCCAGTTGCCGTAGGGGTTGGCAACGCTGCCTGTGAGCAGTTGCGAAGCGCCCGCGCTACAGCCATCGCGCCACAGGCCCGCAGGTTCCTTGGTGGTCAGGATGATGCCAGCGTAAGGAACCGCCAGCCGGGCAATGGCCACGCAGCGCAGGTAGTCGGCATCGCTCACGGGATAGGGCGTTTGCATGTTGCTGCCGGGGGCGCAACGCATGCGGTGCAGGCTCAGGGTGCGGCAGCCGGTGTCATAGGCCCGCAACAAGTGCGCCTGATGCTGCACAATACCCAGCAGGTCATACTGCCAGGGGCCAAGACCCAGCATCAGGCCGCCGCCCACGTCCGGCACACCCGCCTGAAAGGCAACATCTGCGGCGTTCAGCCGGGCGTAGTAATCACTCTTGGGGCCAGAGATGTGGGCCGCGCGATAACTGGCCTCGTGGTAGGTGTCCTGATAGATCAGCACGGTTCCCACATACGATTCCAGCAGGGCGGCATACTCGTGCGATTCCAGAGCGCCCACGTTTACGTTGACGCTGTGCACTTCGCCCACGCCGTCAAAGGCTGTGTACAGGATGCTGATGGCCTCGGCCAGATATTCAATATCGGCATTGGGCAACTGCCCGCTGACAAGGAAAATACGTTTGTGCCCCTGACGGATAAGCTTGAGGGCTGCCTCGCGCATTTCAGGCGAGGTCATGTACTTGCGCTCAACGGCCTTGTTGCTTTTGCGGTTGGCGCAATACAGGCATTCGCTGCCGCAGTGGTTGGAGATGTGCAGGGGTGCAGAAAGCACAATGCGGTCGCCGTAAACCTTTTGCTTAACTTCATCGGCGGCAGCCATGATGCGGCCAACGCCCACCCCGTCCTGCACACGCATGAGGGCAACGGTTTCCGCCAAGGTTAAAGGCTGCAATTCAAGTGACTTGTTGAGGATATCCCGAAGCTCTGCGGCGTCAGGTGCTGTTTCCCTTTCCAGAGCTGTACCAATGGCCTGGGCATCAAACCAGCGAGGCTGTGCATCAACAGACATGGGAACCTTCCTTGCAATAATTTTCAATAATTTCAGCAGAATTATCGCAATAACAATCCTGCACTTCATGTTACTTTGTTCACAAGCAACACGTTATTTATTTCACATTCGCAAGTCAAGGTGTGTACGTTAACTTGTTTGATTAATCAAACTATAAATTTTGCTGACAACAACAAAATAAGTTAAATTAAACTTGATGGATATAATTGGCGGCATTCAGCCTTATTAAAAAATTAAACACATAAAAAAATTTTGCATTTATTTGCGCACTGTCCGCCAGCAGATGTTCTTGCGCCGCAAAAGCCACAGCGATATATTGCGCATGGCGAAAAAGGCGCGGTCTGCCTGCCCAAAACCTTAAAAAACAACTCCCGCTGCCCGCACATTCATTCCAAGGAAAATCCATGTTCTCACTCCGCCCCGTGTCCCTTATGCTGACACTTCTGCTCTTCCTTTGCCTTGGCTTTTCCCAGCCCGCCCATTGCGCTGGCGCCGAAAAGCCGCAAGGCCCCTTGCGCGTGGCCCTGTTGCTTGAAACGCCTACGGGCGACAACGACTGGAACGACAGCCTTGTTGACGGCCTGAGGCAGGCCGAGCGCGAACTGGGCATCAAGGCCGCAGTGATTACAGCCCAGCCAGGGCATGACGAGGCGGCGCTTCAGGAAATGTTTCGTACGGCTTCGGGCAACAATGATCTGGTGCTGGTGGCCTCCAATGGCCTGCACGAAGTGCTGCGCAACAACGCCGCAAACTTTCGCCGCACCATGTTTGGCTGCATTGATGCCGGCATCCGCGCGCCCAATATAATGTCCGTAACCTTTGCCGACGAGCAGGCGGCCTATCTTGCCGGGGCGGCTGCGGCCATGCTTGCGCGCCAGACCGGCATGCCCGGCATAAGCGGACGCAAGATTATCGGCTGGATAACGGGCGAGGACTGCCCCTCCATGCGCTCCCTGCTGGGAGGATTCACAGAGGGCGCGCGCGTGATTGATCCTGAGGTGCGTGTCGTCAACACGGTTACAGGTTCTTTTGCCAATGCGGAGGCTGGCCGCGCCGCAGCGAAGAATCTGCTCGACCAGGGAGCGGACATCCTGGTGCTGGCCAGCGGCATGGGCAACGGCCCTGCCTTGCAGGAGGTTAAAGCGCGCAACGCCTACGCCGTGGGCCTGAACACCGACAAGGACAATCTGCTGCCCGGCCATGTGCTCACCTCCATCCTCAAGCACCCCAACAAGGCCACGTACGACATCATAGCCGCTACGGCATCCGGCCACTTTGCAGGCAAGGAAATCCTCGTGCGCGATCTGCAAAACGGCGGTGTGGACATTACGTCCATGGAGCCTTTCAAGGCTGCGGCTGGCAAGAATCTTCCCCCGGATATGGATCGCCGGCTGCGCGAACTGCGGGGCGAAATCCTCAACGGCGGCATCCGGCTCAAATCATTGCGGGAACGCACCTTGTGCGATTGCCTGTAAGAACACTCCGCAAAACATTGCAATTTTATTGCTGATAAACGGGAAAAAATATACGATTTCATATCGGGCGGATCAGGCCGCCCGCAAGGCGTCATCCCCCCCGCGCCCCAGACCATGGAAGAAGCATGCCCCCGCGTGATCGGCATTGCCGGTTTCGCCACAACCATAAGCTTGCGAGGACTATCCATGATTATTGGCGTCACCAAGGAGATCAAGGCCGATGAATACCGTGTGGGCATCACGCCCGCCGGGGTCAAGGCGCTCACTGACCACGGGCACAAGGTTCTGGTAGAAAGCGGCGCAGGGCTTGGCAGCCGTATTGGCGATGACGAATTTGCCAAGGCTGGCGCGAGCATGCTGCCAGTGGGCGATGTATGGGCCAAGGCTGAAATGATCATGAAGGTCAAGGAACCACTGCCCAGCGAATACAAATATTTTCGCCCCGGTCTGCTGCTCTTTACTTACCTGCACCTTGCGGCGGACAAGAAACTTACCGACGCCCTGCTCAATTCCGGGGTGGTGGGCCTTGCCTACGAAACCGTACAGCCCAAGGATCGCAGCCTGCCGCTGCTGGCCCCCATGTCTGAAGTAGCGGGCCGTATGGCCGTGCAGATGGGTTCCTACATCCTGACCAAACAGGCAGGCGGCGCGGGTATGCTGCTGGGCGGCGTGGCTGGTGTGCAGCGCGCCAGGGTCGCCATTGTGGGCGGCGGCACCGTGGGTACGGAAGCCGCCAAGATGGCCATGGGCCTTGGCGCGGAAGTTACCATTCTGGACAACAATCTGAACCGCCTGCGCTATCTGGGCGACATTTTCTCTTCCCGCGTCCAGACCCTTGCTTCCAATGAATACAATATCGCCGGGGCTGTTCAGGAGTCCGACCTTGTTATCGGCTCCGTGCTTATTCCCGGCGCCATGGCCCCGAAACTGGTGACAGAAGCCATGATCAAAACCATGCGCCCCGGCAGCGTGGTGGTGGACGTGGCCATTGACCAGGGCGGTTCGTTTGAAACCACGGCGGGCAGGCCCACAACCCACCACGAACCCACCTATGAAAAGCACGGCGTCATCCACTATGCCGTTGCCAACATTCCCGGCGCCGTGCCGGTCACTTCAACCTATGCCTTGACCAACGCGACCCTGCCCTTTGCCCTGGAACTGGCGGACAAAGGCTGGAAGAACGCCTGCCGCGAAAATATCGCCCTTGAGCGCGGCCTGAATACGGTTGATGGGCAGTGCACCTTTGCTGGCGTGGCCGAAGCCTTTGGCCTGCCCTGCGCCTCCACTGCCCAGATTCTGCGTTAACTGCAAAAGATTCAAAAAAATTCAGGCCCGTTTCAGGGAGAGCAAATGCTCCACCACCTGAAACGGGCCTGTCTGCGTGCAATGGGTGAAAATAGCGGGCCGCTGCCCTCACCAAACCTTTTACTTAACCGGGCTTCCATCCACCCGCTGCGAAAAGCGCGGCACAGACATGTGGCATACGCCCCGCCCCGTGCGGCGGGCAAAATCCTGGTGGTAGGCCTCGGCCTCATAAAAAGGCCCGGCAGGCGCAATCTGCGTAACCATCTTGTAGCCAAGCTCCCGCAGGCGGGCCACCAGCTTTTCTGCCACAGCCTTTTGCTCCGCCCCCTTATAAAAGACCGCAGAGCGGTACTGCTCGCCCCAGTCCGGCCCCTGCCTGTTGAGCTGGGTTGGGTCGTGAATTTCAAAAAAGCGGCGCAAAATCTGCTCGTAGCCCACGCGCGAGGGGTTATAGCGCACCAGCACGGACTCCGCATGGCCGGTATCGCCCCGGCACACGTCTTCATAACTGGGGTTGACCGTGTGACCGCCCGTATAACCCGATATCGCCTCGCACACTCCCGGTATTTTCTGAAAAGCGTCTTCCACCCCCCAGAAGCAGCCGCCAGCCACAATAGCTGTGGCCGTGCATCCTCCAGAGGCAACGTCCTGCTCCGAAGCTCCCACATCCGCCAGCGGAGCGCCTCCGGCAGCGGAGGTTTCCTTTTGGGCAGCCAGCCGCCCCAGAGCCGCTTTTTCCGCATCGCTGCCCGCAGGGGCAAAACTCATGGACAGCGAATTGACGCAATGGCGCGTGTTTTTTTCTGTGAATCCTTCGCCCTCAAACACATGCCCCAGATGCCCACCGCAGTTGGCGCAGATAATCTCAACCCTGCGGCCATCGGCATCGGGCACACGGCGCACCGCACCAGGCACTGCCGTGTCAAAGCTGGGCCAGCCGCAGCCGGACTCGAACTTGTCGTCAGAATGATAGAGCGGCATGCCGCACTGGCGGCAGATATAGGTGCCCGCCTCATGATTGTTGACATATTTGCCCGTATTGGGCGGCTCTGTGGCCTTGCGCAACAGCACGTCCGCCTCAAGGCCTGAAAGCGGCGGCATGGGATATGTGTTTTGCATCGAAACCTCCGAAGCTGAGGGCGAAGCTCCAAAGACCGCCAGCGGCAGACCCGGCAGCAGAGCCAACAGCATGAATGTGCAAATAAGGAGACAACTCGTTCGTCCTAATCTGGGCATGGGTTCCTCCCGGCGCAGGCAGCGCATACGTTTTACATAAGCACAAGGGCGATCATGTCGAGGGGGATGCACGGTCTGCCCTTCCGGCGCACCGCACAAAAAGCGCCCATCCGCAGAGCGGACAGGCGCAAGACAGTTGCGGCGCAAACCGGCATGTTATTCGGCAAACCCATCTGGATTACGCGAATGCCAACTCCAGGCCGAGGCGATGATGCTGTCTATATCAGCGCGCGCTGTCCAGCCCAGCACCTCGGCGGCGCGCTGGGCGGAGGCCACCAGCCGTGCCGGATCGCCGGGGCGGCGAGCGCCGATGCTGACGGCAATGTCGCGCCCGGTCACACGGCGCGCGGCTTCCACCATCTGCCGCACAGAAAATCCCGTGCCGTTGCCCAGGTTGCACACTTCGCTGCCGCCGCCGCCACGCAGGTAATCCACAGCGCGCAGATGCGCGTCGGCAAGTTCCATCACGTCCAGGTAGTCGCGAATGCACGTACCGTCCGGTGTGGGATAATCATCGCCAAAAATGGTGACATGGGGTCTTTTGCCCAGCGGCACCTGAAGAATGATGGGGATAAGGTGACTTTCCGGCCTGTGATCCTCGCCAATAAGGCCCTGAGGCCATGCGCCCGCCACATTGAAATAACGCAGGATAACAGAGCGGATACCGTGCGCCCTTCCCACCCAATGCATCATCCGCTCCATGGCGAGCTTGCTTTCGCCATAGGGATTGGTGGGCCGCAGGGGCGCGTGCTCGGGAATGGGAACGACATCAGGTTCGCCATAGACCGAAGCCGTGGACGAGAAAACGATCTTGTCCACCCCGTGGCGCGCCATGGCTTCAAGCAGCTCCATCATGCCATGTATGTTGTTCTGAAAATATTTGAGCGGCTGCTCCATGCTCTCACCCACAAGGGAGCAGGCGGCAAAGTGCATCACGGCCTCAATGGGCTGTTCTGAAAATACGGCATCAAGCAATGCCGGATCACGCATATCGCCGGAATAGAGGCGCACATCCTGCGGAACAGAACCACGATGGCCCGTAAGAAAATTGTCAAGCACCACAGGTGTTTCGCCACGCTCCAAAAGGGCGCGCACATTGTGGGAACCAATATACCCGGCACCGCCGCAAACCAGAATTGCCATGAACTCCTCGCTTGTCCGTTACGTTTCGCTCCTGCGAACGATAATTTTGCACTTGACGTAAGGGTTTGGCAAGAGGCGCAATGCCTTGTCTGCGCACCGGTTCAACCAGAGCGTAGGACACGGGGAAAAGCTGCGCTATGAACGCAAAGAAAAAAGCCCGCTGGCTTCAGGGCAGACATGACACTGACCTGAAACACAGCGGGCCCATATGACGCAGCCGGAAGGCTTAACGCCGTGCGCAGCAGAATTTTACAGCTGCTTGAGCACATCCTCGGCAAACGATGCCACGGCTTCGGGGTCGTTGGAGGCATCGCCTTCCATCTTGAGCCCCTCGGCAATGATGGTCGCGCCCAGTTCCTTGGCGCGCTCTTCAATGGCAGGCACCGCGCCGCAAAAATGTTCATATTCCTGGTCGCCGGATGCAAAGGCGGCTACCTTGCGGCCAGCCAGCCCGATGCGGTCAAATTCCTCAAACAGGGATAAAAAGTCGTCCTGCATTTCCAGATCTTCCATGCCCCAGGCCGAGCAGCCAAACAGCACTGCATCATAACCGTCAGCCAGATTTTCTGCCGAGGCGTCCGCCGCGTTAAGCAGCGTGACTTCGTGCCCGCCAGCGGCAATCAGTTCTTCAAGCTTCTGGGCGATGCTTTCCGTATTGCCGGTGCTGGAACCAAAAACAATCAGTACCTTACTCATGACATTCTCCTTCGTTGCGTCTTATTTTAAAATTGAAATTCATTTTCTAAATGGATAGGGATGTTCGATTCACCTGTCAAGGGAAAGAATCATCAAGACTTTTTTTGCTGCATCCCTGCCGTCTGTGCCCGCTGATTTTCGGGCAGATTGTGCGGAAATCACACCCTACGCAACTTCACCTCAGCACTGCTAGCAGGAAAAAACTGTGATATCGGTCACAAAAATAAACAAAGGCGAAAAAAAATCGGAGCCCCGCACAACTTGCAAGGCTCCGAAAATGTTAACCGGCAGAATACGCTAATTATTCGCTGTCTGAACCGTTGCGCGAGTCCTCTTCCGCCCCGGCGTCCAGCCCATCTTCCGTTGCCGCTTCTCTGGCGCGCGGGGCTGGCATTGTCCATTCTCCCGGCATGGGCGCGGCAAGTTCGGCCTTTTCACCCAGATAGGGGTTAAAATAGCCGTAACGCAGCCAGGGGCAGAGCTTTTTGAGGCGCTTCATGAACGATGTCAGCCCCATGCTGGGCGAGAGTTCCAGTTTCTGCTGCCCCTCGCCGCCGCTCATGAGTTTGAAGTACCATTCGGGATCAATATTGAGGTTGCGCCACTGGATCATGCTCACGCCGTTTTCGCCCACCAGACGCGCCAGAGCGTCCAGTTCTTCTTCCGTATCCGTAACACCGGGGAAGACTAGCAGGTTCAGCGAAACCCAGATGCCACGGCTGCGGGCCTCGCGGATGGAGGCGCGCACATCGTCAAAAGAATAGCCGGATGGCCTGTAATAGCGCTCATAGAGGCCGCCTCGGGCGCTGTTCAGGCTCACGCGCATGCTGGTCAGCCCGGCTTCCGCGAGGCGGATCACAGCCTCGGGCCGGGAGGCGTTGGTATTGCAATTGACCGTGCCTGGGCCTTCGCCCGCGCGGAACTGGCGCACGCTCTCCACCAGAAGATCGGGGTTCATGAGCGGATCGCCCTCGCAACCCTGCCCAAAAGAATAAATGGGCGTACGGGTTTCGCGCCCGGAATGGACGCGCATGACCTCGGCCAGCTCTTCCGGGCTGGGCGTAAAGGCAAGGCGGCACTGCGGCGTTGACTGAATGGGCGAATCCTTCTCCTGCGCGGAAATACAGCCAATACAGCTGGCGTTGCAGGCGCGGGACGACGGCAACGGGGCCTCGTAGCGGCCCAGAGCAAAGTTGCGGCCCGCAGGGCAATCGTAGCGCGCCACGCAGTTGTCCATAATATGCCGGATAAGCCTGTTCTTGGGGTAATCGCGCAGCAGGGCGCGGGCGCCCTGTTCAATGCGGCCACGCGGAATATTGCTGAAAATCTGCCGGGGTTCGGTATCCACCCTGCGGGCGCAGATATAGAACCGCCCTCTGGCGAACCCCACGGCCCCATAGGCAAACAGGGGCAACATGGGCGCGTTTTCGCCGCTTTCATAGGCAGGATGGGCCGAAAGCGTGTAGCCGGGTGCGGCAAAAGCCGCCACGGCAAGCTGGGCCTCTCCCTCTGGGGGCGCGATGTGCCCGGTTTCGGGGTCAAGGCCAACAGCCTGCCTGCCAGGCAACAGAAAAAACTCGCTTTCCTCCGGCAGGGGAATCAGTTCGTCCGGACGCGGCAGCCCCCACTGCGCGCCACGCCGACAGACCATGAGCAGATCGGGATCGTCATAGATATTGCCGCGCTCGTCTGCCATTACAAGATGCGGTTCAATATGTTGCGCGGCCATAAAAGCTCCTTGCCCAAGAAGTGTTGAACGTATATAAAAACTGCTGGCCGGGCCTTCCCGGCCCGTATTTTTGGAGGCCTGCCATGTTTTCCATCATGCTTTTCATTTTTTTGTGTTTTTTCGGAATACTGGCCGTGCTGTATCACATGCTGCGCAGCCAGGAAAAACTTTGCAGGGCGCTGCACGAAGAGCACGCCCAGATGCGTGTGCTGCTGCGCTCGCTGGAATCACGCCTTGACGCGCTGGACGTGACGGAACCTGCCGATGCAGAGTTCACCCCAAGGGGAGCCGCTCGCCTTGCGCCCCGCCCTGCGCCGCAGCCAGCGCAAGACCCCCTGCTGCATCTGAGTTTTGATGAACCCGCACAGAGCGTCAGCGTTGCGCCCGATGTAGACCCGGCGCTGGATCTGCATTTTGACCCGGCTGTGGGCATCCCTGCTTCATCGGGCAGGAACAGCAGAAATTAAACACCATCAACGTTGAGAATACCCATCCTCAACGTTTTTTTTAATGCTCATTCCCGCCCTGTCAGACCGAATTTCCCCTTGGCAGCCGCCAGATATGCCTCGCTCAACCCGGTACCGCGCAACTCCTCGGCCCAATGCAAATAGGGCAAACGCAGATAATCCTTGCGGATGGCTGCGGCCCTGCCCCTGCGGCGCGCAACGCACTGCGGGTCGCTGGTCAGGAGGGCGCGCACCCTGTCGCTGAATGCTCTTGCGCGGTGCACCGCCCTATGGCCTCCGTCTATGCAGGCCAGCGCGGCCTGCCCCATGCGCGCAGCAACATCCGGATGCTCAAGCAGATAGCGCACATGAGCCACAGCCTCGCCAGCAGCGGTGGCAGCATCTACAATGCTGCCATTGTCCGCCGTATCCGCCCCATAGCAGAGCATGTGCTCGCCCTCGGCAAAAATATCCGTCAGCCCGTGCCCGATGCGTGGGGTCACAAGGCAACTGCCGCAGCCCAAGGCCTCAAAAACCCGAAAGTTCAGGTCGCCGTGCTCGCAGTGGTTCAGCACCACCCGCGCCCTTGCGTATAAATGGCGGTAGGAGCCGGTTACAATCTGCAATTCCGGCAATCCGCTGCGGCACTTTTCCAGAAAGGCCGTGCGGCACGGCAGATTGGCATTGACCGTGCCCACAAACACGCAGTCCATATCCTTGGCAGTCTGCGGCTCGGGCGCATCCTGAGCCCAGGCAAAGGCAGGTGACCACCACACCCGATCTGCGGGCAGATATGGCCCTGCAAAACGCGGCAAATGATCGCGCAAAGACGCAATGCATACATCAAAAGCCTGAGCGTAATACGGTTGCCACGAATGGATGTGAGAATCCACGCTGTAGAACACAGTGAGGCACGGAAAGTCCTCTACGCCAAGCACATAGGGAGCGCGGCTTTTGTCGGCCACTACCAGCACGTCTGGCTCAAAACCCGCGATACGCACCAGATCATGCCAGCCAAACACGGCGGCATGCTCAAAATTGTGCCGGGCCACAGCATCCCAGCCGCAGGAAGAAAGGGCGTCGCTAAAAAAAGGACTGCCTATCCACAAAAGCCGCTTCATGCGCCCCCGGCAACAGTAATGTGGTTCTGCGCTAACTGCGCACAGTGCTTGGCATCTCATGCCTGACAGTTGCCAACAGGCCCGATTTGCAATAGGTTCAAAACCTAGCCTCGACGCCCCAAGGCGTCAAGACGCGAGAATGCACATGCTGCTCAACCCTAGCCGACTTCGCCTTATCACGCGCATTTTTCTGGCGCTTCTGTTAACCCTGTCGGCTATGTCGGCGGCGGTCTTTTGGCTATTGCAACGCAATCCCGAGGCGCTGGCCCAACATTATATTGAACAGATTGCCGCCAGCACCGGCCTGGATATTACTGTTGAATCGGTCAATGTGGCCCTTTTGCCGCTGCCCTCCCTGGCTGTCAGCAATGCCAGCGTGGAGGGCAAGAACTTTAATTTTACCGTTGCCTACGCCACACTCCGGCCCGACTTTCTGGCGCTGCTGCGCGGCGAACTGCTGCCCCGCAATATCACCCTGCTGCGCCCCCGCCTCAAGGGCGAACTGCCCGTGGCGCTCAGCTTGCCCTATCTGTTCCCAGACGATGCCGAAGCCGCCCAACCGACTGAAGCTCAGGCCGTGCAAGAAAAGAGCGCAACCCCCCAAAAGGCGTCCCCAAAATCTGCCTCTCAACCTGCCGCATCCCCAGCGGCAAAGGCCAGCAATCCACCGACACAAGATGCAACAATCCCGGCCGTAACCGATGCGGCGGCCCCCCTGCAAAACGCTGCCGCGCAAGAGCAGCCCCCTGCGCAGGACTCCGTGCAATCATGGCTGGCCCGGCTTGCCGGGGACACTACTGGAGGCACGGCTCTTTTGCCGGGCATTTTGCCGGGTCGGTTCAGGCTGGCTGTTTCGCAGGGCGAAGTGGACATCACAGGCGAGGACAAAACACAGCTGACGGCAAGCGGGCTGCAATGCGATGTGGAAACAGCCTCGGCCACTCGCCTTGAGGGCAACTTTTTTTGCGCCACAGCGATTCTTCAGCCAGAAGGTCAAACGCCAGCCCGGATTGAACACCTCAATCTGGAAGGCAAGACAGACCTCTCGGCCCCACTGGCAAGAACGCCGCAACTGGCGGTCAAGGGCACCATGCAGTTGCCCAACTGGCTGGCCCGCCTCAACTTTGCGCTGGGTCTCAAGGCTGATGCCAATGGCTGGAGCCTGACCAGCGACCTTGAAGGCGAACTGCGCAAGGATGAAGTGCTGCTGCCTGCCCATGTGACCGGCACCGTGGCCCAACGCAACAAGGAAGATCAAGGCATCAGCCTTGAAAACCTGCGCCTGCGGCTTGGGCAGGATGATGTGAACGTCAACGGTATGCTGCGCCTGGGCGGGCCGGACACATTCAGGATTGAAGGCCGCCTGCAGCTGCAGCGCGCAAGCCTGACGGAGTGGCTGGGCTTTGCCCGCAATCTGGCGCCCGGCCTTCAGGTGGCGCTGGACGAAGTAACCCTTGGCACTCTTGATTTTTCAGTGGACGGCAAAGGGCTGCGCGTTCCGCATATTGATGTAACCGCCGCGGGCAGCCGCTTTTTGGGTTCCGGCGGCGTTGCGAGCTGGGCCAGGCCAGAACTGCTGCTGGATCTCAAGGCCGAGACTGTGAATCTGGGGCGCGCCATCCCTGAATCGGTTGGGGTATTGCCTGCCGAACCGCGATATGGCCACGGGCCGATCACCCCCATGCCCGGCAAACCGGTCGAACCCGGCGAAATAGGTCTTGATTACAACATCCGCCTGGGCGCAACCCAGGTGAACTACGGCCCCATTGTCATCAACGACGCGCTGGTCGTCATTAAGCAGGGGCTGGTCGACCAGGTCACGCATTTTGAAGACACGCTGCTGATTGTTGACGCCACTTTGTACGGCGGCAGCGTCAAGGGCGACACCATCATGGGCGGTCACCCGGATACCCCCTACGCCATCCGCCTGCACATGCGTGACGTTAACGGCGATAATCTGGCAAAAGACCTCCCGGTCATGCCCGTGAGCGGCGGCAAGCTGCGCGGTGATGTGGACGTTATGAGCCAGGGGCGGGAGCTGGATGTTTTTCTGGGCAAGTTGCGCGGCACGGTAAGCGCCCGGGCCGAAAAAGGCCAGTTGCGCCCGCCGAACAATATCCCCGGCAAGGCCTCCCCCGGCGCAGTGGGCTTTAAAGCGCTTGATGTAAGCCTTAAAGCCCGCACGGCGGCCTGGGAGCAAAGCCGTCTGGGCCTTGAAGGCCAGTGGACCGCCACCATTGAAGATGAAGGCATTGATGCCAGCGTGGGCCTTAACGGCAGGCTCTGGTTCAGCGGCGATGGCCAGGGCGGCGGCAACATGGATTTTCAAAACCTGCCCGGCACCATCAGCCTGAGCCTCAGCCCGGAAAAATCCTTCCAGCCAGACGGCCTGCAAGCGCAGATCAGCGGCAAATTCAGTTGTCAGGCGGCGCGCAACCAGCTTTCGGCAACAGACATGCACGTGAACGCCCTTGGGGCGGACATTTCCGGCGCTGGGCAACTGGGCATGGGCAAGGACGGCATGGTCTGGCAGGGCAAGGTTTCCGCCTTTATCCCGGACAGCACAAAAACACTGCGTCTGCTTGGCGCTGCCAACCCCAATGTGCCCCAACCCCTTCGCCGGATCGAGCTGGACACTGCCTTCAAGGGCGATAGCGGATCCCTGGCGCTGTCAGAGTTCCGAGCCAAGGTGGATCAAAACGATATTTCCGGCAGTATCAGCCTTGACTGGCGCAAGGAGCTGGCCCTGCGATTCAAGCTCTCCGCTCCGCAGATTGATCTTGACCGCTATGTGGGCGACAAGCCCGCCGGGCAGGCAGATGGCGGCAAGAACAAAAAAAAGGCTGAGAGCAAACCGTGGGATCTGCGCTTCATGCGGGCGTTTTCCGCTGAGGGCGAAGCGCACGTTGGCCAGCTCACCCTGTGGAAACTGCGCACCGATGACCTGCGCCTTAAAGCCAGGATGGAGAACGGAACCCTGCGTTATGAAAGCCAGGGCGGCAAATTTTATGGCTCGCCCGTGTCTGCGCATGGTGAAATGCGCTTCAACAAAGGGATGGGTTTTGCCAATGCCCTGTCCATCGAGGGCTTTGACCTTGCCGCAGCAAGCAAGGATCGCGGCGGCAGCGCTGCCCTTGGCGGGCGCGCGAGCATAAGCTCCGAGGTTGACGCGGAACTGACAGGGGCAAACCAGTTGCCTGCACGCCTTAACGGCAAATGGCGCTTCAACGTTCATAATGGCTTTTACCAGTCGCGCGACAAAGACGGTCAGCTCAAGGGCAAACCCACCCGCTTTGATGCTGCGGGCAGCTCCGGCGCAATCACCAACGGCATTGCAAAAAGTGGTGATTTTTATCTCAAGGGGCAGGATATCACTGTTACCGGCGGCGGATGGATAGACCTCAACAGTGAGACCCTTGACTGTAACTTTACCGTAAACATGAAGAATCTTCCAGAATTCCCCATGCGCCTTTATGGCAGCCTGGACAACAGCAAAACATCCATTGGCGCTGGCAAGCTGCTGCTCAACACCATTGGCGGCATCACCCAGGGTTTTGTGGATGTGCTCGGCAGCGTGGTGGAAGGCACCTGGAAGCTCTTTCGTTAGGCAGCGGCCCGTGGGCTGCAACATGTCGAGCATTCTTCCCAGCACCCGTTGACAGGGCCTATTTTAGGGGATAGGGTGCCAGTTGTGTTCTTTTTTGCACAAACTAACTCGGTTCCGGCAAGGAGAGTACCAGTGAATATCCTTATTTTTGGCCCCAACGGCAGCGGCAAAGGCACTCAGGGCGACCTGATCAAGCAGAAGTACAACCTCGCCCACATCGAATCCGGGGCCATCTTCCGTGAACACATCGGCGGCGGCACCGAGCTGGGCAAAAAAGCCAAGGCTTACATTGATCGCGGCGACCTCGTGCCCGATGACATCACCATTCCCATGGTGCTGGAAACCCTGAAAACCAAGGGGCAGCAGGGCTGGCTGCTTGATGGCTTCCCCCGCAATACCGTGCAGGCCCAGAAGCTGTGGGACGCCCTTCAGAAAGAAGGCATGCAGCTTGACTACGTGATTGAAATTCTTCTGCCCCGCGAAGTGGCCAAAAACCGCATCATGGGCCGCCGCCTCTGCAAGAATAACAACAACCACCCCAACAACATCTTTATTGACGCCATCAAGCCCAACGGCGATGTCTGCCGCGTCTGTGGCGGCGCGCTTTCCAGCCGTTCCGACGACCAGGACGAAACCGCCATCAACAAGCGTCACGACATTTACTACAACACCACCGATGGCACCCTGGCCGCCGCTTACTTCTACAAGGACCTCGCTGGCGCTGGCAAGACCAAATACATCGAACTGAATGGCGAAGGCAGCATTGATTCCATCAAGGAAACCCTGCTCTCCAAGCTTGCCTAGTTTACCATTCTACAGGCAAGAGCGCCTGCCTCGGCGGTCTGCCAGACAAACATCTTGCTGTATAGCGGTTATGTATAGAAAAGGCCCTGCTTTTGCAGGGCCTTTTGCTGTTTTTGCCAAGCTGTAATGTGATTGCCTCACATGGGGCAGATCACATCCCGCCATTGCAAATTGGGCCTCGACAATATTTTTAACAGTTAATCCATTGTGTTATAGTTCGCTGCAAATAAACAATATTATCCAGACCATATATGTTGACAACATCTGGAAACCGCACGTAAACTCTAGAAAATATCACGACTGCTAATACTGATTGCACTTTCCTTATGCATAACAGGGAATGTACAGACAGAAGAATTTTCTCTTTCCCGGCTTTTGGCAATGATACAGAGACTCCCACGATACAGCTGGAACATCAGCAACTGATACTCAGCGGCTCTTTTGACGCACCGTGCAGATACAAACTCCCGGGCCATGCCCAGGGGTTCTTTCGTCTCAACGGCCTACCCTGGTTCAAAAACCACGGATAATGAGACATGTCAGATATCTCCAAGCCTCTCATATCATTTGCCGTTCTTGTTCTCTTATTTCTTGCCCCCATTTTTTTTATTCATGATTACGCAAGCGATATTACATCAACCATCTCTGCCACTACGCTTACGCGCCTTGCCGAGGTGAACGCCCGCGCGGGCAACAATTTTTATCAGTCTGTTCGCAGCAGCATGATGGAAATGAGCGGCATGACCAAGTATCTGGCGCAGCAGGAATACCGCGTCAGCAGGGAATACGTGCTTGCCCTTGCCCCCCTGTTTTACGCCCATGGCGTAAGGCGTTTCAGCATTGTTGATGCAGAAGGAAAGGGCTTTGACGGCGGAGGGGCGCAGACAGACTACAGCAACGACCCGATCTTTTTACGCGCACGCCAGGGCTTGACCCATGTTGCCACCGCTGGCGGCACCACCAGCCCACGGGTTCTGATCATTGCCAACCCGCTGGTTGCCCACGGCAGCGTACAAGCGGTTCTTATCAGCGAATTCCCGGCAGAAGCCATAGAAACCAATATGGAAACGTGGGCGTTCAGCAACAACACCTACAACATGGTTTTTGACGATTCAGGCCAGCCCCTGTTCTGGTCGCCGCCCCCCGGCAAGGCCATGGATGACCTCTTTGCTTCGTTCACCGCATGCGGACTTCCCCCGAATGTTGCGGCCATATTGCGGCAAAAATTTGCAGACGGCGCACAGCAGTCCATGACTTTTTTTGACAAAGCCACGGGCCTTTTCATCGCCACAGCGCCTGTTGAACGTTTTGGCTGGCGCATGGTTTCCTTTGTTCCGCAGCAAGCAGGCAATGCGGCAGCTTCAAAACAGTCGCTCATCACCAACGAGCTTGTCTGGCGGCTGGTCATTCTGGCTGGCATAATCCTTACATTCCTGCTGTTGCTCGAGCGCAACTCCTCCCGCAAGCTGCGCCGCCAGCAGGAGGATTACCGCTCCATCATCACCAGCATGTCCGGCGGGGTGCTCAAGTTTTTCAGTCCTGACGGCATATTCCTTTTTGTCAGCCCCAATTATGTAAAAATGCTCGGCTTTACCGAGGCGGAATTTAAAAAAACATACGGCAACAGTTTTTCTGCCACAGTGTATGAACAAGACCGTGAATCCACGCTGCGCACCATGCGCAAGCAGATGAAAAACAGCCAGCCCATAGATGTGGAATACCGCACCCGCACCAAGAGCGGAGCATTGATATGGCTGTACCACAAAGGATCCGTGGTCAACATTGAACACGGCCGATCGTACATACAAAGCATTGTCTTTGACATTACCCACAATAAAGAAGCGGCGCTTTCCAAGCGCATATCCGATGAACGTTACCAGTTTATTCTGGAACAGCACGACATCAACATATTTGAACAAAATCTGGTCAACGGCTATTTTTCCTGTTCGGCCCAATGGCTGCACACCTTCGGCGCTGTTTTCAATATCCTCGAGAACGACCCGGCCATCCCGCTGTTTCCTGACGATCAGGAACGCCTGGTGGCTTTTCAAAAAGAAGTGCGCCTTGCGCCGCACCAGCATAAATGCACCCTTGAAGCCCGTTTGCGTGATGCCGAGGGGGAATACCGCTGGTTTCGCATTGAGGCCTCCAACATTGCCAATACCCAGGGTGCCCCTATCTACTCCATTGGCATTATTACAGATATCGACAAACAGAAATCTCTGGAGCTGCAATTACGCACCCAGGCCACGCGCGACAGCGGCACCGGCATGCGCAACAAGATGTCTACGGAGAAAGCCGTATCGCAATTTCTGGAAACGCACGAATCCCCCCTGCCGCAATTCTACGCCATGTTCATGGTTGATTTTGACAATTTCAAAGGCGTCAATGACCGTTTCGGCCATGCCAGGGGCGACAAGGCCCTCTTTGACATGGCCCAAATCATCCGCCGCAATTTCCGTGGCGTGGACATTGTGGGACGCATCGGCGGCGATGAATTTCTGGTTTTCTGTACAGAAAAGATGTCGCTGCACGGCATACGCGAGCGCGCCCACATACTTGTGGAACAACTGCACACCCAATGCTGCGACCAGCACTCATGCCTCACCCTGACCGCCAGCGTTGGCGTGGCATGCAGCCCACGGGACGGCACAACCTATGCCGAACTGTTCAATAAGGCAGACAAGGCCACCTATGCGGCAAAAAAACTGGGCAGAAACAGATGCGTGTTTTATAAAGAAATGAACGGCGATGCGCAGCAGGGCGACCCACTGCAATAAGGCTTGTTGCCTGATACTCAAGGATGCGGCTGTTCCAGAGAACAGCCGCATCCTTGTTTCATGCATTCACAGGACAGATGCCCAAGTTGGCGCAGATCAACGTGCCGTTTCCGCACTCCGCTGCCTCATGGCCTGCAATATCTCCGCTCCCAGAGCTATGGCATGCGAAATGGCCTTTTCGTTGTTCACGCTCACAGCAACGGCATAGCCTGTCTGACGGTCATAAAAATACGCCGTGCCAAAGCCGGGGAATAATCCAAGCTTGCCTGTCAGATCTATGCTGGGTTCGTTGAATAAAAAGAGTGTGCAACCATCAAGTTCACTGCTGACATAGTGATTATTCTTTGAGATGGATACGGCCTCCTTTCCATCTGGCAAAACCAGAGGCCTGAGAGGCAACGATTCAAGAACGTTGTTTTTCAGCACGCGGTCAAGATTTACAAGGCGCACCACATCATCCGGGGCGGCTTCAAGGTTGCCTGTGCCCTTGGCAATGGCAATACTGGCTGCCAGTGGCAGTTGCATTTCGCTCCCGTTAGAAGTGTAACCATTTGCCAGGCGAGTGACCACCGCTCCGTCCACGCCCACCATCAGGGACTTCATGCCCAGCTTGCCCACAAACATGTCGAGCACCTGCTCCCCATAGGGGCGGCCAGTAATTTTTTCGGCAATAACAGCAAGCATGAGGAAACCGGTATTACAATATTGCTGCCGTGTGCCGGGCCGGAACAGAGGCGGCTGCTTTGCCGCCATGTCAATAAGCTCCACTGCTGACCAGTAACGGGCCAAATTCTGCTGCACCTGCACAAGGGCAAGCATTTCCGGCATGCCCGACGTGTGCTCCAGCAGATTGCGCACGGTAATATTCTTGCCGTTGGGATAGGTGGGGAAAAATCGACTTATGGGTGTGTTGTAGTCCAGCTTGCCCTCTTCAATAAGGCGATGGATAAGCGTAGCCGTAAAAACCTTGGTTACAGAGCCTATTTTAAACCGCGAGGCTGTAGTCATGGGCGTGGGATTTTCCAGCGAGGTATTGCCAAAGGCAGCGCACACGGGGGTATCCTCCCCCTTGCGCAGCAAGGCAACCGAAAGCCCAGGAACTTCCGGCAAGGCTGCTTTTTTTGCAGCCAGCGCCACTACCGTGCTACGGAGATCATCTGCTTCACGCGTTTTTATGCCAGCGCAGGCAACCATCATGAGACACGCCACGCCAAGGATGACCGACAGACAAGCAACACGTGGAACTTGAGAAAACCGGGACGAAACAGCGCGGCGGTAGATCATAATTCCCCCAAGGTATGTGGTGCAGGCCGCCCAGGGATTCAGCGTATGGCTGTGGGCATAGTGCCAAATCATAAGACACCCCTTATGCCTTGGCAATGCCATCAATACAGGCATCGCCCTCCCCCAGCAAAAAAACTGCCGCGCCCCGTTCAAACACGGAGCGCGGCATAACTAGCTTTCAGCCCATAAAGAGCGGTAAAACGCCTAGGCCCAGAGGATATTATCCGTTTCCAGCGGCGAAGCCTGCGCCGGATGCACGGGCATGATGCGTACGCCGTATCGGTAATGACCGCTGAACGTTGGAATGTAACTTGCGGTATAGCGCATGCATTCCTGTCCGTTTTCTCCTGCTCTTGGTTCAAGCCGCAATATTTCCGGCTTGTCGCGGAAGCTGCCGTTAATGAGCGCCTGCCCGATCACAAGCTGCACCAGAATTTCCTGCGGCTTCATTTCGCCAAGGTGCATGCGCAGTTGCACACTCACGGGTTCGCCGCAGATCATGGTATTGTTTTCCACACCGCTGATGGTCAGTTCGTCCACCTTGACCGTGCCAAAGCGCGCGGGCAAATCACTCTGCCATGCGGCAAGGGCACGGCAGGCCTCCCAGTTGTTGTCGCGCAGCATGTTGCGCCTGCGCGCTGCCCGCAGATAAAACTGGCGTATATAATCATTGAGCATGCGGTTGCTGCTGTACATGGCCGTGAGACTTTTAAGTGAACGCTTGGCCGTGGCAATCCATTCCAGGGGCAGGCCTTCTGCATCGCGCTCAAAGTACAGGGGTACAACAGCGTTTTCCAGTAGTGAATACAGGTCCTCGGCATCGGCGTAGTCATTCTGCTCGCTGCTGGGCAGTTCTGTGGAAACCACCGGACCAATGGTCCAGCCGTTCTGCCGGTTATAGCCCTCGCACCACCAGCCGTCAGAAATACTCAGGTTGATGCCGCCGTTGACGGGCAGTTTCATACCGCTGGTGCCCGAGGCCTCGTGCGGCCTGCGCGGCGTATTGAGCCAGACATCGCAGCCCTGCGCCATAATGCGCGATACAGCCAGACTGTAGTTTTCCACAAAGAATATGCGGCCCAGAAAGCGCTCGTCGCGGCACATGCGCAGCACTTCCTGAATCATGTTGATGCCCGCCTCGTCCGCTGGATGCGCCTTGCCGGAAAATACCAGCACCACAGGCCGATTGGTATTGCTGAGTATGCGGGCCAACCTGTCCGGGTCTGCAAAAATCAGCGTGGCGCGCTTGTAGGGGGCGAATCTGCGGGCAAAACCGATGATGAGGGTATCGGGTTTGAGCATGGATTCCATGTGCTTGCGCTCATCCGCTGACAGATGAAACTTCTGGATAAATTCCGGGATCCGGCGGCGCAGGTCGTCAAGCAGGGCTTCCTTCTGGTGCATGCGGGCCGCCCAGAAGGCCTCGTCAGGAATCTGGTCCACCTTGTCCCATACGCCGGAACCGGGAGGCGACTGCATCCAGCCAGAACCAAGGTACTGGTGCAGCAGTTCATGCATCCAGCTGCCCACATAGGACGGCATGTGAATACCGTTGGTAACGTGCCCGATGGGCGTTTCCGCCACGGGCAGGCTTTTCCAGAGGTTGTTCCACATGTGGCGCGAAACAACACCGTGCAGACGGCTCACACCGTTGGCCCAGCACGAATGCCGCAAAGCCAGCACCGTCATTTCAAAGGAATTGCTGTTGCCGCCCTCTATCTGCCCAAGCTGCACAAATTGCTGCCAGGACAAACCAAGGTTGGCGGCGATCCCGCTGAAATACCGTTCCATCAGCTCCAGAGAAAACGATTCGTTGCCAGCAGGCACGGGCGTGTGCGTGGTAAAGACCGTATTGGAGCGCACTCGCACAGTTGCCTCGGTATAGTTCATGCCCATGCTCAGGCATTCCTGAAGGCGTTCCATTGCCATAAAGGCCGAGTGCCCTTCATTCATATGAAAAACGCTGGGCATTATGCGCATCGTGCGCAGCAGCCGCATGCCGCCCATGCCCAGCAGCATTTCCTGCAACAGGCGTACCTCGCGGTTGGCCTCATAGAGCTTGTCGGTAATGCGGCGGTCTTCATCAGTATTGCGACGGGTGTCCGTATCCATGAGGTACAGGGTTATGCGGCCCACGGCCAGTTTCCACACCCTTGCAAACAGCAGACGGCCCGGCAGTTCAAGCTGCACATAGACCGGCTGATTGTCCGCATCGTACACCATCGAAATGGGCATGAGGCCGAAGTTGTTGACGGGATACTGGGCCACCTGCCGCCCATCGGCGTCTATATCCTGCCGGAAGTACCCGTTTTTGTATAAAAGCCCAACGCCCACCAGGGGGATAGCCATGTCCGAGGCTGACTTGAGGTGATCGCCAGAGAGGACGCCCAGCCCGCCGGAATAAATGGGGATGGATTCGCTCAGGCCGTATTCTGTGGAAAAGTAGGCAATGGGGGCTTCTGGCGTCACATCCGTGCTGAGCGAACGGATGGGCTCGGCCATGTAGGCGTCAAACTTGGCGACGACCTCACGGTAAAGATTCATGTAGTCTTCATTTTCCAGCAGATCGCGGAAGCGCTCCGGATCGGCCTGCTCCAGCACTCTGAGAGGATTACGCCAGTTTTCCCAATGGGAGGGGCTCAGGGCCATGAACAGGGCCTTGGCCTTGTCGTGCCAGCACCACCACACGTTGCGGGCAATGTCGCGCAGGCGGGAAAGCTCTTCCGGCACCTCGGCAACAGCCATTATGGGCCGCAAAAATGGCGTGGCAGAACACGATGTGGAAAGCACCCTCGCCAGAGCCGCATGCCCGCAATCACAGTTAATCCGGGTGGAGGCTTTTTTGAAGGCTATTTCAAAGGCTCTGACGTAGTTTTCAAAAAAGAACTGCCACGATGATTTTTCCGCCAGCGCACGCGCCTCCGCGCGCCATTGGGGCAAATCATCCACTGCGCAGGTGGCGGCGCGGATCAGATGCTCGTGCAGCACTGTGGCGCTTTGCTCAAGGTTCATGCCCCGGCGGGGCATGACGCACACGCCCTTGGGCGCAGCGGCCCCCTCCTGCAACTGTGTGCGCGCCCACATGCCAAAACCTGAAAGATCAGTGGTAATGGTGGGCACGGCCCAGGCCGCGCTTTCCTGCGGCGTATACCCCCACGGCTCGTACCAGGAGGGGAAGCAACCCACATCGCAGGCCGACATGACATCATCGTAGGGCATATTCAAAAAGCCGTCTTCCCCATTGAGCATGGCTGGCACAAAGATGACCTTGACCCTGTTTTCCGGCCTGTTGTTCAGACCCAACCGATGGCAGGCATTGAGAATCGGATCTTGCGGCGCGTTCCAGGCGAAATGCGTGCAGATAAAGGGCAGGCCGTTGTCGTTGGCCTCGGGGTCGCCAGAAACCGCAGCGGCATTAACGCCCGTATGCCCGCCCATGACAAGGCACAGGGCCAGAATGGAAGCGTCCGTGCCCGCGAGGCTTTGCTCAAGTTTTGCCAGGGCATCAAGAAAGATGTCCACGCCCTTGTTGTGCATTTCATAGCGGCCAGAAATGGCAAAAATGCGTGTGTTTGCGGGCAGTTCGCAACGTAGAAAGCGGTTGGAGGCCTCCACTATGCGCGCCCGGTGTTCAGTGGGGCGGGAGCGGTCTACGGAATAATCGGGGATAACCCGCATATCCAGACCGTTGGTGGTGATGACATCAGGCTGCCGCCCCAGCAGCACCGTTGATTCCTCCCCGGTGATGGGGCTGACGGTGGTGAACACGTCCGCCTCGCGCGCGCTGGCCCCCTCAAGCGACCACTTGGCCGTGATGTTCAGGGCTGCGGCCTCGTTGGCGGGGTTGATGCTGCGCAGGTTGGAATAGATATCCCGCCCGGTTCCGGCCATGGCCCGCCCAAGCATGGTGGCATGGGTGGTGAATACCGTGCCTATGCCGGGTGACATTTTTTTGAGTGAAAGCAGGCCCGCGCCGCACATCCATTCGTGGAACAGGGCAACGCTACGTCCCTCAAGGGGTTCTACACGGCTTTCATGAATGGCCGCGATAACCGCACTGCAGGCCGTGGCGAACATGACGGGTTCAATATAGTCCCATCCTCCGGAAAGCGAATCCACACCGTAATTTTTCCACAGATCGTACAAAAGCTGGTTACTGGAATATCTCTTGGCAAAATCCACCAGAATGGCCTTGGGGCGACCGGGGATATTCCAGCGGCCCATACGGCATTTGAGATCCTTTGTAGCAAATGCAAGACGGAGCGAATCCCAGATATTCTCGTCAGTTTCTTCAAAACCCACATTCTCCGCCAGGGACGGGCCAAGGAGAAAATAGTCCTCGCCAAACTGCTCTACAGCCTGCAATGCCTTGCTGCTGACCACAGAGTAGATGCCCCCCACCTTGTTGCAGACTTCCCAACTGACCTCAAACAACGTGACGGTGGTATTATCGAAATTCATGCTTTCTCCTTATGGAAAGGCCGATTGGCTTAAACGGACGCATTAGTGCCGGAACGGAGGCTGTTCTTGCGTGCCCTGCGGGGCTTGAGTTCCTTGCCTGCCAGTTCTGCGGCTTCAAGACGCAGCTCAAAATCTGCCAGCACATTCATATAGGTGATATAGGCATCATAGGGGCTGTCAAAGGGGCTGGGTCTGTCCTGCCGAGGGCCGGAAAACCACTTGGTGGACATGTGCCGGAAATGGTCGGCGGTTTGCAGGCGCTCATAGTCGTGCAGCAGCATCTTGTCGCCGCTGGCCCTCACCAGGGCGGCCAGGCTGTAAAGCGTATGGATGGCGTCTTTCTGCATGTCGTTGCCAAGCCACGAGGTCAGGTCATGGCCGCTTTCTTCCCACGACACGAACTGGGGCACGTCCACCTCTCCGGCGGGGGCGCGCTTTCCGGCAATGGAGCCGGGCGTGGCAAACCTGAAGCGGTTGTCGCGCAGCAGGGCCTCGGGCAGGGCCGACATAAAATCGAAGATGCCCGAATCCTGCCCATGACGCAGGCCGAATATATGAAAATCATTGTAAATATTGATCACATCCGCCTTGTCGCCCAGGCTGTGGCACCACGAGGCGAACTTGTCGGCTGTGAGCGGCCAGTCGCTCCAGCCCCTGTCGCCAAAGCGCAGGCCCATGTCGTCAGAAAGGGCCGTATTGCGCAGTAAAAGATTCATCTTGGGGCCGGAAACCGGGCGGTACACCCAGTTGGGGCTGCGCCAGCCAAGCACCTGATCCGCACCCTCGGCCAGCGCGGTTTTAAAACCAAGCTGTTGCAAGGCGGCGGCAAGGTCATTGTTGAACACGCATTCCGTATGCATGAAGGTGGTGGGCTTTTTGCCAAACAGTTTTTTGATGCGCGCGCTCTGCGCCTTGACCTGTCTGTCAAATTCCTCGCGTGAATACAGAAAGGCCAGCGAATGCGCCGAGGTTTCGGCAACAAATTCCACGCAGCCCGTAGCCGCGAGGGCGCACAGGCTTTCTGTGACTTCAGGGGTGTACTGCTCAAAAAGATCCAGAGCGGTGCCCGAAACGCACAGCGATACCGCAAACGCGCCTTCATGACGGCGCACAAGCCTGAGCAGCATTTCTGCGGCTGGCAGATAACATAGGCGCGCCGCGCGCAGCATGGTTTCGCAGTTGCGGTCATCGTCTTCGTAAACGGAGCTCTGCCCCATATCGAAAACCGTGTAGCGGCGGAACTGGTACGGCTCATGTATATTGAAACACAGACATAGCGCAGGCATCAGTGACCTCCAAGGACATCCCGGTAAATGGTCAGCAATTGGTCGGCGGCATTTTCCCATCTAATGGATTTCATTTCTTCGCGGCAGTTTTTCACCAGTTCGGCGGCAAGGCAGGGGTAACGCAGCACGGCGCAGATTTTGTCGGCCATGTCGCGCGTATCCCAAAAATCAGCCTTGAGGGCGTGCTCCAGCACTTCTGAAACGCCCGACTGGCGCGAGAGCAGCACCGGCACATCGTAAAGCATGGCCTCCAGCGGCGTTATGCCGAAAGGCTCGGAGACTGAAGGCATGACATAAAGATCGCTGAGGGCGAACATGCGGTCCACATCCTCGCCGCGCAAAAATCCGGCAAAATGGAAGCGCCGCCCCATGCGCAACTGCCCTGCCCTGCGGATCAACGCCGGCAGCATGTCTCCGCTGCCAGCCATGAAAAAGCGGACATTGGGGATTTTTTGCAGCACAAGGCGGGCCGCTTCCATGAAGTATTCCGGCCCTTTCTGGAATGTCACCCGGCCGAGGAACAACACGCGCTTTTCATGCCGTATGCGTTGCGGCACAAGATAGCAGCGCCCGGCCTCATGCCGCGCAACGGCATTGTGCACTACCACCACCTTTTCGGGGGCTACGCCGTAGCGTTCAATGACTGTTTTTCGGGTTAGACGGCTTACGGCCACCACCACATCGGCGGCATTCAGCCCGGCGCGTTCTATGCCCGCCACCTGCTCGTTGATGTTCAGGCCGCTGCGGTCGTATTCCGTGGCGTGAATATGCGCCACCAGGGGTTTGCCCGTCAGCGCCCGGGCCATCATGCCCGCAGGATAGGTCATCCAGTCGTGCACGTGGATGACGTCAAACTGTTCCTGCACGGCAATGGCCCCGGCCAGACGGCTGTAACGCTGCACCTCGGCCAAGAGGTCAGCTCCATAACCGCCGTGCAGTTCAAACGTAATTTCGCCTTCGCAGGCGGCATGGCCCGCATGCGGCGCAAAAGCGCGCGTACTCGCCGCATTGCCTGGCTCATGCCGCAGATTTTCCAGCGCTTCGGCATAGCCCTGCGGCGTGAGGTAGGGAACAAGCGGGCTTTCCACCGGCAGGCAGCGGATGCTGCTGGCCCAGAGTTCATGCCCGGCCTGCGCCATACTTTCCGCAAGCTGGGCCGCAACCGGAGTGCCGGAAGCCCCCCGCAGTCGCAAAAAGCTGTTCTGCCCGCTGCCGCCGTCCACGCGGGGCAGTACAAAAACGATCTCCGCCCCTTTTTTCGCCAAAGCCTGCGTCATGCCAAAGCATGCCGTTCCCAGGCCTCCACTGATATGGGGCGGAAATTCCCAGCCAAACATAAGCACTCGCATGGCAAAACCCTTATTCTTCACTGCCGGACGCTGACACGCCCAGAGTCATGGTTGCCCTGCATATGCCGGTTTTGTCGCCGGATGCGGGATGGGCCAGACAATGCGCCACCCTTTGCTCCCAATGGGCGTAAACATCCGGCGCGGCCTTTTGCAGTTTTTTGAGCATGCGCAGGCACTCGGCCACGCTCCAGGCCTGGGCGGTGCAGCCGCCGGGATTGTATGGCGGGGAACCGTCAAACACTTCTGAAATGCTGCCAAGCCCGGCTTCGCAGAGATGCTGGCAAAACAGGGGCGTAACCATATCAAGCAAACCCTGAACAGCGCCGTTCATATCCCAGGCCGTGTGCAGCAGTGCATCCGCATAATGGCCCAGCAGCCAGGGCCAGACAGTGCCCTGGTGGTAGGCTGCGTCGCGGCTCTCGCCGTTGCCTTCGTACCTGCCTTTGTATGCGGCGGCATCAGGGGCAAGGGTGCGCAGGCCAAAAGGTGTGAGCAGCCTGTTGCGCACACATTCCACAACCTGCGGCTGAAAATCGTCCGCAAGCACGGCATGCGGCAGGGACACGGCAAATATCTGATTGGGACGCACGCTTCGGTCGAGCTGTCCGTTGCGCCACACGTCACCCAGATAGCCGCCCTCCTCGGTTGCCCAGAAGCGGCGCAAAAACGCATCGCGCATGGCGGCACGCTGGCGCTCGCCCGTGAGCAGCGGCTCCTGAAATGCGGCGGCAAGGCTGTCGGCAAAGGCAAGCGTGTTGTACCAGAGGGCGTTGATTTCCACAGGGCAGCCATGCCGGGGCGTAACCGGGCAGCCGTTCACCTGGGCATCCATCCAGGTAAGCTGGGTGTGGGCATCGCCCGCATGCAGCAGGCCCTCGGCATCCACAAAGATGCCCATGCCCGGCCCCTTGCGGTAGCCCTTGATGATGGCTTTCAGGGCGTCCCAGGCATGTTGCCGCACCCAGGCCAGACCATCAGGAACAGCGGCCAGCACCTGTTGCAGGGCAAAGGCATACCACAGGGACGCGTCCACAGAATTGTAGGCTTGCTCACCCGACTCCGAAAACATGTTGGGCACAAGGCCGTTGCGGATATGCCGCCCCACCTCGGCCAGAACGTGCAGCCCAAATTCTTCGCGTCCTGCGTAAAAGGTCAGCCCCGGCAGGCTGATAAGCGTGTCGCGCCCCCAGTCGTCAAACCAGGGATATCCGGCAATCACGGTGGCTCGGCCGGACGGCGTCGTAATGCAGAACTGGCCGCCAGCCTGCGCCAGTTGCCCGGCAAGGCCACCCCCCGCAAGGTGAGCATCTGTGCGGGCGCGGCTCTCTGCCTCCCACAGGGTGCGCAGGTTTTCACCGCAGGCGTCCGTACCAGCCGCCACATACACGTAGCCGCCCTGCGGCAACGGCGGCAGAGCTATTTCAAGCGTGCCGGGCATAAAGAGGTCTTCACTGTCGTCAAAACCGCGCTCACGCTCTTCAAAATATTCCACATTGCGGCACCAGTCCGGCTCGGCCAAAAAACTGGCGGCGGCATGCGGCCCGCATTTTTCGCTGGTCGCCGCGCCCTCGGCATTTACAGCCCTCGTGCAAGCCTTGCCGGAATCCCCGGCGGCCTGAATATACAGGGGGGGCAAGCTCTCATACGGGCGAGCGGCAAAACCGCCAGCCACAAGGAGGGTATCAGTTCGCAAGGCCGGGTTTGCCCGGGTGAGCGCGTGAATATTGCGGTAGGCAAGCAAAGGCTTGATGCGCAGGGTAAGCGGAGGGATATCCTCCGGACCGCGCAGTTCATAACGCAGCAACAGCAGGCTTTTATTCCGCGCAAGCAGCACCTCGCGGCTCAGGCTTACTTCGCCCACCCGATAGGTGCTCTGCGGCCACTGATCGAGCTGAAAAGCTTCAAGATACTCGTGCCCGTTGGGATAGAGCGTGCCGGGATGCTGGCGGGTAGAAAAAAAGAATTCCCTGCCGCCGCCGCACACCGATTCCTCAAGGGCAGAAAGCAGTACATGCCTGCCATACGGCGTGTTGACGGCTAGCAAGCCGTGGTATTTGCGCGTGTTGCAGCACAAAATGCTGCTGCCGGAGCAGTCGCCCCGTTCGTTGGTGAGCAGCCACTCCCGGTGCAGCGCCCTGCGCGTATTCTGGCAGGCTGCCTTGTCAAAGCTGAACCGCATACGGCCTCCTTGGCGCCCATATGGAGCGCGACGGCGAATGCTGCGGGTAGGACGAAGGGTGCAATCGCCGCCTGACCGCCAGACAATGCTGGGCGGCCCAAGTTGCGGCAATGTTTGCGGAAGGGGTACGGCGGAAAGGGCGCAGAGAGAAACTGAAACAGCCGAACCTCTGACCGCGAAAACCGCAACAGAAAAACATTTAAGAAAATAAAGGTGTTCTCTGTTTTTACAGCTTTACCTTATCCCATTATTTGGGGGCTGTCGAGCGCGTGCCACTTTTGTTTTCAGGTTTATCGCCTTATCGATGTGCGAAACACGACGTGCTTGTTAGCTGGCTAATAATATATGAAGAATTTGACCAATCTGAAATCATCGTGTGAGCATCGCGTTACAATCGTGCAAGTTACCGTGGTCGCCTGAACAGGTTCACAATGCTTTGCAGTATAAACACGGCGCATGTACTCACAAGTGATTACAACTGCCGCGCAAGCTGTTTGGTTACAACGCAGCCCTGCCGCCCTCGCTGGCTTGCATCTGTTTGCGCCAATGCGCGGCCCGGCTGTACTGGGGGCTTTTTCTTTCTTCCTTTTTAGGGTACGCTTGTTCGTTGCTCACAATATTTGCATACCTGACGGGGGTAGTTCATGAAAGCACTTGGTCGTTGGCTTGGGGCTCTGGCCCTTACCCTGCTTGTGCCTGTTGCGGCGCTGGCTGGTGACATCAAGGTTGGCCTTATGTGCCCGCTTACGGGTAAATGGGCTTCCGAAGGCCTGGATATGAAGAACATCGTTACCCTGCTGGTTGACGATGTGAATGCCAAGGGCGGCATCAAGGGCCGCAAGGTTCAGCTGGTTGTCGAAGACGACGCGGGCGATCCGCGCACTGCCGCTCTGGCCGCGCAGAAGCTTGCTTCCGCCGGTGTTGTGGCCGTTATCGGCACGTATGGCTCCGCCGTGACCGAGGCCAGCCAGAGCATTCTGGACGAGGCGGAACTGGTGCAGATCGGCACTGGCTCCACCAGCGTGCGCCTTACGGAAAAGGGCTTGAAGCTCTTTTTCCGCACCTGCCCGCGTGACGACGCGCAGGGCAAATCCGCCGCCGAAGCCATCAAGAAGGGCGGATACAAGGCCGTGGCCCTGCTGCACGACAATTCTTCGTATGCCAAGGGCCTGGCGGAAGAAACCAAGGCAGTGCTTGAAAAAGACGGTATGAAAGTGGTGTTTTACGATGCTCTTACCCCCGGAGAGCGCGACTACACCGCCATCCTGACCAAGCTTAAGGCTGCCAATCCCGACCTTGTGTTCTTTACCGGTTACTACCCGGAAACCGGCATGCTGTTGCGGCAGAAGAGGGAAATGGGCTGGAACGTTCCCATGATGGGCGGCGATGCCGCCAACCATCAGGATCTGGTAAAAATTGCCGGAA
The DNA here is from genome assembly GCF_000420465.1 of Desulfovibrio desulfuricans DSM 642. Lineage (NCBI taxonomy): Bacteria > Pseudomonadati > Thermodesulfobacteriota > Desulfovibrionia > Desulfovibrionales > Desulfovibrionaceae > Desulfovibrio > Desulfovibrio desulfuricans. The sequence goes on along the minus strand of NZ_ATUZ01000016.1, from coordinate 57,514 downwards.
CTGAAGCCGCCACGGGCTATTTCTTCATCAGCCCGCCGCTGCCGCAGGACATGGATACGCCTGAAGCCAGGGAATTTCTCAAGGCCTTCAAGGCCAAGTACAATACCGTGCCTGTTTCCGTGTGGGCCGTGCTGGCTGGCGATGCTTTCAAGGTTATTGAAGGCGCGCTTGAAGCCGGAAAGGACACCCCCAAGGAAATGGCCGCATGGCTCAAGGAACTCAAGGGTATGCCCGGCCTTTCCGGCAACCTGGGGTTTGACGCCAAGGGCGACCGCGTGGGTGAGTTCTACCGCACCTACAAGGTTGACGCCACGGGCAACTTCGTTTTGCAGCCCAAGTAATGCGGCGCGGTCATTAGCCGCGCCCATGTTGCACAGATACACACCCGGGGCATGAACGCCCCGGCGAAAAGCGCACTCCCCTTGAGGACGCGTTCATTACGGCGGGCGACCGGTATCCCGGTCGCCCGCCAAATGCCGAGTACCAACGCCGAACATTATGGAACAATTTCTCCAACAGCTTTTGAACGGCCTGGCCGTGGGCGGCATCTATGCGCTTGTGGCGCTGGGCTACACCATGGTGTACGGCGTGCTCAAGCTCATCAATTTTGCCCACGGCGACCTGTTTACCATTGGTGCCTACCTGGGGCTTACCCTGCTTGTCAGCTGCAATATGGCAGGCGCGCTCAATCCCTTTTTGGCCGTAGCCGCCGTTTTTGTCATGGTGGCCCTGCTGGTGGCGATTATTGGCTTTTTGCTTGAGCGCACGGCATACCGCCCACTGCGCAACGCCAACCGTCTCTCGGCCGTGGTTTCGGCCCTTGGCGCATCCATATTTTTCCAGAACGCGGTCATGCTGATCTACGGCGCGCGCTTCTATGTGTACCCCGACTATCTGCGCCCCGACTTTACGGTAAGGATGCTCGGCCTTGAAGTACCCGGCGTGCGCCTGCTGGTCATCGCAGCCAGCGTTGTGCTGATGCTCGGCCTTTGGGCCTTTATCCAGCGCACCCGCACAGGCGCGGCCATTCGAGCTGTGGCCATCGACCCCGGCGCAGCGCAGCTTATGGGCATCAACGTTGACCGCATCATCTCGCTGGTCTTTCTTATCGGCCCCGGCCTTGGCGGCGCGGCGGGTCTGATGGTGGGCATCTATTACGGGCAGATCGACTTTACCATGGGCTGGTCTTACGGCCTCAAGGCCTTTACCGCCGCCATCCTGGGCGGCATTGGCAACATCCCCGGCGCAATGCTGGGCGGGCTGCTGCTCGGCGTTATCGAAGCCCTGGCCGCAGGCTACATAGCCATTGCCTGGAAGGACGCCATCGCCTTTCTGGTACTCATTCTCATTCTGATCATCCGCCCCACAGGCATTCTGGGCGAGCGCACGGCGGACAAACTATGAAAAAACTTCCGTGCAATTTCGCCGTGTATGCGGCTGCGGGCCTCTTTTTGTGCGCGTTGCCGCTCTTTTGCAATGCCTACTGGCTTGACGTGTGCGTGAGCATTGGCCTCTACGCCCTGCTGGCCCTTTCGCTCAATGTTATTCTGGGGCAGGCGGGCATATTCCATATGGGCCACGCCGCCTTTTTTGCCGTGGGCGCTTACACCACCGCTATTCTCAACACGGTCTGCCACTGGCCTGTGCTCTGGGTTATGCCGCTCTCCGGCGCGGCGGCGGCTATTTTTGCCCTCATTGTAGCCCGCCCCATCATCCACCTGCGTGGCGACTATCTGCTGATCGTCACCATCGGCATTGTGGAAATTGTGCGTATTGCGCTTATTAACGATGTTTTCGGCCTCACGGGCGGCGCCAACGGCATTTTCGGCATCAGTCGCCCCATGTTTTTTGGCTTCAAGATCGTCAAGAGCCTGCAGTTCTATTTTCTGGTCTGGGGCATGGTGGGCGTGAGCCTGCTGCTGTTCTACGGCCTGTGGCATTCCCGCTTTGGCCGCGCGCTGAACTTCATCAAGGAAGATGACGTGGCCGCAGAAGGCTGCGGGGTCAATGTTACCCACTACAAGCTGGCGGCCTTTGTTCTGGGCGCTTTCTGGGCGGGCATGGCTGGCACGCTCTATGCCGCAAAAATGACGACCATTGCGCCGGAATCGTTCAACTTCATGGAATCCGTGATCATCTTTGCGGTGGTCATACTTTCCGGCGGCAGCCAGCTTGGCGTGCTTATCAGCGCTTTTCTGTTCATCGGCCTGCCCGAAGTGCTGCGCGAATTTTCCAACGCGCGCATGCTCATCTTCGGCCTTGCCATGATGGTCATGATGGTCTGGCGGCCCCAGGGCCTGTTGCCCCCGAGGCAACGGCGCTACAAGGTTGCTGCGCCGCCAGCAGCCAGTGACGGGAGGCCCGCATGACCCTGCTGCGCCTTGAGGAAATGAGCAAGATGTTCGGCGGCCTGATTGCCCTGAACGATCTGACCTTTGACGTGGACGCTGGCAGCATTGTGGGGCTTATCGGCCCCAACGGCGCTGGCAAGACCACCGTGTTCAACTGCATAACCGGCAACTATACGCCGGAGTCGGGCCGCATCTTTTTTGACGGCAAATCCATTGCCGGACTGCGCCCGCACAAGGTGGTGGAACTGGGCATCGCCCGCACGTTCCAGACCATCCGCCTCTTTGGCCGCCTTTCTGTGCTGGAGAACGTGCTGGCCGGGCGGCACTGCCGCATGAAATCCGGCCTGATATCGTGCATGCTGCACACGCCGGGTCAACGCGAGGAAGAAAAAGCCGCCGTTGCCCGCTGCATGGAAGAGCTGGAATTTGTGGGTCTTGCCGATCGCTACACCGAGGCCGCAGGCGGCCTTTCTTACGGCAACCAGCGTTTGCTTGAGATCGCCCGCGCCCTGGCCTCCGACCCTCGTCTCGTGATTCTGGACGAGCCCGCAGGCGGCATGAACGATCAGGAAACCGCCGCGCTGGTGCATACCATCCGGGCCATCCGGGACAGGGGCATTACCGTGCTGCTTATTGAGCACGACATGCGCCTGGTGATGAAAATTTGCGAAAAACTGGTGGTGCTGGAACACGGCACCATGATTGCCCAGGGCAAGCCCGAAGACGTGCGGCAGGATCCCGCCGTCATTGAGGCCTATCTGGGCGCAGACGACGAAAAGTGGTAAGCCATGTCCCTGTTGCAATTGTCTAATGTGCACGTGCGCTACGGCAGTGTTGAAGTGCTGCACGGCATCGACCTGAAGGTGGACGAAGGCGAAATCGTCACCATTCTCGGGGCCAACGGTGCGGGCAAAAGCACCACCTTGCTGTCCATCAGCGGGCTGGTGCGCCCCTTTGAAGGCGAAATCCTCTTTGAAGGGCAAAACCTGCTGCGCCTGCCGAGCCACAAGGTCGTGGGGCTTGGCATTGCCCAGTCGCCCGAAGGGCGGCGCGTTTTCGGCATCATGAGCGTTCTGGAAAATCTGCGCCTCGGGGCATTCTGCATTGAAGACAAAGCCCGCCGCGAGCGCACACTGGAATGGATTTTTGATCTTTTTCCGCGTTTGCACGAACGCAAGGATCAACTCGCTGGCACGCTTTCCGGCGGCGAGCAGCAAATGCTCGCCATAGGCCGTGCCCTCATGGCCCAGCCGCGCCTTCTGCTGCTGGATGAACCTTCGCTGGGCCTTGCCCCGCTGCTGGTGCGCTCCATCTTTGAAACCGTGCGGGCCATCAACAAGAAGGGCGTGACGGTGCTGCTGGTGGAACAGAACGCCCGTGCGGCGCTGAAACTGGCCACGCGCGGCTATGTGCTTGAAGTTGGCAGCGTTGTCATGGAAGACCGGGCCGAAAACCTCCTTGCCAATGCCAGCGTGCGCGAGGCATATCTGGGCGGTTAGGCCAGACAGGGCGGCTGTTTTTTTACAAGCGCCCGCAATAGCATGAGGTTTCCGCGCCGCAACCCGGCTGAAAAATTTTTCACTTCTTTTACTTGACAGAAAATTGCTTTCAACTATATTTTTCCATTCCAACGCGGCGGCCATTCCGCCGTTATTTTAGCAATACGGCGCTGCTGCGCATGGAGGTTTTGCTATGACCCCTCTGGAAAAAGCCACCAAAACCGCTGAAGGCGTGGTGGTCAACGGTTTTGTTCTTTCCCCGGTGGTTGAACAGTGTTCTGGCTGTGACCGCGTGCGCGAATTTGAAGGCGAAGAGTTCTGCTCCAGCTACCCTGTCCCTGCCAAGAAGTGGACTGCTGGCCGTTGCAACTTTGCCACGCACGTGAAGGCCTCTGTTGCCGCTGCCGCCAAGGTCAACCCTTTGAAGGCGTCCAAGCGCGCCGCCAAGGGTGGCCGCTAGGCCAACCAGGCTTACATCGGTTCCGACATGCCGCTGGCGGTCAGCTTGCGATTTTATCGCAACAGGCCGATTCAACAACGGTCATGCCGGGGCTGAAGACTTTTTCAAGGGGCTGCGCGAGCAGCCTCTTGCGCGTTGTAACGCCATACGGGAAACCCCATGTTCAAGACACTCGACACCTTGTTGCGCGGGCTGGCTGGGCGAGAAGACCGCGTTGCGGAGCTTCAGGCCGTGCTTACGGCATGCCAGGCCCTTGGCCCGGACAACGGCGGCCAGGGCGAAATGGAAAAGGTGCGCTGCATCACCAACTGGCTCAAGGCCTGCGGAGTAACCGCCCTTTCACGAGTTGACGCGCCGGACCCACGCGTTACCGATGGTCAGCGTCCCAACCTTGTGGCCCGCATCCCCGGCAAAAGCAGCCGCACTCTGTGGCTTTTCGGGCATACGGACGTGGTGCCCCCGGGCGACCTCGCAGCCTGGACCAGCAATCCCTGGCAGGTGCGCCGCGATGGCGATTTTCTGTACGGGCGCGGCGTGGAAGACAACCAGCAGGCCATAGTCAGTATGCTGTTGCTGGCGGAAGAAGTGCTCTCACAGGGCATTACCCCCGAGCTTTCACTGGGTCTTGTTTTCATGGCTGATGAAGAAACCGGCAGTCTTTACGGCCTGGAGCATCTTCTCAACACAGCCCCGCACTTTTTTAATCCCGATGATCTTTACATCGTGCCGGACGCCGGTTCGTCCAAGGGCGATGTCATCGAAATTGCAGAAAAAAGCCAGCTCTGGCTCAAGGTGCAGACCACGGGCATCCAGTGCCACGGCTCCACGCCGCAAAAGGGCCGCAACGCCTTTCTGGCAGGGGCGGACATGGCCCTCTCGTGCCACAATGCCCTGCGCTCCGCCTTTGCCGATGCCAATCCCCTGTTTGACCCGCCCTATTCCACCTTTGTGCCGGGCAAGCACGAAGCCAATGTGCCGAACATCAACACCGTTCCCGGCAATGATGTTTTTTACATTGACTGCCGCCTCCTGCCCCATGTGGATATGGACAACGTGCTTGCAAAAATGCGTGAAGTGGCCGCCGAAGTGGCGGAAAAGCACACCGTGCAGATACAGGTGAGCGTGGTGCAGCGGCAGGACGCCACGGCCATACCGCAAACAGGCACCGTTGTTACAGCGCTCAAGGCCGCCATCGCCCGCATTTACGGCGTTCAGGCGCAGGCCGTGGGCATAGGCGGGGCAACCGTTGCGGCATTTTTGCGGCAAAAGGGCCTGCCCGCCGCCGTTTGGGGCTGCCTTGAAAACACCTGCCACCAACCGGACGAACGCTCATCCATCACCGCTACCATCAAGGATTCGCAGGTGTTTGCCCACATCCTCATGAACGCAGCCCATGTCTGATTCCATATTTGACTGCATTGTCGCCGGCGGCGGCCACGCTGGCAGCGAAGCCGCCGTGGCTCTGGCCCGCATGGGGCACAGTGTGCTGCTCATCAGCGGCAACCTCGACCGGCTGGGCTACCTATCGTGCAACCCCGCCATCGGCGGTCTGGCCAAGGGGCACATGGTGCGCGAAATTGACGCCCTTGGCGGCATGATGGGCCTGTGGGCCGATGCTGCGGGCATACAGTTTCGCGTGCTGAACATGAGCAAGGGGCCTGCGGTGCGGGCCACACGCGCCCAGATTGACCGCGAGGCCTACCAGCGCGTGCTCAAAAAAACGCTCTACAACACGCCCGGCCTGCGCATCTGGCAGGATTCCGTGGTGGACGTGACCACCGATGACGGCCGCGCCACTGGTGTGCGCACGGCTCAGGGCCTGACCTTTGCAGCGCGCCATGTGCTGCTGACCACGGGCACCTTTCTGGATGGGCGCATCCACATGGGCCTCACCAATCTGCCCGGCGGCCGCCTGGGCGATGCCCCGGCGCTGGGCCTTTCAGACAGCCTGCGCAGCCTCGGCCTGACCCTTGGCCGCCTGAAAACCGGCACCACGCCGCGTATCCTCAAGTCATCCATCGACTATTCGCAGCTAGAAGAGCAGCCGGGCGACACGCCGCCCCCGGGCTTCAGCCTTCACGGCCCCGGCCCGGCTCTGGAACAGGTGTCGTGCCATGTGACGTGGACAAACGAACGCGCGCACGAAATCATCCGCAGCGGTTTTGACCGCTCGCCCATGTTCACGGGCGTCATCAAGGGCACTGGCGCGCGCTACTGCCCTTCCATTGAAGACAAGGTGGCCCGCTTTCCGCACCGGGAGCGGCACCAGATTTTTCTGGAGCCGGAGGGACTCAACAGCGCGGAGGTGTATGCCAACGGCATTCCCACCAGCCTGCCCCTTGATGTGCAGCTCGACATGGTTCACGCTCTCAAAGGGTTGGAAAATGCTGTGGTGCTGCGCCCCGGTTACGCCATTGAATATGACTACGCCGACCCCATCCAGTTGCGCCCCACCCTTGAAACCAAGGCCGTGCCGGGATTGTGGCTCGCGGGGCAGATCAACGGCACGTCCGGCTACGAGGAAGCCGCAGCGCAGGGCCTGTGGGCCGCGCTGAACATCTCGTGCGCCATGCGCGGTCTTGCCCCTTTTACCCCGGGGCGCGATCAGGCCTATATGGCTGTGCTTGTTGATGATCTTGTGACACTCGGGACTCAGGAACCCTACCGGATGTTCACCTCGCGCGCGGAGCACAGGCTGCTGCTGCGCGAAGACAATGCCGATACGCGGCTGACCCGGATTGGCCGTGAACTTGGGCTCGTGAGCGACGAACAGTGGCGCGCGTTTTGCATAAAACAGGAAGCCGCCGAACGTTTCAGGGAATATCTGGGCAAAAAACGCATACCCGGCCACAAGTTGCCCGAGGATGCGCCCGAGGCCCAGTTGCCTGTGGGCAAGACTCTGGCAGAAGCCCTGAAACGCCCGGATGTTGACCTGGACTCGCTTGAAGCCATGCTGACCGCGGCCCGGCATGAAGCGCTGGCCGAGACCGGGGCTGATCTGGCTGCTGCCAGAGCTGCCGCCGGAACCGGAGCCTGTGAAAGCGTGCAGACAGAAATCAAGTATGAGGGCTATCTGGCACGGCAGCGTGAACTTATCGCGCGCTCGGCCAGGCTTGAGGCAACGGCCTTGCCCCCGCAACTCGATTATGCCAAAGTAGCGGGGTTATCCCATGAAGTGGTAGAAAAACTGGACAGGGTGCGACCTTGCAGCCTTGGGCAGGCCGGACGAATATCCGGCGTAACCCCTGCGGCGATTGCATGCCTGGAGGTTCACCTCCACAAACTTGGATTACTGCGCCCTGATAAATACCCCAATGGCGCTGCTGCATCCCCGCAGTGAGGGATGACGCCACACAACTGTTGACACCGGTGAATCTATGACGGGCACCCAACTTCTTATTGTTGTCGGCATTCTGCTTGCGGCGCTTTGCGCCACGCTCGTCTCGGTCAAAGGCCGGTTGCAGAGCCTGCGCCACGCGGCAAAGCGTGCGGAGATCATCCGCCGCATGCTTGAGACGGCGCAGGAACAGAACGAAATATTCGACCTTAATGTTGAGGAACTCCACAACAGCAAGGGCATGGCCGGCACCCTCGTCAGGATACTTTCCACGCAGCTTGAGATGGAAGTTCTTTCCTATGTATCACGTGAGCTTGAAGGCACCCCGGTGGAAGTATTCTTTCGCGCCACCCTGCCCGAAGGCCCCTCCTTTTTTAAATTCCAGGCACAGATTCAGCAGGTAAAGGGCGCGTATGACAAATCGCGCCTTCTCCTTTCCATGCCCAAGGATATAGACGCGGGGCAAAAGCGCCATTTCATCCGCGTTAAACCGCCCAAGGATCTGGTGCGTGTTATCGGCGTGTGGGAGATGGATCCCGCCAAGCCCATGCCCCGCAACACGGCAGAAATTGGCAGACCCCTGCTGCATTATAAATCCGGTATGGAAAACGAACTTGTGCAGGTGGCCGACATTTCCGCCACGGGCATGGCCCTGCGCTTTCCTACTGAATCGCTGGAAGACAAGCCAGTTGACCTCGACAAAGGTTCCCAGTTACTTTGTCTCATCATCTATCAGACGAGCAAGGAAGACCGCGTAGTCACATTCTGGTGCACCTGTGACGTGCTCAATATCCGCATGCAGAAAGAACCCACCCCGGCCCTGGTTCTGGGGACGGAATTCAGCAACTGGGCGGTTCTGGAACAGGGCAAGGCCGATATCAACTGGTTCCACAGCACCCCCAAAAGCGGTGTTTCGCCCATTACCCAATGGGTGATGCAAATGGATATCCAGCAGCGCAAGCTGACCGGCTAGGGCAGATTGACAGTAAAAATGATCCACTCCGCGCGGGTACTGAAAAAATCCGTTCCGGGATGTTTGCAAGGCGCAGATCGTTACATGCAACGGCTGCCGCACAAGTGAAGATGCTTTGCCGGTGAACAGGCATTGCAACGTGAAAATACTTTAGCAGGAAAATTCTGCCGTGGCGGTTGCACCGCAGGCAAACGCGCGCGGCGCGTAGTGAGTACGCCAACCTAGGAGGTTATTTTGGACGGCGGCACGGAAGGTCACAGTACCATCTGGTCGCGCCTGAGCAGACTGTTCGGGCACGACGATCAGGAATCTCTCGAAAAAGCCATTCTGGAAGCACGAGCCGACGGCGAGGTGGAACCCTACGAGGAATCCATGCTCCTTGGCATCCTGCGCTTCAACGATCTTCAGGTGCAGGACACCATGATCCCCCGCACCGATATAGACTGCGTTCCCGATGACATGCCGCTTCAGGAAGTGGCGCGCATCATTGTGCGTTCTGGTCATTCGCGCATTCCCGTATACAAGGACACCCGCGACAACATCGTGGGCATTCTCCACGCCAAGGATGTTCTCAGCAGCTTGCTGGATCAGGGGGACCACGCCCCCGCAGTTTCGCGGGTCATGCGCGAGCCTTTCTTTGTGCCCGAGACCAAGTCCATCCGCACCCTGCTGCAGGAATTTCGTGCCCGCAAGCAGCACATTGCCATTGCGCTTGACGAATACGGCGGCACATCCGGCCTTATCACCATTGAAGACGTGCTGGAAGAAATCGTGGGCGATATTGAAGACGAACACGATGCGCCGCGTCAGGAAGACATCCGCCCCCTCGGCGAAAATGTTTACGAACTCACAGGCCGCGCCCTGCTGGAAGACATTGAAGATCTGGGCGTTGATCTGGATTCGGACGAGGTGGACACCATCGGCGGCTACCTGAGCATGGAGGCGGGGCACGTCCCCGGCCCCGGCGAGCGCTTTACCCTGCGAGGCTGGGCCTTTACCGTGCTTGAAGCTGACAGGAAGCTCATTATCCGCCTGCGCATGGAACCTGCTGACCACGCCGCGCCCGCTCCGGCCACGGAAGAGGAAGAAGCGGCAAAAGCATGAAGCTGTTCCGTCCTGAAGCGCCATGGGCCACGCAGCGCGGCTGGGTTTTGTGCCTTGCTGCCGCACTAGGCCTGTGGCTGGGTTTTCCCAACGATCTTATCAGCTTTCCTCCACTGGTGCTTGTGTGGCCTGTGGCGCTGGCATTGCTTGGCCGGGAGGCCGCAAACCGCGCCATTGCCTTGCGCATGGGCTGGATTGGCACCATTGCTGGCGGCATGGCCGCACTCTACTGGCTCACCCTGCCCGTGCACAACGTGGGCGGCCTGCCCTGGCTGCTGGCCGTTCCCTGCGCGCTGTTCATTGTAACCTGCATTGGCAGTGCTGGCGGTCTGTTTGCCCTCGCGGCCCACATGTTCCGCCACAGGCCCGCCTGGGTGCAGGCCGTGCTGCTTGGCCTCTTGTGGTATCTGCTTGAGGCGGTCTATGCCCTTGCCCTGGGCTTTCCCTGGCTGGACATGGCCGGAGCATTGTCCCCCTGGCCCATACTGGTGCAGGCTGCGGACATAGTAGGCGGTTACGCCCTTACAGGCCTGTGGAGTATGGCGGCCCTGCTGTGCTGTCTTGCCTTTGTCTGCGGGCCCCGGCGCTTCTGCCCCGACCGCGCAAGCCTGATCCCCGGCCTTGTGCTCACAATTGCCCTGCTGTGTTACGGGGGCTGGCGGCTTTACGCCAACCCGATGATCACCGAACCCAGCGGGCCGGACAGCGTGGATGTGCTCTATGTGGAAGGCAATGTTGACCAGAACCAGAAGTGGGTTCCAGCCTTTCAGCGGCAAACGGTGGATCTGTATCTGGGCCTGACGTATCAGGGCCTTGCGCAAAACCCCGATGCCCGCCCTCTCATTGTGTGGCCGGAAACAGCCATGCCTTTCTTTTTTGAGGTCAATGCCCTGCATGCCCCGCGCATTCGCGAGCTGGCGGCCCACAGCGGCAGCCCGCTGCTGTTTGGCGCGCCGGGCCTCGAGCGCCACCCCGGCAAAAAAGATCCCGATGTTTTCAACCGGGCCTTTTTGCTGAACCCCAAGGGAGATACTGTCGGATATTACGACAAGGAACATCTGGTTCCCTTTGGCGAATATCTGCCGGAATGGCTCAACTGGGGATTTCTGGAGGCATTGCTGCAAGGGGTTGGCGTGTACCAGACTGGCACGGCTGTCGCCCCGCTGCGGCAGGACAATCTTGCTCTGGGAATGCTCATCTGCTATGAGGGAATATTCCCGTGGCTTGCCCAGAACCGCGTGGCGGATGGGGCAAATATTCTTGTAGATATCAGCAATGACGGCTGGTTTGGCAACACTCCGGCGGCACGGCAGCATCTCTACCTTACTGCCCTGCGGGCCGTGGAGCAGAACCGCTGGATATTGCGCGGCACCAACACAGGCATTTCTGTTGTGGTGGATCAGCGCGCCCGGCTGACCATGCAGGGAGGCCAGTTCAAAGCACAGGCCGTCTGGGGCAAGGCGGCGATTGTGACCGCGCCAAGCCTGTTCCACAGTATTTCGCCATGGCTTATGCCCGGGGCCGCCCTGGTATTTCTGACCCTGCTCCTGCTCGGCCCCGGCGGCAGGTTTGCAAAAGATCGCGACAAAGCCGCCTGCTGTTCCTGATTTTTTTCGGCCTTGACGCAGTCCGTGACGCGCCCACGCTGAGGTCTGATCCTCCCGGTTGCGCGGTTTTACGCCTCAGGGCATTCACCTTAACCCCCATAGTATCCACAATGTTGCAACTCAGTGATCTGCGCGCCGCATGCCAGCCCCTTTCCCAACGTTTCGCCACCCTCTGGGGGCGTCTTTGACGTTGCCGCCAGCCAGAAGCGCCTGCAGGACATCGAACACGAAATTTCCCGCCCCGGCGCATGGGACAATCCCGAAGCGCTGACCCCTGTTTTGCAGGAAAAGCGGCGTCTCGAAGAAGAAATCGAGCGTCTCAGCCGCCTCAAGACCTGCCACGACGACATGAACGAATGGCTGGCCCTGGCCTCTGAAAGCGAAGACCCCGAAGCTCTGGAATCCCTTGACCAGCAGAACCGCAATCTTGCCGCCCTGCTGGACGAAACCGAGCTTGTCATGCTGCTTTCCGGCGAGGAGGACAGTCAGGACGCGATACTTGAAATCCACCCCGGCGCTGGCGGCACGGAGTCGCAGGACTGGGCCGAAATGCTGCTGCGCATGTACACTCGATGGGCTGCGCGCCACAAGTACACCGTGGAAGAGCTGGATTACCTGCCGGGCGATGAGGCGGGCGTTAAAAGTGTTACCATGCGCATTGCCGGGCCGCATGCCTTTGGCTTTCTCAAGAGCGAGCGCGGCATCCACCGCCTTATCCGCATTTCGCCTTTCGATTCATCGGGCCGCCGCCACACCTCCTTTGCATCTGTGGACGTCATCCCTGACGTGGGCAACGATATTGAGCTGGACATCAAGGAATCCGACATCCGCGTGGACATTTTCCGTTCCAGCGGCCCCGGCGGGCAAAGCGTCAACACCACAAGTTCGGCTGTGCGCGTGACCCACATTCCCACTGGTGTTACCGCCCAGTGCCAGAACGAAAAATCGCAGCACCACAACAAGGATACGGCCATGCGCGTTTTGCGCGCCCGCCTGTACAACATAGAGCTGCAAAAACGCGATGCTGAGCGGCAGGCGGACTACGCAGGCAAGGACGCCATCGCCTTTGGCAGCCAGATCCGCACATACACATTGCAGCCCTACAGGCTGGTCAAGGATCACCGCACCGGCTCCGAAGCCGGAGATGTGGAAGGCGTTTTGAACGGTCAGATCGACCAGTTCCAACACGATTACCTGCTGCACCGACATGAGCAACAACGCTGATTTTGACGCACTTGCCAACGAGCTGCTTGCCTTGCGGCAGGCAGACGGCACCGCTTCGCGCAACAGCGGCGAATCTGTGCTGGTGGCCCGGCTGTTGCCAGGTTTCAACGTCAGCAGGTGGCAGGAATTTTTGCGCCGCTACCCCACCGGGCGCTGGTGCGCCCTGCCCGCCAGCCCCGGCCTTTTGCCGGAACTTGGCGGCGGCCCCAGCAATGCCCCCGGCCACCTTGCCCACCTGCTCATGGCCGAAATGTTTACGGTGCAGATAAGCCGCGAACTGTTGCGCCTTTCCCGTACTGGGGGCGATCTGGCGGTGATTGAAGCCGTTATTTTGGACAAGGCGCATCTGGACGAGGCCTCGGTGCAGGCTCTGGAAACCCTGCTTGTGGACTGCCTGCGGCAGTGCCGCGAGGAATGCGATACCCTTGGCTGTACCGGCCTTGGGCGCTTTGCCCTGCTCCTGCCCGGCGTCAGCGTGCTGCGCGCACGCCTGATGGCCGAGCAGATACAAAAAATCTTTGCTGTCCGGGCAGCGGAAATTCCCATTGCCAGCAAGGGCAGGCGTGCGGCAAAGGCCAATTGCGCCTTGGGCATAGCCTGCGCCGATCAGGGGGGCAGACCAACCCCCGAGGCCCTGTTGGGCAAGGCCGCACAGGCCACGGACGAGGCTCTGGCCCAAAAGCACGGCCACATTTGCATAGCGGGTGGTGCTGCCCTGGACGCCAGAACCACCCTTGTACATTCCAGCGAAAAACGATTTCTCTTCTTTGGGGGAAACTGATGGCGAATACGACATTGAGCGTTGCCCTGCTGAGCGGCAAAGGCGGGGTGGGCAAAACAAACATGTCGCTCAATATAGCCTGCGCCCTTCACCAGCAGGGTTTTAAAACCCTGTTGATGGATTGCGATCTGGGTCTTGCGAATCTTGACGTGCTGCTGGGCATTACGCCGGAAGGCAACCTCCAGACGGCCCTTTTGGGCGAAGCCGATGTATCTGACGTGCTCTGCCAGATTGATGGCGAGGACTTTGCCGTGCTGCCCGCAGCGTCTGGCGTGCCGGAACTGACCGAGCTGCAGCCCGACGCGCGCGACCTGCTGCTCTCCCGGCTGGAACCTGTGCTGCACAAATATGACTTTGTCTTCATGGATATCGGCGCGGGGATTTCCGGCACGGTGCAGACCTTTGCCGCCATGGCTTCGGTGCGCATCGTTGTCATCACGCCCGAGCCCACGTCCCTGACCGACAGCTACGCCCTCATCAAGGTGCTTAACAGCCGCTACGGCCTGCGCGACTTCATGGTGCTGGTCAATCAGGCAACCTCCCAGGCCGAGGCAAAATCTTCATTCGACAAACTTTCCGGCGCGTGCAAACATTTTCTGCACATAGAGCCTGTTTTGCTGGGGCATGTGCGCTCCGACAAAAAATTGCCAGAAGCAGTCTGCCTGCAAAAGCCGCTGATGATGCACTCTCCGGGCAGCCCCGCTGCGCTGGATTTGCAGAATATGGCCTCGCGCTTGCAGCGCATCCGGCTGGGAATGCTTGACTGGCTTGGCTCGCGCAACATTTTGCAACCTGTTCCGGTTCAGGACTAGATTTTTTGTCAAACAGTTTACCTTGTCTGGAAAAAGGTATAGGGTTGAATTACTAATAAATGCCCGACGTTGTCGCCCTGTTGGGCAAACTTGTAACGCGGTCACGGAGGCATGATGAACAAGAGCGAGCTTATCAAGGCACTGGCCGACGAAACCAACATCCCTCTGGACGACGCGTCGTTGGTGGTCAACACCTTCTTTGACGCAATGAAAAAATCTCTGCTTTCCGGAGAGCGTATTGAAATACGCGGCTTCGGCAGCTTCAAGATCAAGGAGTACGAAGGCTACGCCGGCCGGAATCCTAAAACCGGCGAAAGTGTCGTTGTTGAATCGAAACGCCTGCCCTTTTTCCGAGCGGGCAAGGAATTGAAAGAATTTATCAATCAGTAAGGCCGTAACGCGCTGCCGAACCTGAGGCCCGTGCGGGGCCGCCTGCCTGCGAGGGTCAAACCTTCGCGCGGGCTTTTGTTCGCTTTTTGCAGCGCGCTGACACACAGGAGTCTGTAATGCAATTTTCAGGTGCATTGACCGCGCTTGTAACCCCGTTCAGAAACAACGCTCTGGACGAAGAAGCATACCGCGCATTTATTGAACACCAGATCAGTGAAGGCATTCACGGTCTGGTTCCCTGCGGCACCACGGGCGAATCCGCCACCCTGACCCACGAGGAACACGAAAGGGTCATTGAAATATGCATAGATCAGGTCAAGGGCCGTGTTCCGGTTCTGGCGGGCGCGGGTTCCAACAATACCATGGAAGCCATCCGCCTGACCAAGTTTGCCCAAAAGGCCGGGGCCGATGGTGCGCTGCTCATCACCCCCTATTACAACAAGCCCACCCAGGAAGGCCTGTACCAGCACTTCAAGGCCATTGCCCAGGCTGTGGACATGCCTCTGGTGCCCTACAACGTGCCGGGCCGCACGGGTTGCAATCTGCTGCCCGCCACTCTGGCCCGTATGGCGCGCGACTTCCCCAACATTGTGGGCGTCAAGGAAGCCACCGGCGACCTGGTTCAGGGCAGCCGCGTGCTTGAAAGCTGCCCCGAGAACTTCAGCGTTCTCTCCGGCGACGACTTTACCGCTCTGCCCCTCATGGCGCTTGGCGGCAAGGGCGTCATCTCCGTTACCTCCAATCTTGTGCCTGGCCGCGTGGCAGCCATGTGCAATGCCTTCAACAAGGGCGACCTCAAGGAAGCAGCGCGTATCCACCATGCGCTCTTTCCCCTGCACGATGCCCTGTTCTTTGAGAGCAATCCCATTCCGGCCAAGACAGCGCTTGCGCTCATGGGCCGCATGGAAGCGGAAATCCGCCTGCCCCTCTGCCCCATGGCCGAAGGCACCAAGCAAAAGCTCATTGAAGTGCTGCGCCAGCAGAACCTCATCTAGCCTTGCTGCAGCAGATATGACAAAGCCCCCGAACCTCGCAGGTTCGGGGGCTTTTGCGTTCAGCCTGCAATAAAAATCTGATATCAGGCGCGGTCTTCAGGGCCAGCGATATCGTCTGCCGCATCATCAGCCGCATCGTCCGCGTCCTCATGCATGGCGGAAACCGACGATGTGCCGGACGCGTAGTCAGCCATACCGGCTGACTGGACAGCGCCAGTAGTGCGCGCCACTTCGCCGCGTTCATCACCCTTGTGCTTCACGCTTTCACCCTGGCTGATAAAGTAGACCTGCTCCGCAATGTTGATGGAGCGCCGCCACACGCGCGTGAGCGAGCGGGTCACTAGTATGATGTGCATGGCCTGATAGGGATCCAGGCTGGAATCAGGGTCAGAAAGGCTTTCCATAATCTGCTGGATGATGCGCACTTCGCTTTGCACGGCCTCTTCATCGCCGCGCAGCATATGCAGGGCGTCTTGCGCATTGTTCTCGCGAAACACGCGCACGGCGCGGTCAAAAGCCTCGCTGGCCTTGTAGTACATTTCGCGCACATGGGGAATCACCCCAAAGCCCGGCTTGTCCTGCATCAGAATAGCCTGCTCGGCCATGCTCACGGCCTCGTCGCCAATGCGCTCAAGGTCAACCACCATACGCAGGGCACTGACCACAAAACGCAGATCTCCGGCAACGGGCTGTGTGCGGGCAAGCAGTTGCAGGGCCATCTCGTCAATTTCATTTTCCAGAGCGTCAATGGCGGCATCGTTTTCAATGACTGATGCCGCGCGACCCGGATCACCTGCAGCCATAGCCTTGCCGGCGTCTTCCAGGGCAATGCCGACGCTGGCGCACATGACCAGCAGCCTGGTGCGCAGTGATACGAGCAGTTGTTGCAAATAATTGGCCTGTTGCTGCATGATCGTTCTCCCGGAACAATTACGCTTGAATGTGAACTGCCCTGCGCTCTCTTCGACGCGCTGGCAGCGCTTGAACATGACGTCCTGACGGCTGCGAGAGCAGGCGGTTAGCCAAAACGGCCTGTAATATAATCTTCCGTCTGCTTTTTAGCCGGTCTGGTGAACATGACATCCGTGGCGTTGTGTTCAATAAGCCTGCCCATGTAAAAAAATGCCGTGTAGTCAGAAACGCGGGCAGCCTGTTGCATGTTGTGCGTAACAATGATGATGGAAAGCGATTCGCGCAGTTCGCGGATGCTTTCTTCAATCTTTTGCGTGGCAATGGGATCAAGGGCGCTGGCGGGTTCGTCCATGAGCAGCACCTCCGGCTCCACAGCCAGAGCACGGGCAATGCACAGGCGCTGCTGCTGCCCGCCGGAAAGCCCAAGCGCCGGGCTTTGCAGGCGGTCTTTGACTTCTTCAAAAATGGCGGCCCTGCGCAGGGAAAGCTCCACTTTTTCGGCAATCAGGCTTTCGTCCCGCAAGCCATTGACGCGTAGGCCGTAGGCCACGTTTTCGTAAATGGTTTTGGGGAAGGGATTGGGCTTTTGAAACACCATGCCCACACGGCAGCGCAGCGAAACCACATCCGTATCGGGACGGTTCACGTCCTGGCCATCCAGGAGGATTTCGCCTTCAACGCGCGCGCCGGGAACAAGGTCGTTCATGCGGTTAAGACAACGCAAAAAGGTTGATTTGCCACAGCCCGAGGGGCCAATCAGGGCCGTGACCCTGCGCGGCTCAAAATTCAGGCTTACTTCGTGCAGGGCCTTGTTTTGCCCGTAGTATACACTGACGTTGCGTGCCAGCAGATGCTCGTTCATGAAAGTGCCGCTCCGTAAACGGAAGATAGGGTGAAAACAAGGGCCGTGCTGCCGTCTTGCGCCGGGCTTTCCGCCCGTATGCGGCCACCGTGCCGTTCAACAATGTGCTTGCAGATGGCCAGCCCAAGACCGGTAGTTGCCTGGCCCCTGTGCCGCTCCACCTGATAAAAACGTTCAAAAATGCGCTCCAGATCGGCCTTGGGAATACCGGGGCCGTCATCCACCACGCGGAAAACCACATCCGGGCCGCTCACGCGCGCACTGATGCGAACATCGCCGCCTTCCGGCGCGTAACGGCCCGCGTTTTCAATAAGGTTTCTGAAAACCTGCGCCAGATGCGGCTGGCTTGCCATCACGCGGCAGTCTTCGGGGATATCCACAACCACCGAACACTTACGGCGCTCAAGCATTTCGCGGCACATCCCCGCGGCTTGCGATACGGCATCGCGGGGATCCGTGGGGCTGAGTTCCAGACTACCTGTCTTGCCCTCCAGCCGGGCAAGGGTGAGCAGATCGTCCACCATGCGGCTGAGGCAAACCCCGTGCTTCAGAATGATTTCGCCAAAGCGGCGGCATTCGGGCGAGGCGTCCAGGCTGATGAGGGTTTCGGCATAGCCCTGAATGGCAGTCAGCGGGGTGCGCAGCTCATGCGACACGTTGGCCACAAAATCGCGGCGCACACGCTCCAGCCGTATAAGCTCTGTAATATCGTGGAAAACCGCCACCGCGCCCACGCCTGTCTGGCCCAGATGCTCAAGGCCGCAGGGGCGGGAAATGCATACCGACATGACCTGCCCGGACGAAAGCTCAAGTTGCAGATAGCGCTGCTCTCGATTGAGCGTGGGCTCTTCGCCAGCGGCAGCGCTTTCGTGCTCCGCAGATGTGGCAATGCTGTTTTGCGCTGCGTCTGCCTGGCCTGACCCAGAGCTGGACACAGAACCTGGCACTGGGCAGGCGGCCATGGCCGCATCCACAGCAGCCTGCAACTGCGGAGATGGAATAACTTCTACCACCTGCGCGCCCAAGGCCGATGCCGCAGCAGGAAATTCACGAGCCAATGCTCGGTTGCAGCGGCGGATGCGCCCATGCGGGCCCAACACCAATACGCCGTCGCTCATGGTTTCCAGTATGCTTTCAAGCTGGGATGTCTGCTCAGCAGCCGTTCGTACATGGTCTTCAATATTTTCAGCCATGCGGTTTACAGCTTCAGCCAGCGGAGCAAATTCCCTGCCGGGAATACGCCGCAAACGCCGCTGAAAATTCCCCAGTGAAATGGCTTCCACCACAGAGACCATCTGTGAAAGCGAATTGCGCAACGCACCGGAAAGCAGACCCGCAAGAATCAGCGAGAGCACCAGCGTCACAATGCCGATTCTGGTGAATACGGCCACGCGGCTTTCAATTTCCTGCTGCAGATTGTTCAGCGGCAAGGCAATGCGCAGCAGCCGCGCGTCATTTACGCGCACCGAGGCATACGCCATATCCGTGCCCAGCGTTCCGCTCGAACGCACGGAATATCCCTGCCCACCCTGCATGGCAGCCCGTACCTCCGGCCTGTCCGCATGGTTGTCGAGCTTGGAAACCGGCTGCGCGCCCGGCGCGGTGTCGGCCAGCACGTTGCCGCTGTTGTCAAGGAGCGAAAGCCGTTCCTGAGGCATTTTCAGTATGGCCGCCAGTTCGCGCAGGCCTTCAGGATTCGCCCCTGCCTTGTCAAGAATAGCGGCAGACAGCGTAGTTTCGCGCAACAGCCTTTCGCGCGCCGCGTCAACCTGACTCTGCTCAAAGGAAGCTCTGCCGTAATAAACGGCGATTCCCGAAGCAATGAGCGCTGCGGCAAGCACGCTGCAAAAAATTCGTGTTCTGAAAGAAAGCATGGTTTTTCTCACTCGTAACATGCTGTCGTGGGCAATTACATTTTGAAAATGTGCAGCCTCAAAACAATCAAACGATAACGCTGTCCACCATCAGCCAGACGCCCCGCCACCGTTGGCGCACCGCCCTGCTCCCGCCTCTGCGCCCTTATTCCTTGATGCGGTAGCCGACGCCGCGCACGGTCTCCAGCATGGGAGCCGCCTCGCCCAGCTTGGCGCGCAGCCTGCGCACATGGGTATCCACGGTTCGGGCATACCCTTCAAAGGAATAGCCCCACACGTTGTTGAGGAGCTGCTCCCGGGTGCGGACTGATCCGGCATGCCGCAGCAGGTCTTCAAGCAGTCGGAATTCTGTAGCCGTGAGGTTCAGCAATTCGCCTTCCACTTCGGCGGAATGCGCCTCGGTGCGCAGGCGTATGCCATGCCGCTCAAGCACAGGGCTTTCAACCTTGCGCCCGCCGCGCCGCAGCACGGCTTTGACGCGCAACATCAGCTCGCGGACGCTGAAGGGTTTGACCACATAATCATCGGCACCAAGACTCAGCCCCACCACCCGGTCCACTTCTTCACCACGTGCGGTGAGCATGAGCACCGGGATGTGGGAGGTTTCAGCCTGCGCGCCAAGACGGCGGCACACTTCAAATCCATCCACACCCGGCAGCATCACATCAAGAAGCACCAGGTCGGGGGTATGCTGCCGGGCAAGGGCCAGGCCCTGCGTGCCATCGGCGGCTTCATGCACTGTGAATCCCTCGCGCTCAAGATTGAAACGCAAAAGTTCACGAATGTCGGCTTCGTCTTCAACTATCAGTATTTGCTGGCTCATATGTTTCACCTCTATGACGCAAACAGAGTACAGCGGCTTTGTGCGCCAAACTGATGGAGGGCATGTTACAATTGCGTGACGGAAAACAATTTAAATAACCTGTAACATTTCAGAATGTTAATTGCGCATATTGCAGCTTCACGCAGTCTTCTGCGTTTCGTCATATTTTTGTAACAGAGGCAGGCAAAAAGAGAAACGTACCGGGAAACGCCCCGGCACCAACACCAGAAACCAAGGAGATAATCCATGTCTATCGGAAAACTGCTCGCCACCGCCCTCACGGTTCTGAGCCTCAGCGCTCCTGCCATGGCTGCCCAACAGGTCGTCATCAACGGTTCCACCACTGTTCTTCCTGTGGTTCAGAAAGCTGGCGAAGCTTTCATGGCCTCCCACCCCGATGTGGAACTGAGCATTTCAGGCGGCGGTTCCGGCAACGGCATCAAGGCACTCATTGAAAAGCAGTGCGACATCGCCATGAGCTCGCGCGACATCAAGGAAAAGGAAGTTGAAGCCGCCAAGAAAAACGGCGTGACCCCCAACCGCGTTGTTGTTGCTATTGACGCCATCGTGCCTGTGGTCAACCCCGCCAACCCGGTTGCCGCCCTCACCACTGGCCAGCTGCGCGACATTTATGCCGGCAAGATCACCAACTGGAAGGAAATTGGCGGCCAGGACGGCAAGATCGTTGTTATCTCGCGCGATACGTCCTCCGGCACCTTTGAATGCTGGCAGGAACTTATCATGAAGGAAGAGCGCGTTAACCCCGCTGCTCTCATGCAGGCCTCCAACGGCGCTGTGGTGCAGGCCGTTTCCAAGAACAAGAACGCCCTCGGCTATGTTGGCCTGGGTTACCTCGACAAGTCCACCAAGGGCCTCAAGGTCAATGATGTGACCGCCACCGCCCAGACTGCCCTTTCCAAGCAGTGGCCCATCGCCCGCGAACTTTTTGTCTTCACCAACGGCGCGCCTGCTGGCGGTGCCAAGGCTTTTGTTGATTACCTGCTGGATCCCGGCAAGGGCCAGAAGAACGTGCTTGAAGTGGGTTATGTGCCCCTGGGCAAGTAGGTAGACTTACTACCCGCGTTACACCCACAGCATCGGCGGAGCGGGACGGCATGAGCCTCCCGCAACCCGCCGGGGAGAAAGCGCAATGCGCTCCAGAGACATCAAGGAAAAAGCGGTGCGCGTCACCCTTACCACCATGGCAGGCAGCTCGCTGCTGGCTCTGGCTGGTATTGTCATTTTTCTCTTCATGGAAGGCCTGCCGCTTTTCAGCGAATACCCCTTCCTCAATTTTCTGTTCGGCAACCTCTGGTATCCGACTGAGGAACCGGGATTGTTCGGCATATTCCCCCTGCTGGTGGCCTCACTGGCGGTGACGGTACTTTCGTCCCTGCTGGCGGTGCCCATGGGGGTGCTGACGGCGGTTTACCTGACGGAAATCGCCCACCCCAACGTACGGCGCGTCATCAAGCCCTTTGTGGAGCTGCTGGCGGCATTGCCCTCGGTTGTGCTGGGCTTTCTGGGCATGGTGGTGCTTGCGCCCTTCTTGCAGGATTATCTGGATGCCGCCACAGGGCTGAATCTGCTCAATGCCTCGCTGGTACTGGCGCTCATGAGCGTGCCGACCATCTGTTCCGTGTCTGAAGACGCACTGTTCGGCGTGCCACGCGACCTGCGCGAGGCATCGCTGGCACTTGGCGCGACCCGTTGGCAGACAACCGTGCGAGTGGTTATTCCTGCCGCTCTTTCGGGCATAGGCACGGCTGTGATGCTTGGCATGTCGCGCGCCATTGGTGAAACCATGGTGGTGCTGATGGTTGCTGGCGGGGCTGGCATCATCCCCACCTCGCTGCTTGACCCGGTGCGGCCCATGCCTGCCAGTATTGCCGCTGAAATGGCGGAGGCCGCCTTCCGCAGCGAACACTACCACGCGCTGTTTGCTATTGGCATTGTACTCTTTTTCCTGACGCTGAGCTTCAACCTGGCCGCCGGTTATATTGCCGAAAAGCACCGTCAGGTGGGAACCTCCAGCCTGTAAACGCACAGTGTTGCAAGGTTGCACAGTATGACGCCAGTTCAGAACGAGGAAAAATCCATGTCAGCCACCAGCCGCCTTACCCCTGTTCCTTCCGCCGGGCCGAGCATCAAACTCACACCGCGCCCTCTGGAAGCAGACCTCAAACACCACGATGCGGACGAACCGCCGCGCGAAGAAGGTGCGCGCCTGCAATTTGCCAGCGGCAAGGGCCGCGGGCAGTACCAGACCTTCATGTTCTGGCTGTTGCGCGCGATTGCCGCCTGCAACGTGCTGGCACTGCTGGCCGTATGCGCTTTTTTGCTGCAAAACGGCTTGCCTGCCTTAAGCTGGTCGTTCCTGACCGAGGCCCCCCGACAGATGATGACCCAGGGCGGCATATTCCCTTGCATCGTCGGCACGGCAATTCTGTCGCTGGGTTCCCTCTTGCTGGCGTTTCCTCTGGGCGTGGCCTCCGCCGTGTACCTCAATGAATACGCCAAGCGCAACGCCTTTGCCCGCTTTGTGCGTCTGGGGGTCAACAACCTTGCGGGTGTGCCTTCTGTGGTTTTTGGCCTGTTCGGGCTTTCATTTTTTGTTACCTTCTGCGGATTTGGCGTAAGTATTCTTTCTGGCGTGCTTACCCTTGCGGTTCTGACACTGCCAGTCATTATCGGCACAGCCGAGGAAGCCCTGCGCAATGTGCCGGACACATACCGCGAGGCCTCGCTGGCTTTGGGCGCAACCAAATCGCAGACCATTGCCCGCGTTATTTTGCCATGCGCGCTGCCCGGCATGCTCACTGGGGCCATTCTTGGAGTGGCGCGAGCCGCGGGCGAAACCGCCGCCATCATGTTTACAGCTTCGGTATTCTATATGCCCAAGGGGCCGGATTCCATATTCAGCCCGGTCATGGCGCTTCCCTACCATATGTATGTTCTTGCCACGGCAGGTACGGAAATCGACAAGACACGCCCCCTGCAATACGGCACCGGCCTCGTGCTGCTCTTGCTGGTACTGGGCATGAACCTGCTTGCCATCATTCTGCGAGACAGGTTGCAGAAACGCTACTAATTCTCACACCCTCCCTCCTCCAAACTCCAATACCCTCTCCTTCCCTCCTCTCTGTCAGAGCCCGCGCAAGCGGGCTCTGGTCGTATTGGCCTTGCCCTGATGGCTAAAAGCAAGGGGCAGCTGCTGCATGGCTGCACCATCGGGCTGGATTCGTTCTGTCCGGTGTAGAGACAAGTAGAGGTTGTCAGCCTTACTAAAAGGCACGTAGGTTTGCACTTCTGCCTGCTGCGTGCCATTGCCCGAACTGCTGCCGGCAGCTTTACGCGGGGGGCAGACAGCCAGAGCCATCGCTCAAGGGACAGCCTCGACACAGACGCAAAAAGGGAGGCCCGAAGGCCTCCCTTTAAATGCGTATCAAGCCGTCCGCAGACGGTTGCGCTTGGATTAGAAGCTGTACGCGAAGACCACTTTGGCCTGGTACATGTCCTGCTTGCTGAACGAGCTGGGGGTCTGAGCCTTCTTCCAGGTGCTGTTGTCCATGCAGTTGACCATGTAGTCCAGTTCCAGGTTCATTTCCAGGTTCTGGTAGATCTTGTAGGAGTTCACGAGGTTGAATTCCACAAGTCCGTCGCGGGTGGTCAGGTAAGGCACAGTGTTGTTGCCAAGACCATCGGACCAGGAGTAGGCGGTATTCATGTACTTGACCATGCTGGTGCTGTTGGTGCCGCCCCAGTAGGCCACGCGGAAGGTGTGCTTCAGGTCTTCCAGGAAGCTCATGTCCTTCAGCTGGGCGCCGATGCCCCAGGTACCGGCGTAGTCAACGCCGTAGTCCTGACGCAGCCAGCCCATGTTGCCGTCGCCCATGTAGGAGGTGAAGTTGCCGGTGGGCACCAGGGAAGGCATGCGCTCGGAACCGTTCTTCACGCTGCTGTCGTCGCCGGAGGCATACCAGCCGAACAGACCGGGGGTGGCCCAATCCATCTTGTATTCAACAAGGGCCTTGGCCAGCCAGCCCTGACGCTGGGAGCTGCCGCGCACCCATTCGTTGCTCTGGCCCTTCTGCACATCATAACGGCCCATGCCTTCAACATAGCCGTAGTTGATGTCCAGTTCCACGTTCAAGGGATCGAACATGGTCAGAGCAACAGGCAGACCGGCCCAGAACATGGAACCGTAAGACTTGCTGGTGCCGCCGAGGCGCACAAAATCGTTACCGGTGATGGACGAACCCATGGGGGCGGGCAGCAGGGTCATGGGCGGGTTGCCGTCATTATTGTTGGCAACCTGATTGTACGTACCCTTGGCGGAGTCGTAGTTGGTCAGGGTGTTCTTGCCCAGCATGCCGTACATGATCCAGGGGGTCAGGTTCACGCCGTCAAAGGTCAGGGGGGCCATCACGCCGAACAGATCCATGTTGTCAAGATAGTTCACATGGTTGGTGCCGTGGTAACGGGCATCATCGCCATCGAAGTTATCATTGAAGGGACGCGCCCAGAAAGCGGTGAGGGCAACATTTTCGTTGAACTTGTAAGAACCGACAACAGCGGCCACGTCGGTATCAAGAATTGCGGAGCCACCGGCAACGGTGTTGGGCAGGGCAAGACCCTGGATACCCATGCGCACCTTGGCATCGGTCTGGGGGATGGCCCAGTCGATGTAGGCGTTCTTCACTTTAACCTGGTTGTTGCCGTCAGCACCGAGGGCGCCGCCGTTATCGCTCTTGCCCCAGTTCTGGGTGCCAATTTCAAAGAACACGGTGCCGGACAGGGCTTCAGAAGCCACGGCGTCCAACTGCAAGCGTACGCGCTGCTGAGCAACAAAGCCGTCGCCCTCATCGCCCTTACGCTTGACACCGTTTACAGAAGTCTTGTTGGTCAGGCTGTTGTTACCAGCGCTGAAGCCCATGAGCCACTGGCCCTTGGCCTTGAAATCAATGGCGCTGGCGCCGGTGGCCGCGCCGAACACCAGGCCGGCGGCCAGGATAAGCGTACAGATGCGTTTCATAAATCCCTTCCTCTCTAGTTTTTCCCACAGGGTTGACACAGGCCTGCTCCAACACAGGCTGAGAAAACATACCTAGAATCATGGATGAAGGCAACCGTTTTCGTCAAAAAATTTTTACCAGACTGTCACAATGGCAGAAATATGACGCTCAAATGACATGCTGGCAATGCCAAATCCTTCATTCCACTAATCCCAAACCACTGGCGTTGCTGTGCAGGGAGCCATCACCTACGTATTCTTCCCCAAAGCTGCCTACGTGGGCTTGCCGCAATTACGCGTTCAAATTTTTTGCAGGGCAAGAAGCCTCCTCATCTTAAAGGAGGCAGGTTCACACGCAAAAACCCGCCCCTGTTCATAGCCAGCATTGCTGCGGCATCATGAACAGGGGCGGGCCACGGGCTCACCCAAAAATCAGAAATTACCTGTAATTCAGCTTACAGAAAATCAGGATCAGCGGCAGCCTTGCCCTCTGCCAGCATAATACGCACATAGTGCAGGCTGTGCTCGTCAACCGGGATAATAGGGAAGGACTGGGAGCAGCCAGGGCAACGCACCATGCGAGGCTCCGTTGGGCTCGCTTGCGGCACGTGCTTGCCGCAGTTGGGGCACTGATAAAAAAACAGAATTTCCATTCCGTCAGGCGCAACAGGCTGGACGGGTCGCTTGCGCTCAGCCACGGCTGGCCTCCCCTTCATTTTGTGACGCGGCCAGATTGCGCCCGGTCATCAGTTCAGAAGGCTGCATCCCCCAAAGACCAAGAATGGTGGTGGCCACATCGGCCAGCCTGCCGTCTGCCAGGGCATGCACCTTTCCATCCGGCTCCAGCAGAATGCAGGGAACGGGATTGGTGGTGTGGGCCGTGTGGGGCTGACCTTCGGACGTGAGCATTTTTTCGCAGTTGCCGTGGTCGGCAATGACAATCATGCGGCCCTTGCGGGCCTCCACAGCGGCGACCATGCGCCCCACGCAGGCGTCAACCACTTCGCAGGCGTTGACCGCAGCCTGAAGAATGCCCGTATGCCCCACCATGTCGCCATTGGCGAGATTGCAGACCACAAGGTCGTACACGCCTGAATTCCAGGCTTCCACAAACTTGTCCGTCACTTCAACGGCGCTCATGGAGGGCTTTTGATCGTAGGTTTTCACCTCGCGGGGGGACGGCACAAGAATGCGATCCTCTCCAGCAAAAGGCTCTTCAAGCCCGCCGTTGAAAAAATAGGTGACGTGCGCGTATTTTTCCGTTTCCGCCAGGCGCAGCTGCTTCAGCCCTTGCCGGGAAACCACCTCGCCAAGCCCCATGCTCACGGCCTCCTTGGGAAAGGCCACGGGGATATTGAAGCTTGATTCATAGGCGGTCATGGAAGCAACCCCGGCCAGAGCCGGAACGCGGCCACGGTCAAAACCGTCAAACCCCGACTGAATAAAAGCCTGGGTAAACTGGCGCATGCGGTCTGCACGGAAGTTGAACAGGAACAGGCCGTCGCCATTGGCCATACCGGCATCATCGCCCGCAGCAAAATACAGGGGCTTGATGAATTCGTCCGTGATGCCAGCCGCGTAAGAGGCTTCAATGGCCGCAACGGGCGCAAGCGTGGTTGCAGGGGTACCGTGAACGATCACTTCCCATGCTTCCTCAAGGCGTTCCCAGTGCTTGTCGCGATCCATGGCAAAAAAACGGCCCACCATGCTGGCGATGCGCGTCTTGGGCTGCCCTTCAATGCTCTTTTGCAGCGCGCGCATAAAATCCACGCCGCTGTGCGGGTCGCGGTCGCGCCCGTCCATGAGGCAGTGGATGCGCACAGGCACCCCTGCCTTATGGGCCATGCCGCACAGGGCTTCCAGATGATGAATGTGGCTGTGTACACCGCCATCAGAAAGCAGCCCCGCCAGATGCAGCTTGCCGCCGCTCTTGCGAATTGATTCAAGCAGCCCGTTGAGTACCGGATTGGCGGCAAAGCTGCCGTCTTCCAGCGCCACATCGATGCGGGTCATGTCCTGATACACCACGCGGCCTGCGCCGATGTTCAGGTGCCCCACCTCGGAATTGCCCATGTAGCCGCGCGGCAGCCCCACATCGCGCCCGGAGGCCGCCAGTTGGGAATGAGGGCAGCGCGCGATGAGCGCATCCATATTGGGTGTAGCTGCAATATAGGGCGCGTTGCCGGGCCCCGGCTCGGCAATCCCCCAGCCATCAAGAATCAGCAAGAGCGTGGGCGTCATGATTATTCCCCGCTTCGGGCTTCGGCCAGAGATGCGGCCTTGCCCCACAGGGCCTCAAGGCCGTAAAGCTCGCGCACCGGCTCCAGAAAGACGTTGACGACAATATCGTTCATGTCCACCAGAATCCACTGACCGGCGGTGTAGCCTTCCATGCGCAGATATTCAAAATTGCGCTGGCGGCAAAGTTCGCCCACGCCATCGGCGAGGCTCTGGGCGTGGCGCACCGAACCGGCGCTGGCAATGACCAGGGCCTCGGCAAAGCCGCCCTGCCCGGCCATATCTACGCTGACCACGCGCGCGGCCTTGTGCTCTTCAAGCCAGGTGACCACGTCCGCCAGCTTTTCTTCCAGGGGGACATCCGAATAACGCTTGGGGGCTGTGCCCCCTGCAGGTGAAGAAGAAGTGTTGTTTTCCATACCCTGCACATAACGTAAAGACGGGGCAAGAGCAATGGCGCAGCAAGCCGCCAACGCGCTGAAACGGGCGTGAAATCGCGCCAATCCGTATTGACCGCGCCAGCGCATTGCGGCATACCCAAACGAAGCTTTTCAGGGATCAGCGTCGCGCTTTTGCGCCGCCAAACGCCAGCCGCAGAAGGAGAGGGCCGTGCTTTTCAACATCAAACAGGAAACTCTGCCACGCGAAGAAATGGAGGCGCTGCAACTGCGCCGCCTGCGTGATTTGTGCAACCGCGTCTACGCAAACGTGCCCTTTTATCGCAAACGCTTTGACGAGGCGGGCATAACCCCTGCCGACATCAAGTCGCTGGCGGATCTTAAGCTGCTGCCCTTTACGGAAAAGCAGGATCTGCGCAACCACTATCCTTATGGTCTTTTTGCGGTTCCCAAGGATCACATCGTACGCCTGCACGCCTCCAGCGGCACCACGGGCAAATCTGTTGTGGTGGGCTATACCCAGCGCGACCTTGAAACATGGGCGGAACTGATGGCCCGCAGTTTGGCCGCCGCAGGCGTGGTGCGCTCGGACGTGGTGCATGTGGCCTATGGTTACGGCCTCTTTACCGGCGGGCTGGGCGCGCACTATGGAGCAGAGCGCCTTGGCGCCACTGTTGTGCCCGCTTCTGGCGGCGCGACCCGGCGTCAGGCCGGTTTGCTGCGCGATTTTGGCGCAACAGTGCTCTGCGCCACGCCGTCCTATGGCCTGCATCTGTGGGAAGCATCCATGGAAGTGGGCGTTAATTTTCGCGATCTGCCCCTGCGCGTGGGCGTTTTTGGTGCCGAGCCGTGGTCTGAAGCCATGCGCCGCGACATTGAAGACAAAATGGACATCAGCGCCATGAACATTTACGGCCTGTCCGAAATCATGGGGCCCGGCGTTGCCATGGAATGCGAAGAAGCCAAGTGCGGCATGCATTTGTGGGAAGACCACATCCTGCCCGAAATCATTGACCCCGTTACGGGCGACCAGCTCCCCCCCGGCGAAGTGGGCGAACTGGTGCTGACCACGCTGACCAAGGAAGGCATCCCCATGTTGCGCTACCGCACGCGCGACCTCACCAGCCTTGATTACACCCCCTGCCGGTGCGGCCGTACCCACGTGCGCATTTCGCGCCTCCAGGGCCGCAGCGACGACATGCTCATCATCCGCGGCGTCAACGTGTTCCCGCAGCAGATTGAGGGCATCCTGATGGAAAGCGAGGGGCTTTCCCCCAACTACCAGATCATCGTGGATCGCTTGCACAACCTCGACACCCTTGAAGTGCGCGTTGAAATGAATGAAAACCTCTTTGCCGATGAAATCCGCAAGCTGCAAATGCTTGAAGGCCGCCTGCAAAAGACCATCAAGGAATACCTGGGCGTCTCCGCCAAGGTACGCCTGATGGAACCCCGCTCCATTGAGCGCTCCGAGGGCAAGGCCAAACGCATTGTGGATAACCGCCCCAAGGATTAGCTTAATGGTCTAGTTGGATATAAAGGCTGTATGCGCGCCGGAATACGGCGCGCGCGGCATGTTTGTGGGGCCATCGGCAATGCGGATGGCCCCTTTTGACAAAGACAGCGCACAGCGATACCCCTGATATTTTTAGTTGTTATTTCAGTTAATTAACAAATTTGTCAAAAAAGCGGCGAAAAAAAGTCCAGCAATGCTTGACACCTCAGCCTAGTCCGCGTAAAACGTTTTCTCGCTGAGCGGGAGTAACTCAGTGGTAGAGTGCAACCTTGCCAAGGTTGAAGTCGCGGGTTCAAATCCCGTCTCCCGCTCCATTTTTTTTGCTGGCGGCATAGCCAAGTGGTAAGGCAGAGGTCTGCAAAACCTCCATCTCCAGTTCAAATCTGGATGCCGCCTCCAACAGCATCCTTTACGCTTCGCCGTTTCGCATACCATGCGGGAGTAACTCAGTGGTAGAGTGCAACCTTGCCAAGGTTGAAGTCGCGGGTTCAAATCCCGTCTCCCGCTCCACTTTTGCGGGAATAACTCAACGGTAGAGTGTCAGCTTCCCAAGCTGAAGGTTGCGGGTTCAAATCCCGTTTCCCGCTCCAAAAAAGCTTACAGATAAAGCCCTTACAGTTTAAAGCTGCAAGGGCTTTTTTGTTGGCCTGGTAGTGGTCAGTTACCGGGCTGCTGATTCCTTGAACTCATCTTTTTGACCCGCTTCTTGGGCCGATGGGGCATCTGACCACCCTGCCCCCAATGATTTATAGAGGGCAATGACGCCGCGCAGTTCTTCCCACTGGCTAAGGGCCAAGGCATCCCGCGCATTATTAACGGTGCGCTGCGCAACGAGCACCGGCATATAGGCGCTCAACCCCCTACCGTAGAGCCCGGACGAGTGTTCCAGAGCTTTCTGGCTGTCGACAACGGCTTCTTTTAGTGAGGCCTGCCGCAGACGTTCACTATTCAATGCCGTCAAGGCATCTTCCACATCCCGCAGGGCAAGCCTCACGTCTCGCGCATACACCAGCCTTGCCGCATCGGCGTTGGCTTGCGCCGCCTTCACGCCTGCGCGTGCCCGCCCGCCATCGTAGATGGACTGGCTGACCTGCCCCCCTACCGACCAGGCCGTGCTGGCGCTGGAAAAAAGGTCATGGATGAGGCTGACGGTGCTGCTGATGCCTAACGGAATGGTAAACCTGGGGAAACGCTCGGCCTCGGCAACGCCGATCTGTGCGGTTGCTGCGGCAAGACGCCGTTCATCAGCCCTTATATCAGGGCGCTGGCGCATAACCTCCGATGGCAATGAAAGCGGCAGGTGAGCGGGCACAGGCAAAGATGAAGACGGTTCGGCCAGCGCTGTGCGCCAATCACCAGGAAAACCGCCAGCCAATACGCCGATGGCATGACTGAACCGGGCAACATCTGCCTCCATCAAAGGCGGCTGCGCCTCGGCTGTTTTACGTTCTGCCCGCGCCTGCATCACGTCGGCCAGGGTGCCCATGCCCCTCAGCTGGGCCTGCTCAGCCAGTCGCTCACTCTCAAGCAGCGTACGGATGTTGTCATGGGCTATGGCCAGGCGTAGCTGCGTTGCACGGAGGCCCGCATAGTTGGACACAAGTTCCGCGACCAGACTCACCTGCAATGCGCGATGATCTTCGGCAACCGCTTCAATGCCCGCATCTGCCGCTTCAACGGCTCTGCGCGTTCCACCAAAGATATCCAGCTCCCAACTCGCGTCAAAGCCAGCAAGCCAAGTTCGCGACTCGCCGCCGACTTGCCCGGTGAGCGCCTCGCTGGTGCGCCGCGCCTCTCCAGCCCCGCCGCCGGAAACCGTCGGCCCAAAGGCCGATGCGGCCTGAACCCGCTCCGCGCGCGCCTGCCGCAACCGCGCCAGCGCGATACCAATATCCTGATTCCGCTCCAGCGCCTGCTCGACCAACCTGTCGAGCAGCGGGTCGTTGAATGACCGCCACCACATGCGCAGTCCATCCTGAGAGCTGCCAGACAAGGCGCTGTTGGCCTCAACCCAGTTTGCAGGCAGGTTCAATGTGGGCTTGGTGTAGTCAGGGCCTACGGACAGGCAGCCTGACAGGCTCAGCAACAACGGGGCGAGCAGAAATGCGCTGCAAATACGCAGTCGCGCATGATTCCGTGCTGTGTACATGCGCACTCCTACAGCCAACGTTGCAAAAGCGTTGCGAGGCGGCCCTGGGGTGGCCTGTCGCCGCCCGGCGCAGTCACCTCGATGCTGCCTGTCATGCCTGCGGCCAAAACAAGATTTTGCGGGAGTTGCCCAAACTCGACGCGAACCGGAATGCGCTGCGCAAGGCGAACCCAGCTGAAGCTTGGCGCAACGCTTGGCAAACCCTGCGCATCAGCCTGCTGGTTGGCATCGGCTATTCCGCGCCCGATACTCACCACCCTGCCAGGAATCACATCATCAAAGCCCATCAGGCGGATCTGCGCAGAGGCACCGGGCTCAATACCGTGCAGTTTGGTTTCTTCAAAATAGCCGATGATCCGGAAGCTGCTCGCGTCCACCAGCGCGATATTCGGCTGACCAGTCACCGCATAGTCTCCCTTGCTCAGCCTCAGGCGCGTTATATATCCATCCACAGGGGCCCGCAGCACGGTATGCTCCATATCAAGCTTTGCCCTGTCTACAGCAACCTGCGCACTGCGCAACTCGGCCTGGGCGATGGCCATTGTCTGGTTCGCACGCTGGATTTCTTCAGCGGGTACTATATCTTCCATACCCCGGCGGCGTCTGGCGTCTTCCATTTTCTGGCGTAACGACACGTCCGCCACAGCCAACTGGGCTTCGGCCTGAGCCAAAGCCAGAGCAAAGTGGGCAGGGCCTATGCGGTAGAGCACCTCCCCCTGTTTCACAAACTGGTCATCCACCACCGAGACATCCAGTACCGTACCTGACACCTCCGGGGCTATGCGGACGATTTGCGCGCTGACACGGCCATCGCGAGTCCAGGGGGCCAAGACATAGGCACGCCAGAGCGCGCTTACCAGAACCCACGCAAGAATGACGACAGTTACTGTAAGCCCTGCCCGAAGTATCTGTTTTGCCGGAAACAAACTGTTAGACATGAAAAACCAACACCTTTTCTGGGAATAAGCGGTTAAACAAAGAGAATCAGCATCGAAACTATGCAGAGGGAAAGAGCAAACCCGAATAAACCGGGATGCCAGACCCACCTCAGCGCGCCGCAGCGTGTAAGCAGGGAGCGAAGCCCCAGGTATGTTGGCAGCGCGGCGCACGCATAGACAAAGAATGGCGGCAGGTAGATGCCAGCCACCGAGAACTCACTCAGCATCGGTACGACCTCCAGAATGTTGTGAAAAGTAATCTGCGCGGTTTTCAAGCAGCGCTGCAATATCAAGCAGCACGACCGTCAATCGTTGCGCTTCGGCTGTGGCGGCGCTCCCGGTCTGTGACAATTGCGACAAGGACCTTGCAGCGCGGCGGGCATGCCGAGCCGCAATTTTGGGTTCTCCGACCCGGTGGTTCATGTAGCGAAAAGCGGTTGCGAGCTGGCGGCGCAATTCAGAATCTTTGGGCGCATGGCGCAGCCAGTTGCGCAGGCGCAAAACCTCTCGTCCCAGATGAATACTGTCCAGCGCATTGGCAATCTCTCGCTCCATCGCCTCCGGTTGCGCTCTAAGCAGCGCACCGAGTTGCGCCGTACGGTGCTGCTGGCTCCATTGCCAGACTTTCGCATCCGTCCGTTTTCCTCTGAAGGTGCCAAGCGCATTATCGCGGATAGCAAGATGCAAACGCTCGGCATCGCGCGACAGATTGCGCGGCAGAAGAACCTTGAACCCCACCAACGTAAAAAGTACTGCCAGAGTCCAGGCCACGGAACTGTTGAGAAATAACGCAAAATCGTAGTTCATGGGGTTGTCTGGCGCGGCCAGCGTAGTGAAAGCCACGAGATATGTGGCCCCTGCCGCCGTATGGCGGGGCATGGAGGTGGCGTAAACGCCCGGCAGCCAGAAGAGCCCCAGCACCAGGAGCAACAGCGGCAACCCTTCAACATGGGGAAGCACGATAAAGGTGCAGAGGTATGCCATTACAACGGCGGCCACAGTGCCCTTGATAAATTCCACGGCACCTAGAGCCGGATTGGGAGCCGTGGACAGTAGCGCGCAGCCCGACGCCAACCCCGCCAACATCATACTTCCGTACGTCCAGCCAGTCGCTAGCCAGAAAGCGCCGCCCAGCAATACCGTCAGCATGGCTCGCAGCCCGTTCTGCATCGCCGCCGTTCTGTCCCGGTAGAACGGCACGGAAACTTGCGCCGCTGTTGGTAGCGGAGCATGTAAAAGTTCAATGCCCTTAAGGGCTTCAATATAGTCATCGAGCTGTTCGAGCAGCCGATCCCCAGCGATCATCAGTGCGGCATGCTCCGATGACTCATCAAGCGATACGGTGGAGAGCGTGTCTGTCAACTGAGCGCGCATATTTGCCAATATCTGAACGGCATGCTCCAGCCCGATGGAGCCTTGTTCCTGCGCCAAAGCCTGACTGACTTGTTGCCACGCCATCTCCCAAGCTGGCTTGAGCTCTTTCAGGGCACCCAGGCTGGCACTGCCCTCCCGCAGGGGAGACATGCCGCCGACCAATGCGGAAAACAAGGAGACCATTGTCTGCCGAACTGTACCCGCACGTTGGGCAAGGTCGGGGGATTCGGCTTTTCCCAGCGCCAGCAGGTCGTCCACTCCATACGCTTCAATAATGAGATTGCGCCTGCCCGCATCCAGGGGGGTGATTCCCGGTGTTTCACCAGTGCGAGTCGCCTGGTGATTTGTCGAAAGAATGTCTGCGGCGGCCGTTGCCAACCGCCGCAGTTGCGACTCCAAACGATTCTGTACGCTCCGGGTGCTGAAAAGTGCGGATACGCACACCAGGCACACCACGCCGATCGACACGGAAGCCCCGCGCCCCATAACCTGGGAAAACGTAAGTTCCGGATGTTCCATGGCTCCATAGGCCGCCATCCCCACGGTATACCCCGCAAGGGTAGCGCCATACGCCCGAAAATGACGCAGAAGCGTCATCCCCACCACGCAAACGCCCATCCACAGGCCAAAACCCAGCAGGAACAGCCAGGGACTCTGACCAAACAGGCTCATCAGGATGAAGGACGCCATCATCCCGACCAGCGTGCCGAGTATCCGCCATGCTCCCTTTCCGATCACAGCGCCCTGAACAGGGTTGATGACAAGAAGAACACTGGACGCCGCAGCATACGGAGCCCGCAGATCCAGCCAATAGGCAACCACGAGCGCCAGCCACGCGGCAAGAATCGAACGCATCACGTAGGTCGCGCGTGGCGTGGTCAGGTCAAGATACGGCAGCCCGCGGAAAAACCATCCCCGGAGCAGGGAAAGATGGGAGGTAAAGAAGCCTGAAGGTGCCGAAGGCACATTCGCATAAGACATGATAGAACCCTTCTGCAATGACGTAGTAAGCGCCACTGTAGATATGCCCTACCGTTCCGAAAAGTGAATTTATTGCATTTTGATGATTGCGTTAAACGCACGGATTGAAGGTTGCTCCCCCTCTCCGTTTTGTTTGTCTGACCGTCTGCGCAGCATCGCCGTTACAGAGGGCGTGGATTGTACGCCGCAGCCACTGATGGGCAGGATCCTTCTCCAGACGAGGGTGCCAGGCCTGTGTCAGCAGCACTGTCTCCAATGGAACCGGCAGCTCGAACAGGCGGATGCGCAGGCCTGCGGCAAGCGCGCTGCTGGCCAGATTTTTGGGCAAGATCAGCAACAGGTCAGAATCCTGCAGCGCGAACAATGCCGTGTACGGGTTCGGCACGACCAGGGCAACATGACGACGCAGCCCATGTTCTTCCAGCGCTGCATCCACGGGCCCAACGGATTTTCCGCGCCGAGAAACGTTGACATGCTCCCAGCGGGTGAGGCGCTCGGGGGTAATTTCGTCGTCAAAAACCGGATGATTTGCTCGGGCAACGCTGACGTAAGTCGTGGTAAACAGCGATTGCACGCAAATCTCCGGCCCCAGCTTGCGTGAACCGCTGATGAACAGGTCGATGCGGCCATTGCGCAGCGCCTCCTCGTCCACGTCATCCTCTTCCGGCGAAAAGCGCAGCATGGCACGGGGCATATCTGTTGCCATGATTCCCAACAGATGGCCCAGATGCATGCTCACAAATTCATCGGTGGCGCGGACATTAAAGCGCCTCTCCAGCGATTTCAGATCGATCTCAGCGTTGGATGAAAAAACCTGCGCAGCCTGCTCGACCGCCATGCGCACCTGCTCGCGCAGAGCGAGCGCTTTAGGTGTCGGGATGAGCTTGCGGCCCACCTGAACAAATACGGGGTCACCCAGCGCGCCCCGAATCCGGCTCAAG
Organism: Desulfovibrio desulfuricans DSM 642; assembly: GCF_000420465.1. Taxonomy (NCBI): domain Bacteria; kingdom Pseudomonadati; phylum Thermodesulfobacteriota; class Desulfovibrionia; order Desulfovibrionales; family Desulfovibrionaceae; genus Desulfovibrio; species Desulfovibrio desulfuricans. Next base: position 21,961 of record NZ_ATUZ01000016.1, on the reverse strand, counting down.
GTGCGGCTCATCGCCGGGGAGCTCAGATTCATGCGACGGGCTGCGCCAATGACGCTCCCCTCATCCAGCAACGCATCCAAGGCCAAAAGCAAATTTAAATCCGGACGCGACATGCCCCCTCCAATCCGTTAACTAAAACGCAATCACATATATCACTGAATAATGCGAGGAGCATTTAAAAACAAGCGAACTCCAAATGGTGAAGCATCCAGCTTTCTCGATCACCGCCTTTTGGCTGTTTCTTGCGGGGGATATGCGACTTGCTGCCCCACCAAATGGCAGATTGCCGCCTTATCCAGTTGTGATGCTTTTTGGGTTTTGAGGGTGGCAGGACCTTGAGAACGATATTTTTTTTATTTCTGTTTACCAACACAACTAGCTAAAATACCTTGCAGTATTAGCAGGTAAGATTTCCAACCCGGATATCCCGGTCTCCGAAGGCTCCCAAACTATTGCAAGCCATTTATGAGAGTGCTATTTTTTACCTGCGAAGTTTTTTGTTCGCAACCACCAGAACCAAGGAGGCAAAGTATGGAATATGCCGTTATGCTGGGGACCGTCGGATGCCGCAAAGAGGATTCAATCCTCGGCTCTGTTTGGGGTGGTTGGATGAACTGGTGGCGTCGCATGCTGGCAGCCGCCGACCGCTTTTAAGCATAGCATGTGACACCGCACGCTGTAATCAACCTGTGATTTAAGGCCGGGACAACTCCCGGCCTTTTTTTTGCCAGCGCCAAGCAGCAACATACGCCCGTCCGGAAGCTTCAAGGCGGGTACCCACTGGCGCATCCCACCCGCCACCACGCGTCACTTCTCCCGCAACAGACTCAAAGTCCTTGGGGCTATATCAAACACGCACACGGGTACACACTAACCAGCGCCCGTTGCTGCCGCCCTTATAGCACAATCGCCCATACCTGAGCCACACCCCTGTATATTTTTGCGTGTCTTTTAATTATAAACACGATATTATACATAGGAAACCTACTGTTCAATCTCCATCCAAACATAATCCTTACTTTCTATACGGTTGATAAATATGTTAGTTTGCAATAGCCTGACTTCGCTATCTCACTGAAATAAAAATGACATATAACATCATCAAAATGTATGCACCCAACTCGCACAAAGGAATGCACAGAACAGGAATGGCCTATACCTAACTGCACCGCATAAACACTACTCACAGATATACTTTTACTTAAGCAAACTGACTTACAAACTAATCCACCCAGGCGTTCAGCAAATGTTCTTCAGATTTTCAAAAAATTACGCATTATGGGATATAATTTTTATCATTGCCATTGCTGGCTATACCCTGTTTGGACTGTGGGGAGTGAGCCTGCTTTCGTGCGATGGGCTTAAAATCAGCAGCGACCTTTGCTGCTATGTACAAAATATGGCGGGCGAACTGCGCCGTGAACTGTTTTCACTTGACCCGCTATTAGCAATTCCAACCACTGCGAATTCCATCATCAGTCTTGAATCAACATTGGCGAGCCTTCTTCAGCCCGGTGACGACATTGTGCAGGGGATGCTACGGGCTGGCGCTGTGGGCGTATTTTTCCACTACATTGCCTGTTATTATCTCGGACGCCGCCTGTTTGACACTCCGCTGATTGCCGCCCTGTTTGCCCTGCTGACAGGCGTGACCGTATGGGTCAGCTTTGGCACATACTGGGGCTTTGGCTCGGGCGACATAACGCCGCGTGTTTTTTATGCCGCTCTGTTCCCGGCACTGCTGGCAGCAACACTTTCCGCTCTAGACAAACCGCAACTCCGGCCTCTTATTCTTTTTGTTTCGGGCTGCGGCATGTACCTGCACAGCATCAGTTCCCTGGTGGCGAGCTGCATGCTGTTTACCGTCTTTTTCTTTCACAGGGCCAAAGACGACAGCCTGTTGCGGCACGGGGCATGGCTTCTGTTGAGCCTTGTTGCCTGGTGCCTCCCCACATTGCTCTATCTGACAAGCTCCATCAAATCCGCCACGCCATTTTCGCCGCAGGATATGGCAGTGCTCCAGCAGGTTTTTGACCGCCGCTTTCTTGAAGACGAAGGCGGGCTCTGGAGCAGACTGACAGGGCACCTGCATTACAGAAGCGACAGCTTTTTTCTCATTCTTGGCGGCATTGCCGGATTTTTTGTCGTGCGCCGTTACGGCACTGCACCAATGAAACGCCTGGCATCCATTGTACCCACCCTGCTTTTGGGCCTGTGCCTGGCTTTGCTCTTTTCCGTAGCAGAAACACACATAGCCCAGGCTCTCGGCAGAATGCCCATGGGAGCGGAGCTTCCCCGTGGAGTCCGCTTTGTGATCTTTTTATGCTGGCTCATGATTGTCTGCGGCTTTGCCTGCTTCTGGCAACGCGCGCCCAAGTGGGCGGGCCTTGTTGCCATCGCCGCTGTCATCGTCGTTCTTGTGTGCGATCAGGGTCGATGGGCCTATGGGGTAAGGTTCGCTTTCAGACATGTGCTGGAACTGCCGCAGCCTGCCAAAGTACAGGCTCGCCTGCGCCGGGGAGCAGACTACGCCGAAGCCCTGCAAGCCGTGCAGCGGATTGTCCCGCAAGATGCCCCCATTTTTGCAGACCCCGATGCCATGGCCGTGCGCTATCGCCTGTATCGGCCCTTGGCCTACGCTTTTAAAGACGGATCTTCCTATCTGTACAGCCAGGACGCGCAAGGAGCTGCCCGCTGGCTTGACCTGACCGCCATTCGGGATAAACAGGGATTGACCGCAGCATGGCTTGCCTCTGGCACCCAGTGGATTTTGTGCGGAACCATGTCTGAACGGCAGAACATTGAACCGCAGGGAACCGTTCTCTGGAGCAATGACCGCTGGTTTATCGCCAAACGCGGTATTGCGGCTGAACACGTCACACAATGAGGCTTTGCATGCGTCAAACCACTCTCTCGGTTGTCGCCCCCGTTTACTGCGAGGGTGCTCATCTGCACGAATTTGTGGCTTCACTCGTTGATGTGCTCGCGCCGCTGAGGGCAGAAACCGGCCTCAGCTACGAAATCGTGCTGGTTGACGATGGCTCCACAGACAACACGTGGGACGCCATGCGTGCGCTGACCGGGCAATATGCCAACCTGAGCTGCCTGCGCCTGAGCCGCAATTTCGGCAAGGATGCTGCCCTTTCCGCTGGCCTGGAGGCCGCGCGCGGAGATGCCGTCATCACCATGGACAGCGACATGCAGCACCCCGCCGCGCTTATACCAGAAATGGTGGCCCTGTGGCGCACCGGCGCTGTAGATGTGGTTGATGTACGCAAGCAGGAGCGCCAGATGGAGTCATTTTTAAGCAGAATCTGCGCCGTATCATTTTACCGCATTTTTCAGATGCTGACCTCATATGACCTCAAAGGCTCGGGCGACTTCAAGCTTCTTGACCGCAAGGTGGTTGACGCCTGGAAAAATCTTGGCGAACGCAAGCTGTTTTATCGGGGTCTGACTTCGTGGATGGGCTTTCGGCACAAGGAAATACTGTTTACGCCCTGCGTCCGCTGCGGCGGCACCAGCAAATGGAGTTTGGCCCGCAGAGTCACCCTGGCCGTTGATTCCATGACATCTTTCAGCGGCAAGCCCCTGCTGATCATTGGCATTATTACCCTGCTGTTCTACGTTTTTTCGTTTATTATGGGCTGCGAGACACTTTGGAGCTATGCCACAGGGCAAGCGCAATCGGGCTTTACCACGGTCATTCTGCTGATGCTGCTGACCGGCAGCGCCATTCTCACAGGCCTGTGCATTCTCTCGGCCTACCTGCACCACGCCTTTGTCGAGCTTAAGGGCAGACCCCGCTATCTTCTGGCCGAAACGCTGGAAGGCGACAAGACGGACGCCTGATTCATGCGTCAGCAAAGCGATGCCGAAAAACTGCCTTCCATGCGCTTTATCGTCCATGCGGACGACTGCGGCCTGACCCGGCAGATTAGCCAGGATATCTTTGCCTGCCTCTCCCATGGGCCGCTGAGCTCGGTTTCCGTCATTCTGGGCGGCTCACACGCGGCACAAAGCCTGCAACACCTGGCTGCCATGCCCAATGTGCGCGTATGCCTGCACCTGAATATTCTTGAAGGGCGTTGCACTGCACCCGTTTCACAAGTGCGCCCGCTGGTTGATGCAGATGGCATCTTTCGGTACGGGCTTGGGCAGATGCTCTATAACCTTGCCACGGTCACTGGCCCCCGCAAAAAGGCCCTGCTTTCAGCCATTCGTAATGAATTTGAAGCGCAGATAGATGCCTTTGCCAGCGGTTTTTTACCGTTGCGGCAAAGGGGAGGACTGCATCTGGACGGGCATCTGCACGTGCACGCCATCCCCGCCCTGCGCGAAGTCATGCGAGACCTCATGCGGGAGCACCTGCCTGCCTATGTGCGTCTGCCCAAGGAACCCGCTCACCTGCCCCCGCTGCCATTGGCGCAGATGCTTGTGGGATGCGCGCGGCGCACCCTGCTCGCGCACTGGTCGAACGGGTTTGCGGCCCTGCTGGATCAGGCGGGCATTGCCCGCAACAGCTTTTTGTGCGGGCTTGTAAGCGGCGGCAACCTTACTGCTGCGCGGGCCGACGCTTCCCTTGCGGCCATACAGCGCCAAAAGGAGCGCGCCCCGCTGGTTGAAATCATGAGTCACCCCGGCGGCGGGCATGACGCCAGCGAGGCCCGCATGCGGCACAACGGTTTTTATCAAAGCAGCGCACGGTTGGCAGAAAAGACCATGCTGCTCGACGGCAGCCTGAACGCCGTGCTGGCGCGCTACGGTTCCTTGCAGACCTTTGCGGAGACACAGCCATAGCGCCCCATCCAACAAACCCGGCAGGTGCCGGATTGCTCCGGCATTTCACTCAAAAAATCCCGCACGGCAAACAACAACCGGCCCAAAAGCATAATGCCTTTGGGCCGGTTACATTCTTCAGCGGCGAGCGCTCCCGCCTGCATAAGCGTTATTGACCGCGAATCCAGTAGGTTTCAAAACCGTCTTCAAGCCAGCCGTCCTTCACCCGGGTGAAGCCAGCCTCCTTGAAAAGATCGCGGTACTCATCCTGCGTGCGGCGCCAGCCCCAGAACTGCTGCCGACGAATACCCATATAGTGCAGGGCCGCGCGGATGCCGATCTTGATGGCGTTCACAAAACTGCCGATAAACGAATCTTCTTCCAGCAACGACGCAGAAAGCAGCACCAGTTCCCCGCCGGGGGCAAGCTGCGCCCGCAGTTCCCAGAGCAGATGCTGGAACTCGCGCGTAGGAATGCCGTAGTCGACAGTAGACAGGTAGATCATGTCGTACTGCACATCAGAGGGCAGACACATGGGCGGCAGCCCGATATAGATGCGGTCGCTGGGTATGTATTCCCGCAGCCACTTCATACCTACGGTGCTGGGTTCGTTGACATGCAGTTCAAGCTCCGGCATTTCTTCCAGCAAAATCTTTTCCATATAGCCCACGCCGCTGCCAATGGACAGCACGCGCACGGGTTCCGTGCGCCCTGCGGGGTCTTGCGCCAGCTTTGCACGCAACTGACCGATAAGCCACTTTGCGTCTGTGCGCTTGTTTTCGCGCCAGACAGAGGGCAAATCTTCCCAGTTCTTGTAGCGGCGGAACAGCTCTTCGTAAAAAACCGCATAAAACTTTGGTTCCGCCAGATGAAAGAATGAAATATGTGAAAAGGACGTGAAGGGTATGCCCTGCCAGCTTTCCTGATAAAAACGCCGCACGTTGAAGCCTCCGAGACATGGCCGCAAAAGCTCGCCTCGCGCAGGATTGCGCCTCAGGCAAACTTTCGATGCGCAAAATCATAACCCAACCGTCAGCAAGGCGCAATGCGCGTAAACCTGGCGGCGGCAACTTGCACAAGAACGTGACCAGACCGCAACATCACTGCAATACTTAAAAAATATCTGGCAGGCACACGCAGCAACCAGCCAGATATCATGCAGCAGCAAGCGCAAACAAATCATAAAAATCCGCAAGGGGAGGATCTTTCCCGATCCTCCCCTTGCCCATAGCTGCCAAACTGGCGGATAACCAGCAAACAAGCATCTTGCGGCCACTGTCACCTACAGACGCTCCTTGCTTTCTTCTTTTTTCTGCTCTCAAACCTGGATACGGCGTTCCGTTAACCCGCCTTCATTTCCTGAATAAGCCGCCGCAGCACCTGGGCCTGCTGGGCCATCTCGCTCATGGCCTGGTTGGCCCTTCCCATGGCTTGCGCCGTTTCTGCCGAAATCGTTGCTACCTGCTCCACGGAGCGGCTGATTTCCTCGCTGGATGCCGATTGTTGCTCACTGGCTGCGGCGATGGAGCGCACCTGATCGCTTGCCTGTTCCACAAGGCTGACAATCTGTGTAAGCGCCTCGCCAGAAAGCGAAGCCCGATGCGTGGCGCTTTCAATGGTGGCAACAGACTTGTCCACGCCGTCAATGCTTTTGCGGGTTCCTTCCTGAATACCACGAATAACGCCGCCCACTTCCTGCGTGGCTGTCATGGTCTTTTCCGCCAGTTTGCGCACTTCATCAGCCACCACGGCAAAGCCGCGCCCGGCATCGCCAGCCCGAGCCGCCTCAATGGCGGCATTAAGGGCCAACAGGTTGGTCTGATCTGCGATATCTGAAATAACGCTCATGATCTGCCCAATGCCATCGGCCTGTTTGCCGAGCGTAGCCATATCGGCCTTGACTTCAAGCGACTGCTTTTGCACCGCAGTAATGTCGCTCACCACATTGCGAACCAGCTGCGCCCCTTCCTGCGCCTTGGTGCGCGCGGTATCGGAGGTATCAGAGGCCTTGGCGGCATTTTCCGCAACTTCGCCCACGGTGGCGTTCATTTCGTCCATGGCAGAAGACGTAACCGAAACACGCCGAGACTGTTCCTCTGCCCCATTGCTCGACTGCGTAATCAACGCAGAAAGCTGCTCTGTGGTAGTTGATACCACCTCAACCACGCTTTCAAGCTGGTGCGCGGCCTGCAACATACCCTCGGCCTTGGCGCGCTCTGCCTGCACCTTGGCAGCCTGAGCCTCTTGCGTGGCTATTTCCGCATGGTGGGCCTGCTCCGAAGCTTCAGCGCTTTTCTGCTCCGCCTCGGCGATCTTGTCCTTCATGGTTCCCACCATGTTCTGCAAGACATGATAAACGCCGCCGGGCTTCTTTTGCTGACGGAATGTCACATCCAGATCGCCGTCAGCAATCTTGCCTGCAACTTCGGCGAGATAGCCAGGGTCTTCGCCAAGCTGCCGCATAACCTCACGCGTGAGCAACATGCCCTGCCCCACAGACAAAATAAAACCAATGGCAATGGCCGCAAAAATCATTTTTTTGGAAAAATCAGCCAGTTCGTCATTGGACTGGGCGAGCAGATGACCCTGCTCTTCCTTGGACTCCACAAGGCGGTTGATTGCGTTCTGATACTGGTCGGCCAGCTTGTTTCCTTCACTATCAAGATAGGCTTCGGCTCCGGCGGAATCACCAGCCTGCTTCAACTTGAGAACCTTGTCCGTCATGCCTCTGAACGCAGCGCGGTGTACCTTGTACTCTTCAATAATCTGCTTTGCCTTGGCAGAAATCAGGGTCTTTTCCACAGCTTTTGAGCTTTCGTCTATTTCTTTGCGCAGTGCTTCAATCTGAGCAGTACGTTGCTTAACCTCCGCATCAGACGATGCACCAACGATACCTTCCATGTTGACGCAAATACGTTGGAAACCCACGGAAAGCTTCAGCAGATCCGCCATGGGGACTGTGGCGCGCTCATAAAGGATTGTGTCCGCATTATTGACCTTACCCAGCTCAAAAACGGCAAAAACGCCTACACCCAAGGTCATCAGCGAAGACAGGATAAAACTCACAATGAGCTTTGTTTGCAGTCGTGTATTTTTTAAAAGGCTCATGGTCGATTCTCCAGGAGAGGGGGGATTTTATACTATTAGCGTCCTATTTTCTTTATCGGCACAGTCTTTAAATATTTTAGGCTATCAGCAAAAGTAATTAAAATTGTTTTTCACATAACACCATACAATCATTTGTTTATCTACCAAACCAAATTCCTGTCATATTGTCCAGCATCGTGTGCACACGATGCTCGGCACATCAGGGCTTATCAATCGGTCTGAGAGGAATGCATATTTCCGTCAGCAGGTCTGCGGGAGGGGTCGTTTGCGGTGAATTCCAGTAAATTTCAAAGCCCGGATCATTATACGGTTCGCGTCCACTCTGCGGGAACCACATGCCAAACAGCGACCTGTAGGCCGGATGCAGCAGAGAGTACGGCCCCCTGATGCGCAACACGGCATACTCCTGTTCCCCGCCAATATGCCGCAAAAAAATATCCTCATTCTGTAGCAGGGGGCACAATTCGACACTTGTTTCCAGCAATCCTGACGGCAGGCTGACGCAGGCATCCATGCGGCACTTTTGGGGCGCGGTGATGTCCGGGTTGTCGTAGCTCACGCCGTAAGCCGCTGAGGCATCAGAAAGCAGGCCGTTGGCCCCCAGCGCGCCGCACAGTTTTTCCCATGCAGGAAAACTCTCGTCATACGGCCCTGTATGCCGCACGGCAGCCACCAAAAGCGGTGCGAATTTTTCAACACGTACATTCATGGGTGGGAGGTCGGTCATTTCATGATAAAACAGAGGGCGCGCCAGATCGCGCCTGCGGGCAACCTCCAGATGCCCCTTCCTGCGGCGGTATTCAGACGGCAGCATGCCCTGATGCGCCCGAAAAGCCCGCGTAAATGCGTCCAAGCTATCGTAGCCCGCGCCAAGGGCTATCTGGGTGACAGATTCAGGGGAATGCCCAAGCTGCATAGCGGCGCGTTCCAGCAACAAACGGCGCACGTACGCCGCAACGCTCTCGCCCACCATGGATGAAAATATCCGGTGAAAGTGATAGGGCGAAAAACAGGCTATGCGCGCCAGCTCTTCCAGGTTTGGCCTGTCATCAAGGTGCTGCTCAATGTGGCGCAGCACAAGGCCTATACGCTGCTGGTAGGTAAGTGTTTCCATTTATTCTCCCATCTCGGTTCTGGCCGCCAAGGGCCACGGTGGGCAGAAGCGCAAAAAAAGTCGAGCGAATTTTCGCCAGCAGGAACATGCTGACCCGACACAATATATCCCCGCAAGGAGTAACTATGAACGGATTTGAAATAAAAGTTGTGGATTTTCCGGCCAAGCCGCTTATGGGCATCAAAGTGCGTACCAATATGGCAAAAGCCAAGGAAGACTGCCAGGCCCTGTGGCAGAACTTCTGTCCGCAAATGCCCAAAATTTATGGCAAGGAAAGCTACGGCGTTTCCATTATGCTCAATGCCGAGGATTTTGATTACTGGGCCGCCGTTGAGGCTGACGAACAGATTCCGGCAGGCATTGAAACAACCGCCATACCGTCCGGCTTATACGCCCGCTGCACTGTGCCAAATCTGGAAAGCATCGGTGCGGGATACATGTTCATGTACCAGACATGGCTTGGCGGGCAGCAGGAATGGAAACTGAACGAGCAGGCCCCCTGCTTTGAGCTGTACCCTGCGGACTGGAATCCGAGTATGCCGTTTGATCTGTTTATGCCGGTCAAGCGTTAGATTCCATCATCCGGCGGAGTTGGTACGCCTGCGCGGCTCAGTCTCGCCCGAGAGGCACTAAGCTTATCTTTTTTCTGCCCTTCGGGCACGGGATTCCGCCGTCCGGCGGGGTTGGGGACGCCTGCGCGGCGCGCGGCAAGGCGGGGCCGGTTATGGGGCTACGCCCCCTTCTCGGCCCCCCTTGCATCCCCCCCCGAAGCACCCCTTCAGGTTTTCAACTTCCTTAGCGTGGCGAGGGCAACGCGGCCATAGCTGCGGGAGCTTCCCTCGCTCACTGCGCTCGCTCAGGTGATCTCCCTCCGCGCCGCGTAAATGCCAGAGGGGGCTTTCGCTTCGGTCAATATCCACTTCAGCCAAATCCCACGGGTTTAGCTGTTCGTTTAGGGCGTGGTCTTGTCCTCTTTTCCCGTAGCTTCTGATGTTTCAGTCACCACCAAGCCCGGACTAATCACGGTAGTAAACAAATACCGGTATCACATAGACAAGTTACATGCGATAACGACAATTTCCATTCAACCCCGATCAGGCGGATGAGTTACGAGCTAAAAAAAATCACTCAGCATCAAAAGCTGGTCGTGAAGTAACCTTCCTTAAACTCGCCGGAGCAAGGCGAAGGCGATGGTTGGTGTTGGTCGAGTTTGCAAAATACGCATTTTTCTGGACTGACAAGGAAAAGTCCTGTTTTTGAGCGCAGCGTACTCAAGTACGTGAGCATCAAAAACAGGACTTTAACGCAGTCAGGCCGAAAAAGTCGAGTTTGCGTAAATCAGCCCGACAGGCTCACCCACGCCACCCAAACTCTTCCCGCCTTTTCTTGCCCTCTCCAACCCTTACACTGCCACAGGGCTACGCCTGCGGCTTACGGCTCAGAATCAACGACATATAGGGCGGAGTTTCACCCGCAGCACAAGCTCCGCCAAGCCCCTGACAGACCTTCTCCGCAGGCTGCTCCACATGGCTCGCCAGCACGCACGACTCCAGCCTGTTGGTTGCGCCCAAGGCTTCCGCAATGGCAGGCAAATTTCGATAAGCCTTGAGAATAACAGCAGTATCACTCTGCAGCAGGGAATCTTCCAGACTCTCCCGGCTGTTGATGCCCGGTATGATGCGCAAGGTCTCGCCGTTTTCGCACAAAACGGTGCGGGTGCGGGCAGCTGCCGCCTGAAAGGACGTGATGCCGGGAATGACCTCCACCGCCAAATGCGGCGCGCATTCGCCAAGGGTGCGCATGAGGTAGCCAAAAGTGCTGTACACCAAAGGATCGCCAATGGTCAGAAAAGCGGCGCTCTGCCCGCTTTCCAGCACATCTCTGGTAGTCTGGGCCGCTACGCGCCACGCCTCACGCAGCACGGAACGATCGCGCGTCATGGGAAATTCCAGCCGCAACACGCGCACATCGGCCCGCAGATGCGGGCGCGCCGTGTCCAGCGCCGCTGAAAAATCATTGCGGGGCGAGGCTGCCGCAAGGATAACATCCACCTCGCCCAACACCCTGACTGCCCGCAGGGTCAAAAGATCAGGCGCGCCGGGGCCGACGCCCACGCCGTAGAGAATTCCGTTCATTATCTTCTCTCTTTACAATGCTCTGAAATATTTATGGGATCAGCGATGCAGCCAGCTATCCAGCTCTTCCGCCGCATCCAGGGCGCGGGGGCCGGGGCGGGCAAAACGCTCTTCGTCCACCACGAGCACTCGGCCAGCTCGCTGGGCGCGCAAATCCTTATAATGGTCGCGCTCGGCCAGAGGCGTGGGCGCAGGGTTCATGGGGCCTTTCTGAATAATGTACGCATCCGGGTCTGCCGCAATCAGGGCTTCCTCGCTGTAGCGCACCAGCTTTTTGCTGTCGCTCACCACGTTTCCGCCCCCGGCAAGGGCAAGTATTTCGCTGCTGATGCCGCCGCGCCCCGCCGCCAGCAGATTGGGATAACGCACCTCGTAAAAGACGCGGACCACGGGCTTGCAGGCATTGCGGCTGCGCAATGCCTGCACACGGCTCTTCCAGCCGTTTACAAGAGCCTGGGCTTTATCCTCGCGCCCGGCAAGCCGCCCCAAAGTTTCCGTCACCTCAAACAGCCGCTCAAAGGAATTTACCTCAAAGGTCAGTACCTTGAGGCCTAGGGAACGCAGATTCTCGGTCTGTGTCTGGGCTTCGCTGCGGCCTTCAAGCTGCAAAACCACATCCGGCTGTTGCGCCAGCACAAGCTCGGCATTGGGACGCATGTGCGTGCCAATGGCAGGCAGGGCCGCAAGCTCCGGCAGATTGCCGTCCGCAGCAGTGCGCGCCACCAGCAGGTCGCCAGCGCCCAGAGCCAGAAAAATCTCGTTAAACGCTCCGTACAGCGCGATCACCCTTTTGACAGGTTGGGCAAAGGTTACTGTTGCGCCCGTGTCGTCCGTGATGACAATAGGGGCGGAATCACGACGTTCGCTGTTTTCAGAGTTAGCCGCCTGCGCTCCTGCCGGGAATAGAACCAGACAGAGCATCAGACACAACGTCATCAACAGAGGCCGCCGGGGCAGCAGATTTTTCCCCGCTCCACGGGCCTTTTGCGCTGGCAAGCAGGGCCTGGGGCAACCCCCACCTTGGGTGGGGCAACACGCAGATGGGTATGTTGTAAAGCGCACCGAGATTCTCCTCTGTAAAAACCTTTGCTACCGGCCCGTCAAAAACCAGATTTCCGTCCCGCAGCCCCATGAGGCGCGTGGCGTAGAGGGCAGCCAGATTGCAGTCGTGCACGGCCATGAACACGCAGGCTCCGGCGGCGCGGCGGCGTTCAAGCAGGTTGAACAGATCAACCATGCGCGCCCAGTCCAGCCCTGCGGCCAGTTCGTCCAGCAGCAGGAGCGGGCTTTCCTGCGCAAGGGCGCGGGCCAGCAAAACCCTTTGCAACTCGCCGCCCGAAAGTTCGGTGAGCCTGCGGTGTGCAAGCGGCGCGGCCCCGGTTTCTTCAAGCGCCCGGTCTGCCGCCGCATAGTCTTCCCGCCCATAGGCCCCAAGCCACGAAAGATGGGCAAAACGTCCGAGCAGCACCATCTGCCGTGCGGTAAGGCCCTGCGGCAACTGCCCTCGCTGCGGCACCACCGCCACCATGCGGGCGCGCTCTCGCGGCTTCAATGCCGCCAGCGGACGCCCCTGAATCTCAATGGTGCCAGCCTGCGGCATCAGCACCCCCGAAAGGGCGCGCAGCAGCGTTGTTTTGCCGCTGCCATTGGGGCCAAGCAGGGCGGCGCACTCTCCGGCGTGCAGGGTAAAGCCCGCCTCGTGCAGCACGCTCTGCCCGCCGTATCCGGCGCGCACCCCGGCAATACGCAGCACAGGCGGTGCTGTGCGCCCCTCATGGCGAATATCTTGGTCAGGCCGCAGCATCAGCGCCTCCGCACCAGCAGGGCAAAAAACGGCCCGCCAAGCAAGGCTGTGACCACGCCCACGGGCAGTTCCTGTCCGCCGGAAAGCACGCAACGGGCCAGCACATCCGCCCAGACCAGCAGCACCCCGCCGCCCAAAAAGGCCGCAGTCAGCAAGGGGCCGTGCCCCCAGCCCAGCAGCAAACGCAACACGTGCGGCACCACCAGCCCCACAAATCCAATCACCCCGGCCACGGCCACGCAGCCAGCTGTCATGCAGCTTGCCCCGGCCAGCAGCCACAGGCGGGCGCGGCCCACATCAAGGCCTGTTTGAGCGGCCTGTTCATCGCCTAGGGCAAGCACGTCCAGGGAGCGCCAGCCAAAGGCCGTTGCCAGCAAGCCCGGTACAAGGGTCGCCAGCAAGAGAGGCAGACTGCTCCAGCCCCGGCCCTGAAAGGAACCCATGATCCAGAACACGATGCTGGTTACGGATTCCTCGTTGAGGGCCTTCACAAGGGCCACCAGCGCCCCCAAAAATGCAGCCACGGCAATGCCCGCAAGGATAACGCTCTCCCGGCTGAATGCGCCGTCGCCGCGCCCAAGCCACAGTGCGCCGCCAAGTGCCGCCAGCGCGCCGATCAGGGCCGCAGGGGCCACCAGCCCGGCATGGCTGAACCCGACCAGCCCCGGCACGCCGCCCAGCCACGGGATGCTCCCCAGCATGGCGACCAGCGGCCCGCCAAGGGCTATAGCCATACTGGCCCCGCAGGCAGCCCCGGCGGAAATGCCCAGAGTAAAGGGATCAGCCAGCGGATTGCGCAACACGCCTTGCAATGCTGCCCCAGCCATAGCCAGAGCGCCGCCGCACAGGGCGGCCAGGCACACCCGGGCAAGGCGGATGCTCACCACAACTCCGGTCAGGGCCGGATCATCGGGCGTGGCCGCAAAGCCTGCCAATGCCGCCAAAGCGCGAAACACGCTCTGCGCGCTCAAGGGCACTGGCCCCGGCAAACAGGCCAGCGGCAGCGAAACAAGCCACACGACCACAAGACCGGTAAAAACCGGCCACAGCCTGCGGGTTTGCGGGTAGGAGGAGGGAGAAGATGCGGTCGTTCTGGTCATGCCAGCCCTCTGGCCGTAGCCTGCGGGGGCAAACGCGGGCCAAAGCGTTGGCTGACCTCAGGGGTCAGACCCTTGCCCAGTGGCGGCCTGCGCCGCGCGGGCATAAAAAAAGCCTCTTCCACTCGTGGTGGAAGAGGCCCGTATTTCCTCTGTCCTGCCGGCAAAAACCCGTTGCCGTGGGGCGGCCAATGCCGCACCGTGGTGCCGTCATTCCATGACTGCGCACCTTGGGGCATGGCAGGTCTTCCGGCTTGGTTCCCCTGCTCCGGCCTTCCCGTTTCCAGTGGCGCAAGATGGAGCAAGGTTAAGAACCTTACGGCGGCGGGTCCGCTCCCGTTTTTCACGGGATTCCCTTTTCAAGCCGGTCTACCCGGCTACCAATGCCGCCAACACTCTAGGCGCGGCCTTGCGGCCTGTCAATGGCTCAGGCTGCTATCCACACAAGGCTGGCCTGACGGCCCGAGCGTCTGGCGCAGCGGTAGGAAAAAAACTGCTCGTTGTTGCTGGCGGTGCAGATGTCCAGCCCATAGATGTTGCGCGGCAAAAGGCCCGCGCGCTCAAGCTGGTGCCGCGTGAGGCCCCACAAATCCATGGTTTTGCTGCTGGCATCAAACCAGGGCAGGTAGGGTTCGCCCCACTCCTTGCCCAAATTGACAAATTCCGCCTTGCCCGGCCCGAGGCTGGGGCCGCGCACAGCCAGCAGATCGCGCGGTTCAAGGCCGTAACGTTCGCAGAAGCGGGCCACGCCCGTGATGGGGAAATCGCAGCGGTTGCCACGCCAGCCCGCATGCATGGCGGCGATGTACGCGCCGCTTTTGTGGGCAATAAGGATGGGCTGGCAGTCTGCCGTTTTGATGAGCAGCCCAAGGCCGGGACGCTCTGTGGCCATGCCGTCGCCTTCCGCCGTGACGGGCGTTTCGCAGGCCACGGCCTCCGGCTCAAAAACAAAACCATCGCCGTGCACCTGCATCAGTTCGGCCCAGGCGGTCATGCCTTGCGGGCGCAGGCCTTCCAGCAGGCTATGGCGGTTGGCAATGACGTGTTCGGGCTTATCCTGCACGGTAAAAGCAATGTTGCCGCCGCCAAACTCGCCAAGGCTCACGCCTCCGGCGCGGGTCTGAAAGGCGCAACGCACCTGCGGAACACCGGGAAAAATAAAGGGGATATAGCTTACAGACACAGCATACGCTCTTCAGTACATATATAGTTGACCCGCTGGTCCCAGGGGGCCAGGGGCAGGGATTCCACAAGCTGAAATTCAAAACACAGGCCCACGCGGGGGCAGGTGAATCCTTTTTCCAGAAAGCGGTCGTAATAGCCGCCGCCATAGCCCAGCCGCCCTCCAGTGAGATCAAAAGCCACACCGGGCAGGAGCGCAAGATCGGGGGCAAGGGGGTATGCTTCCCCCGCGCCGCTGCCGCCCGCCGCTTCCGGCCCGAAACCGGGCAGGGAATCGTGCGGTTCAAGCAGGCCGAGAGGGCCGGGCCGCAACTGATCCGGGCCGCTGCAGGCCACAAAGTCCATAAATCCCGGTTCGCTGCGCCGCACACGCGGCAGCCACACGAGCATACCAGCCCGCCATGCCGCGCGCAGCAATGCCTGCGTGCCAAGCTCACCCCTAACCCCCACATAGAGGGCCACGGAGCGGGCATTCTTCCACAGGGCGGATTCCATCAGCCTGCTCTGCGCCGCCTTGCTGCGGATTTCTGCCAACTGGGGGGACTGCTCCACCCGCAGACGCCGCATGGCTTTGCGCACATCGTTTCTGGCCTGAGCCATAGCCTCGGACAGCACGGCTGAAAGATTGCCCGCCGGGCACGTTAGCGGAGCATCCGGCTGGTTCACTGGCTGACTGGGCGGCACAGGCACGGAGGGTGTGGCATTGGAGGGCAAGCGTCTCTTTCCTTGTGGTGCAATGTGTGGCATTCTCAACACCTGCGCCACTGTAACAAAGGAAGCAACACCATGCCAAGCGCCGACTCTCAGGATTTTCTCTGGATCGCCGTGGGCGACATCCACGACGAGCCTGAACGTTTTGCCCAGATACCGGAACTCTCGCAGGCTGACGGCATTATCGTTACCGGCGACCTGACCATCACCGGCGGCGTCAAGCAGGCAGAGCTGGTCATGAGCGCCCTGTGCGTCCACGACATCCCCGTGCTGGCTCAGATCGGCAACATGGACAGGCCTGAAGTTGACCAGTGGCTGAGCGAAAAAGGCTGGAATCTCCACGCCGTCACTCGTGAGCTTACGCCCGAAATCGCCATTTTTGGCGTTGGGGCCTCCACATTTACGCCCTTTGGCACGCCGAGCGAATTTCCGGAATCCGCATTTTCCGCGTGGCTTGAAACCTGCTGGCAAAAAGCCCGCCACTATCCGCACAGCGTGCTTGTTTCGCACAATCCGCCCAAGGATACCGCTTGCGACATGATCCCCGGCGGCATTCATGTGGGTTCCACAGCCGTGCGCGAATTTCTTGAAGAAGCCCAGCCGGACATCTGCCTGTGCGGGCATATCCACGAATCGCGCGCCATGGACCGCGTGGGCCGCACCCTTGTGGTCAACCCCGGCATGCTTGCGCAGGGCGGCTACGTGCTGCTGCGCTCCAATTCGGGCCAGCTCTCCGCCGAACTCAAGATGCTTGAAGACTAATTTTTTGCCTGCCGCATCTGCCGGAACGCATTGTAAGGATGTGATTCGACGGATGCGGCCCTTGCCCCAGATCCACACCCGCCTCCACAATTTTTCTTCTGCCTCCGCAGCATGTTAGGATGGCAGGCACAGTTCACGCCGCGCTCATTTTCCCGCCCCGCCCTTGCCCGCTTGCATATTTTCAAAAAAAACGTACTCTCCAAAAAGCGGATTAGCATGCTGCCGCCTTCGCGCGCCTTGTTGGCGCTGCGGCGGAGCAAATACGGCACATTCCCGTAAGTGCATGGCATGCTGGCTGAAATTTTTGCGGAGGCTCAACGCCCCGCAGCAAAAGGATTTTCATGACTATAGACCAAGACACCCCCGTGGTCGCTTCACAGCAAGCCACGGATGCATCGTCGCAGGAAGTTTCCAAGCCCAAACGTTCAACCACAACACGCAGCAAAGCCAAACCAGCCGCCAAGCCAGCCTCTGGCAAAACAGCTTCCGGCAAGGCCGCGTCCAAAACCTCCGGATCAAAGCCCGCCAAGGATTCTTCTGATTCTAAAGGCGCTTCCGATTCCAAGGCCGCCCAGGCCGAATCAGCTTCATCCAAGACCTCGGCATCAAAAGCCGCATCAACCGCCAAGGTCGCAGGCCGCAGCGCGGGCAAAACAGCAAAGACGACTACCGCCAAAGCTAAAAAAACGGCTGAGCCCTCCAAAGAAATTTCTGGCAGCGCGGCAGATGCCGTAGCGCCCAAGTCAGCCGCCGCCCCTGCTGCTGAGGCCCTCAAGGCTGCTGGCAAAACTCCGGGCAAGGCTCCTGCCAAAGCTGTGGGCAAGACTGCGGGCAAAGCCGCAACGCCCCGCAAGGGCAAGACAACTGAAGCCAGCACAACTGAAGCTGCGGCTACGGCCAAAACTGCAAAAGCTTCTGATCGCTCCAAGCAGGAAGCCGCGCCCCAAAAGCCTGCCGCAAAGGCTCCCAAAGGTCGGCCCGCAAAAACAGCGGCAGAAAGCAGTGCAAAAGCCACTGCTCAGGTAGCTGCACAGACACTTGACGCAGCGCCTGCAGGCACAGCCCCCAAGTCCGTAAGCCCCGCATCAGACAAGCCTGCGGTTTCTGCGGCTCTCACTAGCCCGGCTCCCGTGGCTCAAGCCCCTGCAAAAGCAGCTGAGCTGAGCGCAAAGCAGGCGTCGGAACAAATTTCAGACAAACCCGCAGACGCAGCGCGGCGCCAGAACGCCCCCGCAGCGGAACGCGGTCAAAGCCCCAGACCGGCTGCCGATCAAAATGTGAGCCAGGCCGCAAGTCAGCCCGCAGACAAAGCAGTAGGCACACCTGCCGCCCAAGCGGAACAGGATGCGGAACAGGCCGCTGAAAGCGGTTCTGCATCGGCCTCCGGCGACGCCGCTGCAGGGGATGGCCCGCGCCGCAAGAATCGGCGTGGACGTCGGGGCGGGCGTGGCCGCAACCGTAAAAAAGAACTGAACGGACAGGATGACGCGCAAACCGCCGAGGATCAGGCCAGCACCGCCCCTCTCGACGATGATGACGATGCTCTTGATCTGGCCGATGACGCGCCAGAGCAGGCCAGCCGCGCGCAGGATACGCGCCCCCAGAACGCCCCCAGGCAGAACAAGCCCGCCAGGCAGGCCAAGCCACAACAGCAGCAACAGCTGAACAAGCCTGAAAACGGCAAGCCGGCTGAAGGCGGCAGATCCACAGAAGGCAACAAGGCTGCCAATGCTGACAAGGCTCCTACCGAAGCCCCCAAGGGCAAGCGGCGCATGTTCATCAGCGTGCTGCCCGGCGAACAGGTAGAAGTCGCCCTGGCTGAAGACGGCCAGTTGCTGGAATACTATCTGGACATGCTGCACCAGCGCAAAATCAAGGGCAATATTTACAAGGGTGTCATCCACAATATCGACACCAACCTTCAGGCCGCCTTTGTCAGCTACGGCGCTGGCAAGAACGGATTCCTCCAGATTGACGAGGTGCATCCCGAATACTGGCTGGCCCACCACGAACCCTCCAAGGGCAAAAAATTTCCGCCCATTCAGAAGGTGCTGAAGGCGGGTCAGGAAGTGCTGGTGCAGGTGGTCAAAGAACCCACCGGCAGCAAGGGCGCGTTTTTGACCACATGGCTTTCCCTTGCCGGGCGCTTCCTTGTGCTTACGCCGGGGCAGGATCAGATCGGCGTTTCCCGCAAGGTGGATGACGATGATGAGCGTTCGCGCCTGCGCGAAATGATGAACGGCATTGACCCCGGTCAGGGGCTTGGCGTCATTGTGCGTACTGTCAGCGCCGGAACCACCAAAACCACGCTCAAGAACGATTTGCAGTATCTCAAGCGTGTCTGGCGCGATATCCGCAAAAAGGCCACCGAGGTTTCCGCCCCGACCCTTATCTACCAGGAGCCGGGTCTTTCAGAGCGCGCCGTGCGCGACTATCTGACCGAGGACGTGTGCGAAATCTGGGTTGATAATGATGAAGTGGCGCAGAGCGTGCGTGACACCGTGAACCTGCTGTTCCCCCGCCGCAAAGATATTGTGCGGGTGCACACCGACATGCGCACCCCCATGTGGGAACGCTTTAATCTGCGCCGCCAGCTGGAGCAGATTTATTCCCGCGAAGTGCTGCTGCCCTCTGGCGGGCGTCTGGTGTTCGATCAGACGGAAGCCCTCATGGCCATCGACATCAACTCCGGCAAAATTTCCGGCAAGGGCAACTTTGAGGCCATGGCGCACAAAACCAACATGGAAGCCGCCGAAGCCATTGCCCGCCACCTCAAGCTGCGCGACATCGGCGGCCAGGTGGTGATCGACTTCATTGAAATGCGCGACAAAAAACACGTGCTTGAAGTGGAAAAAACCCTGCGCACAGCCATGAAGAATGACCGCGCACGGCACGATGTTGCCCGGATGAGTTCCTTCGGCCTGCTGGAACTGGTGCGCCAGCGCACTGGCTCCTCGGCTTTGGCCATCTCGCTTGAACCTTGCCCCGCCTGCGGCGGCACAGGCATGCGTCGCAATATTGAGTGGCAGGCATTACAGGCCCTGCGCGAACTGCGCCGCATGATCAGCGCAGAGCCCAAGGAAAAATGCGTATACCCGGCAAGCCCGGAACTGGCCCTGTATCTGCTGAACCACAAGCGCGACACCCTGCGCGAGATTGAGCAGGATTATGGTAAATGTCTGGAAATAATGGTTCGTCCTTAGAATACGGTGCGGCAGCCGGGGTGGAAACCCCGGCTGCTGTTTCTGCACAGCACTCCCCGGCTGACGCCGCGCCCGCCGACTCCACTCTGGCAGGCTCCATTGTAGCTGCGCCCACAAATCCCTTGCCCGCCAACAGCCTGCTGCTGCATGTTTGCTGCGGGCCGTGTGCCGTCATGCCCATCACGCGCCTGCTAGACGAGGGCTTTGCCGTGACCGCATGGTTCATGAATCCCAACATCCAGCCGCTGGCAGAATATCTGCGCCGCCGGGAGGCCGCAGGGCAATGTGCCGAACGCCTGGGCGTGCCGATCATTTACGCCGATGAAACATGGGACATCACCAACTGGCTGCGCGCTGTGACGGGGCGCGACACACCGCCCGCCCGTTGCGCCTATTGCTGCGAAAGCCGCATGCAGGCAGCGTTTGCCTTTGCGCGGCAGCAAGGCTTTGCCTGGGTGAGCAGCAGCCTGCTCTACTCGCGCTATCAGCCCCACGAGGTCATCAAGGCCGCAGGCGAGCAACTGGCGGCCCAGGAGGGCGCACCAGGCTTTGCCTATCGCGATTTTCGCGCGGACTGGCAGGAAGGCATAGACCGCTCAAAGTCCATGGAACTCTACCGCCAGCCCTACTGCGGCTGCGTGTACAGCGAGGCGGAACGCTACCAGAAAAAGCTTTTGCGGTGCATCAAGGGATGATCTAAATTTTTTTTGCAGTTTTCGCTTGACCTTGCCCCTGTTTTTCCGTAAACACTTCCTTGCCTGAACGATCCCCGATAGCTCAATTGGCAGAGCGGGTGACTGTTAATCACTAGGTTGGCGGTTCAAGTCCGTCTCGGGGAGCCAAACGAAAGTAAGCCCTTGCAGTTAATAGCTGCAAGGGCTTTTTCATTTTATTTCAGCATGTTAGATTTGAGAATATCCACCAGCGGCAAAACTGCCTCCCATAAGGCATTTTGGGCCTAGACCAAAGACGGGGGCAAACCCCTTCACCGGACAGTTTTTCGACAGATCCCCCCAATAAGGGGGTTCACTTTTCCGGACCAGTCAACGGCAAAACCAAGGTGGACAGTTTCATGGCTATGCCTCCTTTGGCAAGGCCGGGCCCTCTCTGGCCTAAACGCTGTCATATCCCCATCAGATTTATGCCATCGAAGGCCTTGTGCGAACACCGATTGTTGTAGAACTCAAGCCGCCAGACCAGGACGTGGAGAAGATCACTCCCGGCCTCCCCCCTCAAATGCACGTATTCATACTTCAGAAAAGCTAGGGCCATTCGATCGTCACGTTGTCCATCCAGCGACCTCGGCCATCCATTGAAATACGTGCTCCGGCCTCTCTGAGAGTTCGTGTAAACACGTAACGCCTGAACTGCGAGCCTTGGTTAGTGTTGAAGATTTCCGGTACGCCGTACCGGTTCATTGCCTCCAGGGCGGCGGCACAAGAATCTGCATCCATGATTTTTGATAAGCGCCAAGAGAGTGCCCCTCATTCCCCAACCTCAGACATATTCTCTTGATGAATGCATTGATAAGGCCGCAGGCAACCCCAAGCCAAGATCATCATTGCCAAAGCGCAGCAGGCAAGGAAGGCCCAGAAAGTCTGCCCAACAGAACCTACCCATCATTCAATCATAGAATGACAGCCAATATGCACCTTAAAGCTACCTATCATATTAGACTAAAAAAATATTCAAGCTCATAAGGATGCCGCGCAACAATTAATGGGAGATTTACAGTTGACCCTCCCCCCGAAAAGTATGCCATTGAAAAGTTAGTGTTCCTGACATAGGAGCACAAGAATGAAACGTAGCAGATTCACCGAAGAACAGATTATTGGAATTTTGCGGCAAGCCGAGGCTGGAGTTCGCGTTGTCGATCTATGCCGTCAGCATGGCATCTCGGATGCGACCTTTTACAAGTGGCGCAGCAAGTTCGGTGGAATGAACATCTCTGACGCAAAGCGATTACGCCAGTTAGAGGAAGAAAACGCACGGCTGAAAAGACTTGTAGGCGAGCAGGCACTTGATATTGTCGTCCTAAAGGACGTGATCTCAAAAAACTTTTGAAG